>NZ_JBSHAO010000050.1:0-62981 GCF_053611545.1 Streptomyces sp. NPDC054796 | reverse complement strand
CCGCCGCACATGTGCGGCGGACCGGAGCCGACGTGCTCAAGGCCGCTTTCCGGGTGCGGGGTTCAGCTCAAGGGCGACACCGGCGGCCCACCTCTTGACGTGTTGCGGGTCGCGGAAGTCCCCGCCCTTGCCGTCGGCCACGACGCGCCGCGCGAGCCGTCCCCCGGCCTCGGCCGTCAGCCGGCCGCCGAAGGTGACGTGCTCCCGGGCGCCCAGGCGTGCCGCGATCCGCTGCACCTGACGTGTGGCGGGGATGTCCCGTTCCGCCGCGGAACCGTCGAGAGGGCCGCTGCTGAACAGCCAGACGGGAAGCACGGCCAGGTCCGCGCGGTACTGCCTGGCGAAGCGCCGGGCCCCGCGGTGCCAGCGTCCCGCGTAGAGCGCGGATCCGAGGACGACGCCGTCGTAGCCGTCGAGGGACCGCACCTCGTCGGCGGGCCGGACCGTGACTTCGTGGCCGTGGGCGCTCAGCGCGTCGGCCACCCACTGGGCGATCTCCGCCGTGGAGCCGTGCTTGCTGCCGTACGCCACCAGGACGTGAGAGGACACGTGGATCACTTCCCTCGGGATCGTGAAACGGGGTCGCTTCCAGGGTCACGCGGCCCAAAACGGCGTGTCATGGGCCGGGCGGTACACACGGTGTGAGCGTTCGGCCCGCTTGTGGGAGTGATCCCCGTCGTGCCGTACCGCGCCCTGCGGCTTGAGGACGGTGTGCCGCTGCCCATGGGGCGCGGCGGCTCTGAACCGCTACGTTGAGTTCCGGGGGCAGGGCTCGGACCTCGTGGAGGTATCGATGGGTGGTACTGGTGCCAGCGGTACGGGGGGCACAGGAGGTGTTCCGCGGTTACATCTCGATGAGCTGCTCGAAGAACTTGAGCGCCGCATCAGCACGGTGCGCGGGACGCAGGACCGGCTGCACGGGCTGCTGGAGGCGGTGCTGTCGGTCGGGCGGGGGCTGGAAGTGTCCCAGGTGCTGCGGCAGATCGTCGAGGCGGCGGTGGTGCTGGTGGACGCCGAATACGGCGCGCTGGGTGTGGTGGGGGAGGGGCAGGAGCTGGCGCAGTTCCTGCCTGTGGGGATGGCCGAGGAGCAGGTCGCGGAGATCGGCGACCTGCCCAGGGGGCACGGCCTGCTGGGGCAGCTCATCCGGCATCCGGAGCCGCTGAGGCTGGCCGAGCTGTCGGACCATCCGGCCTCGTACGGTTTTCCCGACCGGCATCCGCCGATGCACTCGTTCCTCGGGGTGCCCATCCGGGTCAGGGACGAGGTGTTCGGCAACTTCTACCTCACCGAGAAGCGCGGGGCCGAGGAGTTCGACGCCGAGGACGAGGCCGTTCTCGCCACCCTCGCCGTCGCCGCGGGCGTCGCCATCGAGAACGCCCAGCTCTACGAGGAGGCGCAGCGCCGTGAGCGGTGGTCCTCCGCGGGCGGGGAGATCACCGGGGCCCTGCTGTCGGGTGCGGCCCGCGGTGAGGTGCTGGAGCTGGTCGTCAGCCGCGCGAAGGAGATCGTCTCGGCCGATCTGGGCGTGGTCGCGGTTCCGGTGGAGGGCTCGGACGGACTACGGACGAGCTTCGCCGTGGGCGAGCGCGCGCAGGCGCACCGCCGGGTCGTGCTGCCGCACGAGGACGGGTTCATGGGAGCCGCGCTCCAGGCGGCCGAGCCGCTGACGAGCGCGGACATCCAGCACGACCCCAGGGTGGAGAAGGACCCCGGCCCCTGGGCGGGTCTCGGGCCCGCGCTCGCCCTGCCGCTGGGGTCGGGGGAGGGGGCGCGGGGTGTGCTGATGCTGGCCCGACGGGCCGGGCGGGCGCTGTTCGGCGAGGACGAGACGGCGCCCGCGCTCGCGTTCGCGGGGCAGGTGGCCCTGGCCATGGAGGTGGCGGAGCGGCGGCGGGAAGCGGAGCAGATCGCGCTTCTCGAAGAGCGCGACCGCATCGCGCGCGATCTGCACGACCTTGCCATCCAGCGGCTGTTCGCCACGGGGATGACGCTCCAGAGTGCCCAGCGGCTGTCTGACCACCCGCAGTTGTCGGACCGGCTGGCCAGGGCCGTGAAGGACCTGGACAGCACCATCAAGATCATCCGGTCGAGCATCTTCGGCCTGCGCTCGCACGAGGCGGGCGAGGCGCGGGGGCTGAGGGCACGCACCGCCGAGACGGTCGACGAGGCCACGGGCATGCTCGGATTCACCCCCTCGCTCCGGGTCGAGGGGCTCGTGGAGACGAACGTGCCCGGAGCGGTCACCGACCAGATGCTCACGGTACTCAAGGAGGCACTGAGCAATGTGGCCCGGCACGCCGGGGCCAACGCGGCCGAGGTGCGGATCGTCGCCGACGACGGGCGGCTGACGCTCACGGTCACCGACGACGGCTGCGGGCTCCCCGAGGGCGTACGCCGCAGCGGGCTGCGGAACCTCGCCGAGCGAGCGGAGCGGCTGGGCGGGGAGATGGAGCTGACGGAACCGTCCAGCGGCGGCACCCGGCTGGCGTGGCGCGTCCCCGTACTGTCCCCCGACGGGGGGTGAACCCCGGTGCGAGGGCGACAGCCCTCGTCAGCTCTGTCGCGACCGTGCGCCGTCCAGCACCGCGTCGGCGGGCAGCCGGGGCGTCGCGGGCCCAGGGGGGCCGTAGCCCAGCCGGACCAGCATCTGCGGATGCCGGACGGGTACTCCCGCGTCGCCCAGCGCCCAGCGCAGATCGGGCCATTCCAGCGCCTGGTGCAACAGCGACGCACGCAGCCGGTGCGCGGTGGCGAGCAGGAGGACGCGTTCCAGTGCCTGTCCCGCGCGCAGCCAGTCGGCCCGCCGGTCGTGCTGTGTGGAGAGCACGGCGAGGAGCGGGTGGCGCTCGAAGGCTCGGCTGGGGAGTCCGGCGGTACGGCGCGCCCCGGTGAAGTCCCGCATCGGCAGCTTCCGCCGTGTGTCCTGCGGCCCCGCCGCTGTTCCGATGCCGAGCCCCGGACCGGATCCGTAGGCCCATCGGCGGATCTCGGCACGCCGCTCAGCGTCCTGGAAACCACGGCTCTCCGCGTCCGCCGTCAGCGCCAGCAGCCGGGCGACCTCGTCCTGCCCGGGGAAGACCAGTGCCGCGCCCTCGCTGTGCGCGGCCTCCGTCAGCTCGGCCCGGAGTGCCGGGGGAACGGGATGGCCGGTGAAGGGGAGACGGCTGCTGTGGCGGCGCCAGACCGCCTCGTACAGATCCTCACGGTGCGAGGGGTCGGGCCGTGAAGCGCCCGCCAGCCGCACCGTCGCCAGCAGGTCCGGCTCCGAGGGCACGGGCAGCAGCCGCACCAGGGGCTTCCAGCCGAAGTGGGCGACGGCCACCCGCATGTTGAGGACGGCGGCCCCGACGGACAGGTGCAGGGCACGCCCGACGGGGTCCGTGTGCCGCAGCCCGCGCTCGGTCGCGGCGCGGACGGAGAGGGTGAGGGTGTCGGGCGCCAGCCGGTAGCGCCAGGGCTGGGTGTTGTGGATCGAGGGCGCGGCGACCGCGGCGGAGATCAGCGTCTCCAGGGTGGCGGCGTCGAGGGTCGTGTGCCGCATGACGTGCTCCTCTCGGCCTGGCGGACAGCGAACGGACCGGCCTCGGGGGACCAATGGCGAAGTCCCGAAGCTCTTCTTCACTGTGCGGGCCTGCGTCGGAGAGGCGTAGGGCCATACGGGGCGCCGTAGGGGGGCCGTCCGGTTCGTGCTACCCGGGCTGGTCAGCGAGGGCCGCCTGGCCGGTGGCCCGGCGCACCGCCCGCACCGTGCTCCTTCGGCTCCTGCGGGCCCAGTTGGGAGGCGATCACGGCGGCCTGGATGCGCCGCTGCACGCCCAGCTTGCCCAGCAGCCGGGAGATGTTGTTCTTGACGGTCTTCTCCGACAAGTAGAGGCGCTTGCCGATCTGACGGTTGGTGAGGCCCTCACCGATCAGGCGCAGGATGTCGCTCTCCCTGGGGGAGAGGTCTGCCAGCCGCTCGTCCTCCTGCGAGGGCGCCTCGGAGCCGCGGAGCGAGTGCATCAGGCGCGCGGTGGTCGCCGGGTCAAGCATGGACTTGCCTCCGGCGACTGTGCGTACGGCGCTGATGAGGTCGGCGCCCTCGATCTGCTTGAGGACGTAGCCTGCGGCGCCTGCCATGATCGCGTCGAGCAGTGCGTCCTCCTCGTCGAAGGAGGTGAGCATGAGGCAGGCGAGCCCGGGGAGCGCCGAACGCAGCTCTCGGCACACCGAGATGCCGTCGCCGTCGGGGAGCCGGACGTCCAGTACGGCGACGTCCGGCCGGAGCGCGGGCACCCGCGCCAGAGCCTGGTCCGCGCTCGCCGCCTCACCGATGACGTCGATGTCCGGCTCCCCGCCGAGCAGGTCGATCAGTCCCCGTCGCACGATCTCGTGGTCGTCGAGGAGGAACACCTTGATGGGGTTCTCCGCGGAGAATTCGCCCGTGCTGGTCATGCCTGCTCCCTGAACGCCGTCGGCCCGTCCTCAAGAGCCTTTACCGTCCCCGCTCTCCCACGCCAGAGCCGAACGGCCCTTGTGCGGGTGCGAGTGGGGCCGACCGGCTCTCGCCCGTCACTCCCCGTCCGGTTCCGGCTCGGCGTCCGTGGCCGGGCCGGGGCCGGAAGTCCGGGGGAGGGGCGGGGAGCCGGGTACGCCGTGCCCGTGGCCGAGGCCGAAGCCCCAGGCGTCGGTGAGACGGCAGTCCACGCCCACCACTCCTTCCACGGCACGCGTCAGGCGTACGGCCACGGGGATGAGGGAGGCGTCGCGTACCGTTCCGGCGATCGTGACGACGCCGTCCGCCGCGGTGACGTGCAGTGGGCTGACGGGTGTGGGGAACAGGTGCCGCAGTTGGTCCTCGGCCTCCTCCGCGATATCGGTGTCCTGGCGCAGGAAGACCTTCAGCAGGTCGCCGCGGCTGATGACCCCTTCCAGCAGGCCCTGAGTGTTGACGACGGGAAGCCGCTTGACCCGCCGGTGGGCCATGATCCGCGCGGCCTCCGGCAGGGACGCGTCCGCGTGCACGGTGACCGCGGGGGCGGTCATCAGTTCCCCGGCCGTCATCGCGCCCGCCTTGGCGAGGGTGCTGAGGCGCGCCGGCCCGGCTCCCTGACCGGGAGCCTGGTCCCGGTATTCCTCCTTGGGCAGGAGGTCCGCCTCGGAGACCACGCCGACGACCCGGCCCTCGCCCTCCAGGACAGGGATGGCGCTCACCTGCCACTGCTCCAGCGTCTTGACGATGTCCTTGAAGGCCGCGTTCCGGCCTACGGCGATGACGGTCTGCGTCATCACGTCGCTCACGGTGTGCGGGCTCTGGTTCACCATGTCCTCCTTCGGACGCGGCTGAGATGTGTGCGGACGGACCGGGGCACAGGGCGCGGCCGTCATGGCGCGGGGCCGCTGCCGTGCGGCCCGTACAGGTCGAGCAGGCGCATCCGGGAGGACTTGAGACGGCGCGCGACGGTCTGCGCGACGAAGACGGCCACGGCCCGGCCCAGGACGGGGTCCTCGTCGCACAGGGCGCGCACGGCCTCGGCGTCGAACTCGTAGGCGTGCACCTCGCTGGCCGCGACCGCGCCCAGGTGCCACTGGTACGGGGGGGAACAGCCAGGACCAGCCCAGGAGGTCACCGTGCCGCAGCGTTTCCACGACCGCCGTGCGGCGGCCCGGGACGTGCACGTCGAGGGTGACGGCCCCACTGCGGAGGAACCAGAAGTGGTCGGCCCTGCCGCCCTCGTGGAAGAGGCGTGTGCCCGCGGGGAAGTGGACCTCGTGGGCGAGTTCCATCAGCCGGTCGCCGTGCCCGGGAGGCAGGACGGCAACGAACCGGTTCTTCGTGATCATCTGTTCCTCCTCGGTCCGCGTCCGTGTGACAAGCCGTGCCGTCCGCCGTGAGCGTCGCGCTGACACCGGGCCGGGAGCCGGGGCCGGAGGGCCCCCGCTCCCGGCTCCCGTTCCAGGTGGCCAGGGACGCCGGGGCCCGGTTCCTCACAGCTTGCGCAGCCAGTTGTCGGCGACGCCCTCCAGCGCCTGCTCGGACGGCTGGAGGTGCGCGTCGTCGATCCGGCAGGTGAGTTCGTCGACGACGGACACCACTCCGTCGATCTGTTCCGTCAGCCGCAGGGCGACCGGAATGTCGCTGCGCTTCTCCAGTTCTCCCTTCAGCGTCACGACGCCCTCGATGACGGTGGCGTCGATGGCGTTGCGGCGCAGCCAGAGCGAGCGGATCAGTACCTCGTTGACGACCTCCGCGCGTATCTCGGCGTCCCGCCGCAGGAAGACCTTCAGCAGGTCGTGCCGGGTGACGATGCCGACCAGACGGCCCGTCTTCGGGTCGGTGACGGGCAGCCGTTCCACGCCGTGCCGCGCCATGGCCCTGGCGGCCCCGGTGACGGTGTCGCCGGGGCCCACGGTGATGGCGGGCGCTGACATGAGCTGCTGGGCCGTGGTGGCCTCCGCCTTCCCGGCCGCCTTGCGCGCCCACCCAGGAAGGGCCAGGCGCCGCAGCCACTGGGGCTGTCCAGGGCGGTCGAGGGCATCCTGCCGCCGCTGCTCCAGCGTGGCCTGCCGGGCCATGAGGTCGGTCTCCGAGATGACGCCGAGCACGTGCAGTTCCTTGTCCACCACCGGCAGTCCGCTGATCCGGCGGTCGGCCAGAATGGCGGCGACCTGCTTGAAGGTCGCGCCGGGGCCTACGCGTGCGACGTCGCTGGTCATCACGTTGTCGATCCTGCGGTGTTTCATCGCTCCTCCTCCTGGCGTCCGCTTCCGCTCTCAGCGGAGCCGGCGCAGATACGGGTCCTTGCGGTGCCGGGGCACGAGACGGATCCGGGCGTCGACCGCCACGACGCCTCCGGGCCCGGCCATCACGGGGTTGAGGTCCGTCTCGGCGAGCTGCGGCAGGTCGGTGGCCATCCGGGACAGGGCGGCCAGCAGCCGCTCCAGCGCTTCGAGGTCCACCGGCTGGGTGCCCCGGTGTCCGAAGAGCAGCGGTGCGCACCGAGGCGAGGTGATCAGGTCGTGCACGTCCTGATCGGTGAGGGGTGCCAGGCGCGCGGCGTGGTCGGCGAGCAGTTCGGTGGCGGTACCGCCGAGGCCGAACAGGATCAGCGGGCCGAAGACGTCGTCCTGGACGACGCCCGCGAACAGCTCGACGCCGCGCCGCGCCATGGACTGGACGACCGCGCCGGACATCTGGCCCTCGAAACGGGTGGCGAGCCGTCGGTAGGCGGCCCTGACCCGGTCCTCGCCGTCGAGGTCGAGCACGACCGCGCCCTCGTCGCTCTTGTGCACCAGGCCGGGCCAGTACGCCTTGAGTGCCACCCGGTCGGCGCCCTGGGCCGTCAGCGATGCCACCGCCTGCGCGGCCTCCTCCTCGTCCGTGGCCCAGCGCCAGGGCAGTTGGGGCACTCCGTAGTGTTCCAGCAGGCGCGCACAGCCGAGGGGATCGAGCCAGCCGCCCCCGGGGTTCTCCGCCAGGTACTCCGCGACGAGGGCGCGGGCCGCCTCCGGCACGGTGCCGTGGGCCTCGGGCACGGTGCCCGGGGGGCGGGCACGCCACTGTGCGTAGTGGGCCGCGTGGGCGAGGGCGCGGGCGGCCTGCCGCGCGTCCGCGTACACCGGCACCGCCGAGCCGCTGCCCGTGGGCCGTAGCTCGGTGGACGTGGTCAGGTCGGTGAGGACGGCGGCGATCGTCCGGGGGCGGTGCCCCAGGTTGTGCGTGAGCGCGCGGACCGGATCGTCGCCGGTCGCCGCGGCCAGCGCGGTGGGCGCGAGGACCACCAGCACGGCATCGAGCCCACGGGCCTCCGCCAGCCGGTCGACGCAGGCGCGCAGTTGTTCCTCGGAGACCGCCGCCGTGGTGTCCACGGGATTCGCGGCGGAGGCGCCCGGCGGCAGGATCTCCAGGAGACCGTCGTTCAGTGTGCTGTGCAGCGACGGCACCTGGAGCCCGGCTTCGACGCAGGCGTCCGCCGCGAGTACGCCGATGCCGCCCGCGTTGCTGACGACGGCGACCGAGGTGCCCGACGGCAGGGGCTGGGAGTGCAGCAGGGCCGCCGTGTCGATCAGTTCGCCGATGCCGTCGGTGGCGATGACCCCGGCCTGCCCGAACAGCGCCTGACGGGTCATGGTCGGGGTCGCGGCGGCGGCCGTGTGCGAGGCCGCGGCGCGCCTGCCCGCGTCGGAGCGGCCCGCGTCCACGGTGAGGACCGGCATCCGGCGGGCCACACGACGGGCGGTACGGGAGAAGGCGCGAGGGTTGCCGAAGGACTCCATGTGGAGCACGACGAGATCGGTGGTGCCGTCGGACTCCCACCAGCGCAGCATGTCGTTGCCGCTCACATCCAGCTTGTCGCCGAGAGAGACGAAGCTGGAGACGCCGATGCCCAGCCGCGAGAGCTTGTCGAGGACGGCGATGCCGACGCCGCCGGACTGCACGGCCACCCCTGCCGTTCCCCGCGTCGGGCAGTGCGCCGCGAAGGTGGCGTTCATGCGCAGGGCGTCGGTGGTGCTGGCGATGCCGAGGCAGTTGGGCCCCACCAGCCGCATCCCGTAGGTACGGCAGGTCGCGAGCAGGGCGGCCGAGTGCTCCGCGTCCAGGCCGGAGGAGAGCACCACCAGCGCGCGTACGCCGCGCTTGCCGCAGGCGTCCGCTGTGGCGGGCACCTCCGCCGCTGGGACGGCCACCACCGCGAGATCCGGCGCGGTGGGCAGCGCGTCGAGGGACGGGTAGCTGGAGACACCGGCGACGCAGTGCGCGCGCGGGTTGACCGCGTGGAGCGTTCCCGGATAGCCGCTCTCGGAGAGATTCCTGAGCACGGCCCTGCCCACCGAGCCGGGCCTGCGCCCGGCACCGACGACGGCGATCGACCGCGGTTCGAGCAGCGGACGCAGGCTCAGCACGTCGGCGGCGCTGTCCCGGGCGTCCACCGCTTCCCGGTAGTGCTCGTCCGTTTCCAGGTGCACCAGGAAACGGACCTCGGGTCCCTCGAACCACCGGGAGGTCCGCAGCCCCAGATCGGCGAAGACCTTGAGTATCTCGCGGTTCTCCGACAGCGCGTCCGCGCTGAAGGCACGGATGCCCGCCTCGCGCGCCGCGTCCACCAGGTGTTCCAGGAGCAGCGTGCCGACGCCGTGGTGGTGCCAGGCGTCGGCGACCGCGACGGAGATGTCGGCGGTGCGCGGGGCCCGGGCGCCGACGGGACCGGTGTCGGCCGGGCACTGGGCGTACTCGGCGATCCCGACGAGGTGGCCCGCGACGTGCGCGAGGAGCGCGCAGCGTCCGAAGCCCGGGTCGCGGACGTGGTCGGCGGCCAGCCGTGCGCTTCGGTCGCTGACGGAGAAGAACCGCAGCCGGAGGTTCTGGGCCGACATCCCCTCGTACAGGCGCAGTACCTCGTCGCTGTCCGAGGGGGCCGCGCGGTGGATGCGCACGGTGGTCCCGTCGGACAACAGCGCGTGGACGTCACGCGGGCGGGGCTCTGCCGGGCGCGTCATCGCGGTCACCTCTCCTGGGCTGCTGGGGTTCTCGATGACAGCGTCGGTCTTCGGGGAGGCGGCTCCCAGGGGCCGTAGGGGGCCTTCGGCGGGTCCATCCGGCTCTTCGGCGGGGCCCGTCAGGTGCCGTCGAGCAGCGTCGCCGCGTGGTCCGGTACGTAGCGCTGGGAGGAGCGGGGCGGGCGTCGGTAGCCGACGGCGGGCGGGCGCGCGGGGAGAGTGAGCGGGGGACGCCTCACCTCCTGGTACGGCACCGTGGAGAGCAGGTGGGCGATGACGTTGAGGCGTGCGCTGCGCTTGTCGTCGCTCTCGATGACGTACCACGGCGCCTCCGTGGTGTCCGTGCCCGCGAACATCTCGTCCTTGGCCCGTGAGTACGCCTCCCACCGGGTGACCGACTCCAGGTCCATGGCCGAGAGCTTCCAGCGCCGAGTGGGGTCCTCCAGCCTGCTGCGGAACCGCTGCTCCTGGACGGCGTCGCTCACGGAGAACCAGTACTTGCGCAGCAGAATGCCGTCCTCCGTCAGCAGCCGCTCGAAGACGGGACACTGGCGGAGGAAGAGCCGGTACTCCTCCTCGGTGCAGAAGCCCATCACCCGCTCGACCCCGGCGCGGTTGTACCAGCTTCGGTCGAACAGGACGATCTCGCCCGCGCCCGGCAGTTGTCCGGCGTAGCGCTGGAAGTACCACTGCCCGCGCTCCCGCTCGCTCGGCCTGGGCAGAGCGACGGTGCGGGCGATACGGGGGTTGAGATGCTCGGCGACGCGCTTGACGGCTCCGCCCTTGCCCGCGGCGTCACGCCCCTCGAAGAGGACCACGAGCCGCGCGCCCTCCTCGCGCACCCACTCCTGGAGGGTCACCAGCTCCGCTTGGAGCCGGAGCAGTTCCCTCTCGTAGACCTTGCGGGGCAGCCTGGCCGCCCTCTCCCGCTGTCTTCCGTGTCCCGTTCCCTCGTCGTCCACGTTCCCGCCTCCTGTGTCCCTGCCGCCTCTTCGGCCTCCCGGTCACCGGGACGGTCGGCCCGGGATCTGTCCCGTACGGCCCTGGGATCCGACTGGCCCCGGCACCAGCATGTCCCCGGTATCCGTCGCCCGCCCCCGTGCGGCGGCGAGGAACGGAGAGCGGGGAACGCACGGAGAGCGGGGGAACGCCCGGCACACCGAACTCGCGGAGGAGGCCGTGCACGAGACGACCACGCCCGAGCCGTCCGTCCTGACCGAGGAGGAACTGCACTCGCTCGACGCACACTGGCGCGCGGCAAACTGCCTGGCTGCTGGTCAGATCCATCTTCTGGCCAACCCGTTGCTCACCGAGCCGCTGCGCCCCGAGCACATCAAGCCACGCCTCCTGGGCCACTGGGGCACCTCGCCCGGCCGCGCGGCTCCGGCGGGGACCGGACGTCACCCGCCCGGACCGCGGGGCACGAAGATCACGGGGCAGCGGGCGTGGTGGGCGACGGCGTCGCCCGCCGGGCCGAGCAGTCCGTCCGCGCCCCGCCCCACGACCAGCAGGTCAGCTCCCTCCGAGGCGTGCACCAGGGCCCTGGCAGGGCTGAACCCGCGCACGTCCTCCAGCACCTGGAGCCGCGGGTACTTTCGCCGCCACTCCCGCAAGGCGCACGCCAGCGCCCGCACTTCCTCGTCCTCCCACACCGCCCGGTCCTCCCCGGGGACGGCGTAGGGCCGCCACGGGTCGTACCGCGCGGCCGGGTCCCAGGCGTGCACCGCCCGCAGCCGTGCGCCGCGCCGCCACGCCTCGGCGAACGCGTATCCCACGGCCTCGCGGTCAGGGGCGTGCGCGTCCACTCCCAGCACCACCTCCGACCTGCTCCCGTACGCCCGAGCGGGTACGGGCGGGTGTTCCGGAGCCGGTGAGTCCCCGCGCGGCTCCGGCGCCGGAGCCCCCGTACGTATCAGCGCGACCGGGCACGTGGCGGCCTTCAACGTCGCCAGCGCGGCCGACCCCAGCAGAAGCCCGGGGAACCCGCCGCCGCCCCGCGCGCCCACCACGAGGAGCCCGGTCTCGTCGTCGGCCGTATCGGCCAGAGCGGGACCGGCGTTCCCGGTGAGCACCTGCCCTTTCCGCTCCAGCCCGGGGTGCCGTGCGGCGAGCGAGGTGCCGAGGCCGTTCAGCATCCGCTCCGGGGCGCCGGACCAGGGCGAGGCCGCGCTCCCGGGCGCGGTGACATGCACGAGTCGCAGCACGCAGGCCGTCGAACCCGCCGCGCACGCGGCCCACTCCGCCACTGCGAAGCCGCCACCGGACCCGTCGACACCTGCCACGATCTCCATGACGCCGCTCCCCTCCCGTACCGAATTCCGTGGCGGCGGGCCCTCCGGCCGCCCACCGGGCCCGGAGCTTCCGGTCCCGTTCCTTCACCGTCGTCCCCCGGCCCGCCGCACCGCAGGGGCCACAGGTCTCGCGGTCCGGTGCCGAGGGGCACCCGGCGAGGGGGTCGCTCGGCTCCTCATCCGTGGCTCACCACGCCCGGAGGCCATGCTCGCGGAACTGTTGGCGTACCCGCGCCGTGAGTGCCGGGTCCGGGACCGGGGTGTCGCGGAGCGGGAAAGGGATACCGAGGGCGTCGTACTTGTGGGCGCCGAGTTTGTGGAAGGGCAGGACATCGACCCGCCGCACGTTGCCCAGCCCGGCGACGAAGCGGGCCAGCCCGTCGACGGACGCGCTGTCCTCCGTCCAGCCGGGCACCAGCACGTAACGGACCCACACCGGCACGCGCAGCGCGGCCAGCCGCCGCGCGAACGCCAGCGTCGGGCCCAGCTCGCCCCCGGTCAGCTTCCGGTAGCGCCCCGGATCGATGGACTTGATGTCCAGCAGCACCAGGTCGGTGTCCGCCAGCAGGGCGTCGTCGGCGCGTGCACCGAGGAGACCCGACGTGTCCAGGGCTGTGTGCAGACCGAGGTCCTTGCAGCGGTGGAGCACCGCCTTGGTGAAAGCGGGTTGCAGCAGCGGCTCGCCGCCGGTCAGGGTGACGCCCCCGCCGGAGGTGACGAGGAAGCGCCGGTAGGGCGTGATCCGCCGCATCACCTCCTCCACCGAATCCGGTTCACCGTCGCGCATGTTCCAGGTGTCGGGGTTGGCGCAGTACAGGCAGCGCAGCGGGCAGCCGCTGAGGAAGAGGACGAAGCGGGTCCCGGGCCCGTCCACCCCGGTGGACAGGTCCCACGAGTGCACGCGCCCGGTGAGCGTTCCCGCGGCGTTCACGGCGCACCGTGGAAGGTCCGGCTGATCACGTCCAACTGCTGTTCACGGGTGAGGCGGACGAAGTTGACCGCGTAGCCGGACACACGGATGGTCAGGTCGGGGTAGTTGTCGGGGTGTTCCATGGCGTCTTCCAGCAGTGCCCTGTCGAGGACGTTGACGTTCATGTGGAAACCGCCCGCCTCGATGTACGCGTCGAGGAGCCCGACGAGATTGTCCGCGCGCTCCGCCGGGTCGTGTCCCAGCCCCTCCGGTGTGATGGTGGAGGTGAGGGAGATGCCGTCGCGGGCCTGGTCGTAGGGGATCTTCGCCACGGACAGCGCCGAGGCGGCCATGCCGCGCCGGTCGCGGCCGTTCATCGGGTTGGCACCGGGCGGGAAGGGCGTCCCGGCGCGTCGGCCGTCGGGGGTGTTGCCGGTGTGTTTGCCGTAGACCACGTTCGAGGTGATGGTGAGCACCGACAGGGTGTGCTCAGCGCCCCGGTAGGCCGGGTGACGGCGCAGCTTGGCCATGAAGCCGCGCACCAGGTCGACGGCGAGGACGTCCGCCCGGTCGTCGTTGTTGCCGTATGCCGGGTAGTCGCCCTCCACGACGTAGTCCACGGCGAGTCCGGACGGGTCACGGACGACCCTGACACGGGCGTATTCGGCGGCGGAGAGACTGTCGACGGCCACGGCGAGTCCGGCGATGCCGCAGGCCAGGGTGCGGTGGACGGGGTGGTCGTGCAGGGCCATCTCGACGCGCTCGTAGGCGTACTTGTCGTGCATGTAGTGGATGACGTTGAGCGCGTCCACGTAGGTCGCCGCGAGCCAGTCCAGGGTGCGGTCGAAGGCGGCGGTCAGCTCGGCGTGATCCAGGTACTCGCCGGTGAGCGGCACGGTCGCGGGCGCGACCTGTTCGCCGGTCATCTCGTCCCTTCCGCCGTTGACCGCGTAGAGCAGCGCCTTGGCGAGGTTGACGCGGGCGCCGAAGAACTGCATCTGCTTCCCCGTCGCCATCGCGGAGACGCAGCAGGCGATGGCGCTGTCGTCGCCGGAGCGGGGCCGGATCAGCTCGTCCGACTCGTACTGGAGGGAGCTGGTCTCGACGGACAGCCGCGCGCAGAAGCGCTTGAACCCCTCGGGCAGCCGGGGCGACCACAGCACGGTCAGATTGGGCTCCGGCGCGGGGCCCAGGTTGCGGAGGGTCTGGAGAAGGCGGAAGGAGGTACGGGTGACCAGCGGCCGTCCGTCCTCGCCGATGCCGCCGAGGGTCTCGGTGACCCAGGTGGGGTCGCCGGAGAAGAGGGCGTCGTACTCGGGGGTGCGCAGGAAGCGCACGATGCGGAGCTTGATGACGAAGTCGTCGATGAGTTCCTGGGCGCGGCTCTCGTCGATACGGCCCTCGGCGAGGTCGCGTTCCAGATAGACGTCGAGGAAGGCGGAGGTGCGGCCGAGCGACATGGCGGCGCCGTTCTGCTCCTTCACCGCGGCGAGGAAACCCAGGTAGAGCCACTGGACGGCCTCATGCGCGTCGGCCGCCGGGCGGGTGACGTCGCAGCCGTACGAGGCGGCCATCTCCGCCAGTTCGCCGAGGGCCTTGATCTGCTCGGCCAGCTCCTCGCGGTCCCTGACCACCTCGGAGGTGGAGGGGCACGCGTCGAGCAGAGCCCGCTCGGCCTGCTTGGCGCGCAGCAGCCGTTCCGTGCCGTACAGCGCGACGCGGCGGTAGTCGCCGATGATCCGGCCGCGGCCGTAGGCGTCGGGAAGGCCGGTGATGATGCCTGCCTTGCGGGCGCGCAGCATCTCGGGCGTGTAGGCGTCGAAGACACCTTCGTTGTGTGTCTTGCGGTAGGTGCCGAAGACGCGTGTGACGAAGGGGTCCGGCTCGCGGCCGTACGCCCTGAGCCCGTTGGCCACCATGCGCAGTCCGCCGTTCGGCATGATGGCCCGCTTCAGCGGAGCGTCGGTCTGGAGACCGACGATCAGCTCGCGCTCGCGGTCGATCCAGCCGGGGCGGTGGGAGGTGATCGTCGACGGTGTGGCGGCGTCGACGTCGAGGACACCCTTGCGGCGCTCCTCGGGGAAGAGCCGGGCGACGGCCGCCCACACCGCGCGGGTCCGGTCGGTCGCCGGTGCGAGGAAGCCCCCGTCGCCGGTGTAGGGCGTGTAGTTGGCCTGTATGAAGGAACGGACGTCGATCTCGTCCCGCCAGGCCACGCCGTCGAAGCCGCGCCAGGCGGTCCCGGCGGCCGGGCGCGGGTCCGCACCCGTGCCGGTGGTCTCGGTCACGGTCATTGTCGCCGCCTCCTCGTCACGCGCCTGCTCGTCACGGGCCTGCTCATCACCACTTGGCCCCATCGCCCATGCTCTGCCGCCCGGACCACCGGGCGGCAGAGCCGAGCGGTCCCTTCGGCCGAGGCCGGTCGGCACCCGGTACTGGCTCGCCGGGCCCCTGCCCCGGACCTCCCGGAGCGCCGAATCTCGTGGCGAGGGCCCGTCTCCCGGCTGCACCCGCCGGACGGGCACGTCCTGGACAGTGCTGGAGGCTTCGATGAGCGAGCACCCTGTCGTGGTCGGCGTGGACGGATCACCGGGTTCCGTACGGGCCCTGGACCGGGCCGTGCTGGAAGCCGGGCGCCGTGGTGCGCCGCTGAGGATCGTGTTCGCGGTGCGGGACGCCGAAGAGGCCGACCCTGTCCTCGCCGCCGCGGCGGCGAGGGCCCGCGTCCGGGGCGAGGACGTGTCGGCCGTCGCCGTCCGTGCGGCGGTCGGCGACCCCGTCACCGCGCTGGCCCACGAGAGCCGGACGGCGGCACTCGTCGTGGTCGGAGGCCACGACGATCCCGGCCCGGTGCGGCGGCTGTTCGGCTCCCTCGCCGCCCGGCTGGCCGTCCGCACCCGCGCGCCGCTCGTCGTCGTCCGTGGCGACCCGGCGCGGCACCCGGCCGGGCCCGGCGCGGTGGTACTGGCCGATACGGGCGTCCGTGACGCGGATGCCGCCGCCTACGCTCTCACCGAGGCGGCACGCTCCCGGCTGGGCGTGCGCGTCCTGCCGCTGGAGACGGAGGAGGAAGCGGGCGCCCGGTCGCCGGAGCGGGGCTCGCCGGATCGGGGCCGGGCGGCGGCTGTCACGCCCCTGACCGCCTCTCCTACAGAGCGGGGCAGCGCACCGGGCACCGGGCCGGTGGCGCCCGGCGCCCGCGGTGCGCACGACACGGGAGCGGCGTCGGCGCACACGGTTCCGCACACCGTCGTTCCCTGCACCACGGCGGCGGCCCGGCGATGGGCGCTCGTCGCGGCGACGAAGGGAGCCGACACGGCCGTGATCGCGGGGCCTCGCGGGCGCCGCCTCAGCCGCTCGTCCGGCACCGGGCCCGGCCGTAAGGCACTTGGCGCGCTGCTCCGCTTCTCGCACTGCCCGGTCACCGTCGTCCCGGTCACCGGCACGTCCGCCGCGGACGGCACGGCCGGGCGGGCTCGCGCTTGACGGCGAGCCGGAGCGCCCCTGTCGCACCCACGAACTGTCCGGCTGAGGCACCGCACCCCCCAGACGGCGGGAAGCGTTTCACCGCAGCCGTATCTCCACACGGGGTGGCTGCCGGAGGGAGCTGCCGACAGTGCAGTGGTTCACGACGGCGAGGAGCCGACGCCGCTGCTGTTCGGTCAGCCTGGCGGGCACGGTCAGGGTCAGGCCGATCCGGGCCACGCGCGTCGGCCGGTCGGTCGCCATGGCGAAGTCAGCGGTGACGCGCAATCCCTCACGCCGTACCCCGATCCGGGTGAGGAACCCTCCCGCGTAGAAGGCCACACAGGACGCCAGCGAAACGACGAACAATTCGACCGGGGTGGGGCCGTTGCCGTCGCCTCCGGCCTCAGTCGGCTGGTCGACGACGATCTCGTGACCGCCCACGTGCGCGGCATACGTCTCACCATGGGTGAAGCGGACCTCGAACTGCCCGGTGCCAGGGGCAGGCTGGTGGCTGGATCGCTCCGGTGGAGCGCCAGTGCCAGGCGCGGTACGGGACATGGGATCACCTGCTCTCACACTCCTGATCCCACCTCTTCCCGTGGTCCGCCGACAGCGGCCGGACGGGGCAGACCGTGACGGCGCACGGCCCCGCCGGGCCGGGCTGAAAAAGCCCGGAGATCTGGGGCGGGGGCTGGATGGGCCGTGCGTCAGGGCCGGTCGGTCCCTCTTGCCCGGCCGCACGAGGTGGAACGCTCACCAAGGAATCCCCGCCTCTCACTGGAAGGTGTTGGTCATGGCCCGTACCGTCACCGTCGGTATCGACGGTTCTCCCGAAAGCCGGGCAGCCGCGGACTGGGCGGCGCGCGAAGCGCTGCTCCGCAAACTTCCTCTGCGCCTCGTCCACGTCTGGCACTGGGAGCCCTCTTACCCCTCCGGAGCGCTTCTCTCTCCCGAGACGCAGCAGCACTGGGCGGAGCGGATACCTCGTGAGGTCGCCGCTGAGATCACCGCACGCTACCCGGGACTGGACGTCTCGACGGAACGCGTCGAGGGGGAGACCTCCGCCGCCCTGCTCACCGCGGCGAAGGACGCGGAGGTCCTGGCCATCGGTTCCAGGGGGCTGGGCGCGATGGTGGGTTTCCTCGTCGGCTCGGTCGCCATGGCCACGGTGGCCAGGACGGAGCGGCCGGTCGTCCTCGTGCGCGCCGGGGAGCGGGCCGAGGACGAGCACCGGACCGCGGACGGCGGCTCCGGGGCGGGCGGCGATGCGCCGTACCGTGACGTCGTACTGGGAGTGGACCTCGCCAGCCCGCACGAGGACCTCATCGCGCATGCTTTCGAGGCCGCCGCGAGGCGGGAGACCACCCTGCGGGTCGTCCACACGTGGTCGCCTCCGAACGCGTACGACTTCGACCCCGGTCTGGTCGGACAGGAGACCATGGACGAGCTCGCCTCGCGCGCGGCCACCTCACTCGCGGAGGCGCTGCGTTCCTGGCGGGACAAGTACCCGCACGTTCCCCTCTCGGAGCGCGTCGAGAGGGGCCGTCCCGGCGAGCGGCTCGTGACAGCCTCGCAGGACGCTTCCCTGGTCGTCATCGGCCGCCGTACCCGTCGCTCCTCGCTGGGGATCCACATCGGATCGGTGGCCCATGCCGTCATGCACCACGCCAAGGCTCCCGTAGCCGTCGTCCCGCATCCGTGACGGGCGAGCGACGTCGCATCGGGATATTCTCCGCGGAACGCGGGCGCAGGACGGTGCCTCGCATCGGCAAGGGGGTGTCATGCGCCGCCAGTTCCGCATGTGGCCAGCGGTGCTGCTCACGGCCGTGAGCGTGACAGGGTGTGGAACCTTCGCCACATCTTCGGCGCCGGAGGCAACCAGCACGCCAGGCCGACCTGCGGCTCTCGCGCCGCTGCGCGTCGATGATGTGAACGAGAACTCCGTCTGCGAGCGCACCTTGGCGCAGGAACAGCAGGACGACCTCGGTGTGCGGGAGGCCGAGCCGGTCTCCGACGAGGGCGAAGCGAGCTGCTACTTCTCCATGACCGCCGACGAGGACAACGCTGCTGGCTACATCGTGTCGCTGTTCGGGAACGAAAATGCCTTGCTGGGCAACGTCGACGGGACGGATCCGATGCCGACCAAAGCCGTCCCCGTCACGGTGAAGGGGAGGATGGCCGCACGACAGGTCATGTACGGCGAGGACTGGCGGGCTTGCGTGACGGTGGACATCGGACGGGGCCGTTTCCTGTATGTGGAGAGGCACTCGCCGGGTCACGTGGTGACCGAGAAGGAGCTGAACACGCAAGCTGTTGACGTTGCCGAGAAGGTCCTTGCCAATCTCGCAAGGAAAGGCTGAGCCTCCTGGAGATATCTGCGGCTGGATAGGGCAGTGAAGCGACACAGCTTGCCTGCAAGCGGTGGTGCGGCGGGCCGCTCGACCGCGGAACCGCTCCTTCGGTCGACCAGCAGGCAGCCTCCCGCCGGGTGACAGGGCGATTGGCTACTGCGGCTCAGGCGGTCAGCGTTCGGACCACGGCCGCACGAGGAGAGAGTCCCTGCATCCACCTCCAGCAGCCATCAGGGCGCCACCGTGCTCGACAGCGGAGAGACCTTCTCGTGGGTGCGGGACCTCACCGCGTCCAGCTCTCGCGGCACACAGACCCCCGACGACCTTCGTCCCGCCGACTACTTGTGCGTCAGGTTCCGCGGCCCCCAGCAGCCCGCCACGACACCTTGTCACCGCAAAGGACACCGAGCCCAGCCATGACCCTGCACACCTGGACCCCACTCGCAAGCACGACTACGCATTCCTCATCGACGTCAAGGACGGCGACCCCGACGTCGGCGGCATGCCCCGCACCGACCCCAGCACCAGCCAGGGCATCATCACCGACGTCGCACTCAAGCGGAAGATCCGCAACACCATCGCCCTCGCCCACCAGGGCCAGCGGTCGGTTACAACGCGCCGGGGCGGCTCGCCTCCGTCGGTGCCGACCACCGGGATCCGGCACGGGCGGGAGCGTTCTTCGTCTTTGCCTCGCCCGAGCTGTCGTACGACCGGCACGACCCCGGACAGCAGAAGAAGCTGATCGCCGATGCCTTCTCCGGGATGGACTGGGAGGTACCCCGCCTGCTCGCCTCCCTCGATCAGGCCCCCGATCTGTACTTCGACTCGATCAGCCGGGCGGACGTGGACACCTGGTCCACGCGGCGGGTGTGCCTCGTCGGCGATGCGGCCTGCGGAGCCACCATCGGCGGCATGGGCACGGGAACCGCGATGGTCGCCGCCTACGTGCTGGCAGGTGAGCTGGCGCAGGCCGGGGGCGAGTACCGCACGGCCTTCATCCGGTACGAGAGCAGGCTCCGCAAGTACGCCAAGGGCTGCCAGGAAGGCGGCGACCGCACCGGGAAGTTCCTCGCCCCCGCCACCGCCACCGGCGCGCGCCTCCGCAATGCCTTGCTCTCGCGCTCCTTGTTCCTGAACGGCATGCTCAAACTGGGCGAGAGAATCAGCAGCACCGTTGCCCTGCCGGACCATCCAGCCGGTCCGGTCGCGTCAGCTCATGACTGACGTGCGGGCGGCGTCGCCGGAGCCGGCCCGTCCCGGCCGGACCGTACCCCCGTCACCTTCCCGGCCGTCCGCCCGGCCGCAGGCCGTTGACGTCTCCGGGCAGTGCGGCCCGGTGACGACCTTCGAGCGAGAGTCTGCGGGCCCGGCGTGCCGCGCCGGTAGCGGTTTCGGGCGAGTCCGAAACCGGCAGGTCAGGTGTTTCCCGTGAGCAGCTCGGCACCCAGCGGGGTGAGGGCGTGGCGTACGCAGTGGGATTCCCGCGTGCTGGTGACGAGCCCGGCGCGGCGCAGCACGGCGGCGTGCTCGCTGGCCGAGGACAGGGAGACCCCCGCGTGTCCTGCCAGCTCGGTGGTGGTGCGGGGGTGCCGGAGCGTTTGCAGCACGGCTGTACGGGTGTGCCCGAGCAGCGGCGCCAGCCGGGATTCCGGTACGGCGGGCGGGCCGGGTGGGCCGGGCGGTTCCGGCCTGGCCGGGTAGACGAGGACGGGCAGCAGCGTTTCGTTGACGAGCGCCACCGGTGTGCGGCGGCAGAAGTACGAGGGCACGAGCAGCAGCCCGCGCCCGTGCAGGTGCATGTCCCGGTCCACGGGATAGTCGGCGCACAGTACCGGCGGCTGCCAGCGCAGCAGGGGCGCGAAGGTGCGCAGCATCGCCTCGGTGCCCAGGCGGCATTGGGTCCGGCTCCGGTCCAGGCGGTCGGACTCGGTGCGGTGGGTGATGCGCTGCCAGTTCGGTTCGAGGACCGAGGCGTGGTACTGGCGCAGTGCCTGCCCCACGCGGCGCAGGGTGTCGCATTCCCCGTCGGCCAGGGCCCGGGCCCAGGCGGGCACCGGGTTGCGGGCCGAGAGCAGGGTGACCTCGCCGCGCAGCTGGTGGCGCGGGGTGGAGAGCACGGCGTCGATCCCGCACTCCAGCCCGTCGGACGCCGCCGCCGGGGTGAGGAAGTCGGGGAAATAGCCCTGGGGCGGCATCAGCGGTGCCAGGACGCGCTGCGCCCGCACCCCCGGCGTACGCGCGTCGTGCCGCCAGGAGCGGAGGACGGGGTCCCGCCGCCGCTCGTGGAGCTGATGGATGCTCAGGACGATCTCCCATAACGGGTCCAGCCCGTCCGCGACCCTGGTGCGGGCCAGATCTCCGGCGCTGAAATGGATACGCAGCACGACTTCCCCCCGGACAGTCCGTTACTGACGCCATCACGAGAACGGCTATTCTCTGCCGAAGACCGTAGTGGCGAGAACAGCCGTTCTCAAGCCGCGTACGGGTGACATGTGAACCGAACGTGCTTACGGATCACCGGAGTTGGCATGGAGGGAGGCTGCGCGCCATGGACGAGGACGAGGACGAGACGCTCGGGCGCGTGGTCGCGGTCGCCGACGACCTCTTCTACGCCCACGGCGTCCACGCGGTGACGATGCGACGCATCCGGGACGCGGCGGGGGTGCCGCTGAAGCGGCTCTACCAGATGTTCCCTTCCAAGGACGTACTGCTCGCGGCCTGCCTGGACCGCCGGGACCGGATCGCCCGCGCCGCGATCGAGGAGTACGTCGACGCCGTCGACGACCCGGTGGGGAGGGCCCTCCGTCCCTTCGAGTTCCTGGACGACTGGTTCCGCCAACCGGGCTTCCGCGGCTGCGTGTTCGCCGGAGCCTACGGAGAGGCGGGCGCCGCCGCGCCGCCGGTGGTGGCCGCCGTGCAGAGCCACAAGCGGGAGCTGCGCGTGCTGGTGATCCGGCTGGCGGCCGAGGCGGGGGCGCGGGACCCGGAGAAGGCGGGGGCACAGCTCGCGGTCCTGTTCGACGGCGCCATGGCGGTCGCCACTTTCACCGGGGACCTGGACGCCGCCCTCCATGCCCGCCGGGCCGCCCGCGCCGTGCTCGACGCCGCGCGATGAGCCCGGCCGCCGCGCGAGGAGCGGAACCCCGCAGGTCACGCGCGGCGACGGGCGCGCGTGTGCGGATGCCCCGAGGCAGGCTTCAGTTCGACGGTGTCACCGTGGAGTGCCGGGTGCGGGCCGCGCGCCGTTGAGGCCGCCGTCGCCCCGCCGCCCGGGAGGCAGTGTCAGTCTGGGCAGCGTGTAGCCGACGAGCGGCCCGATGCCACCGGCGAAGACGACGGTGGCCACGCCCACGCTGCCGCCCAGCAGCCAGCCGACGACGAGCACGCTCACCTCGATCCCGGCGCGGGCCGCGATCAGCGGGATGCCGTGGCGCGCGAGCCCTGTCATCAGCCCGTCGCGAGGACCGGGCCCCCATCCGGCTCCGACATACAGTCCCGTGGCGACGGCCACGCCGAGCACGGCCATGGCCATGAACGCGACGCGCACGCTCCAGTGCTCCGGTGCGGGGATCCAGGCGATTCCCAGGTCCACGAACGGGCCCACCATCAGCGCGTTCGCGGCCGTGCCCAGTCCGGGGCGCTGGTGCAGGGGTATCCACAGTGCCAGCAGGGCCAGGGAGACGACGATGGTGGTCTGGCCCAGCGTCAAGCCGGTGACCCGCGCGAGACCTTGCGTGAACACGGTCCACGGATCGGTGCCGAGGCGGGCTTTCACCAGCACTGCCTGGCTCGTCCCGTACAGCGCCAGACCCGCCGCGATCCGCAGCGCGCGCTGCACGGGACGATCGTCAAGACGCGCCATGGCCGTGCGTGGCGGACGCCAGGAGCGCGGCGGCGGCGTGCGCTGCCGCGGTCGTGGCCGCGCTCGCCTCGCCAGGGCCGTGCACGAGGACCCGCGCGGCGACTCCGTCGATCAGCAGAAGCAGCTGCGAGGCGAGCTCGTCCGGGCGGTCGCACCCGGTCTCCGTGCACAGTTCTCGCAGCACATGCAGCAGCCACTGCTTCTCGGCCCGTACGGCGGCGGCCACCGTGTCGTCCCCGGGGGACTCGGCGGCGGCGTTGAGGAAGGCGCAGCCCCGGCCGTTGGCGTGCTCGTACCAGGACGCGAACCAGTCGAACAGGGCGGTCAGGCGCGGCGCTCCGGGCTCCTCGTCCGCCAGGCGTGCGGCGAGGTCGGCCGCGATGCGCTGCTGTCTCGCCTCCAGCGCGCCGGCCACGAGCGCCGACTTGGAGGCGAAATGTGCGTACACGGTCGGCTTGGTCGCGTTGGCCGCCCGGGCGACGGTGTCGATGTTCGTCCTGGTGATGCCCTGCTCGTAGAAGACCTGCTCGGCCGCGGCCAGCAGGCGAGCGCGGGAGGTCGTGTTCCGCTGCATTATTTTAACTTACCAGATAGTTAAATTTAGGGCCTGGGCGGGCTCGGATCCGCCGGAGGGTGCCGACGAACTGACGCGCGTGCGGTGGTGCCCCTGCTGCCCCTGGGGCTCCGGAAGCGTGTGAGCGTCAACTTCCCCGCGCCCGTGGGCACTCGGTCGGGTGGTGTGCGTGGTGCGTGCGTTGCCGGGGCTTCTCGCGGGGCAGCCTCGGCACGCTCCACTCACCGGACACCCTTCGCCAAAGGAGATCCATGCGCCACTCATGCTTCCGGGTAGCTATGGCCACCGCAGCCGCGCTGGCCGGTGTCCTCGTCGGCAGCGGTTCGGCACAGGCGGCACCCGGCGACGTGCCCTCCGAACCCTCCGTCCTGACCAACCACGCACACGACAACTACCTCGTCCCCGACGACACGGTGGGCAACCCCGGCACCTTCCTTCAGGTGTACTACGCCGACGGCAGCACCATCCCGCGGACCTTCACCTTCGAACGGGTCAGTGGGCACTCCGACATCTACAAGTGGAAGTCCGCCAAGACCGGCTCCTGCGCCGAGACCCAGGGCAACGGAAAGGCCGGCACATCGGTGCTGCTCCAGAAGTGCGGCTCCAACAAGGCGCAGTGGTGGGTCGTCCGGCCGGTGGGCGGCACCAGCGACCAGTTCGTCATCTCGCCCTACAACGACGAGGACCTGGCGGTGACCGGCCTCTACGGCAACGACAACTACGCTCCGCTGCGCCCACTCCCCAGCAGCAACACGTCCACAGCGGCGCAGCGTTGGCACATCAACCCTGAGTAGGGAGCAGAGGCGGGACCGTCCGCAGCCGCGCACACCGTTCGCGGCTGCGGCCACCTCATCGGGTGCTCATCGTCCGCTGGAAGCGGGGGAGTGCCCTCGGATTCCGTCCAGGAGGTACGTGGTGCGGCGGTCGTAGTCGTTCCGGGGTGGCCGCTTGCCGTGCTTGAGGGCGAGGGCGTTGTCGACGACGAGTGCGTGGAGGTCGTCCGCCGTGAACTCCGGCCGCAGCGCACCGGTGGCCCGCGCCGCCGCGATGAGTTCTTCGTTGGCCGCGCTGCCGGCCCGGCAGATCTCCATGAGCTGCCGCGAGTGCGGATAGGTCTGCAACAGGATGTCGTTGAAGGCGGGCTGGCGGTACTGGAGGTCGCGGATCGCGGTGAGGTAGTACGCGATCCGCTCGCCGACGTCGCCGATGGTCCGGGTGTGGTCGATGACGGCGAACAGCTCGCTCGCGACGATCTCCTCGATGACGGATTCGATGAGGCCGATCCGCCCGCCGAACCGGTTGAAGATCGTGGCCTTGCTCACCCCTGCCGCCTTGGCGACCTCCTCCAGCGGCACCGTCAGGCCCTGCCCCTGGAAGGCGCCGATCGCGGCGGAGCGGATCTGCTCGGAATTGCGCCGGGCGTCGGCGCGCAGCCGGGAACCCGAAGACACCGCACCTGCCATGGCCCTCACCGCCTCCTCTTGTCACCCGCCGTCGTAATTTGACTCACCGGGTCAGTTTACCTACGGTCGCAGCCGGAAGAGAAACTGACCAGCATGGTCAACTTATGCTTGCGCCCACCGCCAGGACGGACACAGTGGGCGCCCGGGAAGGGCAAGAACATGATCGTTGTCACCGGCGCCACCGGCGGGCTGGGCGGCGCCACCGTCGAGCACCTCCTCACGCGCATACCCGCCGACCGGATCGGCGTCAGCGTCCGCGACACCGCCAAGGCGCAGCACTTCGCCGACCGTGGCGTGCGTGTGCGGCAGGGCTCCTACGAGGACCCGGCCGCGCTGCGTGACGCGTTCGCCGGTGCCGAGCAGGTCCTCCTGGTGTCCGGCAACGACCCGGCCGCCGACATGGTCGGCCTGCACCGCAACGCCATCGAAGCCGCGGTCGCGGCCGGCACCCGGCGGATCGTCTACACGAGCCAGCAGGGCGCCGTACCCGGCAACCCGTACCGGCCGTCGGACTTCCACATCGCCACCGAGGCGCTCCTCGGCGACTCCGGAGTCGCCTGGACCGCACTGCGCAACGGCGCCTACGGCCCGCTCGACCAGGTTCTCGGCCCGTGGCAGCGGACCGGCGTGATCGCCCAGCCGGAAGACGGCCCCATCCCGTATACCGACCGTGCCGACATAGCCGAGGCCACCGCGGTCGTCCTCGCCGGTGACCGCTCCCTCGACGGCCCCGTCACCCTCACCGCGCCGGCCGCCGTCACCTTCGACGACTTCGCCAAGATCGCCTCGAACCTCACCGGCCGCACCATCGAACGCGTCGTCGTGGACGACGAACAGTGGGTCGCCGACCAGATCACGAGCGGTGTGCCGGAGCAGACGGCCCGGCTCATACTCACCTGGTACCAGGCCTCCCGCGAGGGCTACTTCGCCGAAGCCGACCCGCTGCTGGCCGAACTCCTCGGCCGCGAGCCCCGCACCGCCGCCGACCGGCTCGCAGCCCTCATCGCCGCCTGAACGTGAATCCCGCGTAGGTCTGCGAGTCCTGGTCCGCCCGGTCCGCTGTCGCACAGGGCCCGCTACGCACGTCCACCGGGACCGGCGGCGGGCCATGCTGGAAGTACGTCCTCGGGGTGAGTGACAGAGGACGGATCACGGCATGTGCACGGCGCAAAGGGGTTCCACGGCCTTCCTCCGACGGGCGGCCGATGAGCGGGCCCACACCCACGGTCGGCGCTCTTGCGCGCTCTGTCGCCGTCGCGTCATGCCTGGCCACCGACTGTCCCGGAGCAAGGTGCCGCCTGCCCGGGATGTCCCTGCACGGAAAAGGAACGCGTATGAGCAAGGGCAAGGTTCTCATCGTCATGTCGGCTGCCGACGTGTGGGAGCGCACCGACGGATCGAAGTACCCGACGGGTTACTGGGCGGAGGAACTGGCCGCTCCGCACGAGAAGTTCGTGGAGGCCGGTTACACGGTCGACTTCGCTTCTCCGGGCGGCGTACTCCAGCCGCTGGACGAGCACAGCGCCGACCCGGCGGTCGCGGGGGAGGAGTGCGCCCGCCACGTGGCACACGCCCAGAAGGTGCTGGAGGAGTTCGGCCCGCTCCTGAAGCTCGAAGAGACCGGCATCGACGACTACGTCGCGGTGGTGCTGCCCGGCGGCCACGGCCCGGTCGTCGACCTCTTCCAGGACGCCGACCTGGGCCGTCTGCTGGCCGAGGCGGACAAGGGCGGCAAGCTCATCGGCGCTGTCTGCCACGGTCCGGCCGCGCTGCTCAGCGCCAAGGACGAGGACGGCGACTGGCTCTTCGCCGGCCGCAGGATGACCGCGTTCACCGACGAGGAGGAGCAGCTTTTCGGCACCGCCGAGGGCGCTCCGTGGCTGCTCGCCTCGCGTCTGCGGGAGCTGGGCGCCGACCACGTCGAAGGGGCGGCATACCAGCAGCACAACATCATCGACGGCAACCTCTTCACCGGCCAGAACCCTGCCTCCAGCGCCAGGCTGGCCGAAGACATGATCGCCGCGCTGCGCTGACACACCACCCGGCGCACGAGGAGCGGGCCCTACCCTTCCGGTACCGGGGGGGGGAGGGCCCGCTCTTCGGCATTCACGTCATGGCCGACGTCGCTGACCGGGCAGGAGGCTCCTCGGCAGCCAGGAGGTTCCTCGGTCACCCGGCTTCAAGCGTCGCGGGCGCAGGACGGGAGAGGTCACGCGGTGAGCCGGTCCGTATGGCTTCGCTGACGGCGCGTACGGCGCGTGTGACGCTCGCCGCCGTGGCCGTGGGGGAGAGCTGCTCGGATTCGTGGATGAACGCGGTGACACCACGGCGGCTTCCGACGTAGTCGACGATGCCGTGCTCGATCTGCGTCCGCAGCGCCTGTTCGTATCCGTGACGCTCGTAGATGCCGGAGTCGGCACCGGCGACGGGCAGCAGATGCGTCGTGAGCCGTTGCAGCTTCGGGCGCAGACCCGACTCGGCCGCGTACTCGAAGGCCCAGCCATTGACGAACACGCGGTCGATCCACCCCTTCAGCAGCGCAGGCACGGACCACCAGTACACGGGGAAGACCAGGACGAGGTCGGTGGCGCGGTCGAGACGGCGGTGTTCGCGCGCGACATCGGGAGGGTGGCCGCCACCCCCGTGATAGGCCCGGCGGTCCACCGGGGAGAACATGGGATCGAACTGCTCGCGGTGCAGGTCCGCCACCTCGACCGCCCGAGGGCGGAGGGCCGATACGAGTCGTTCCGCCACGTGGTGGGTCAGGGAGTCGGCGTCCGGGTGTGCCGTGACCACCAGGGTCAGTGCGTTGTTGTCATCCGTGCTCATGACCACCACTGAACACGTACCGGCCGCACGTTCACATGGGCGAGAAGCCGCAATGCCATTGTGATCGTCTACCTTGTGCGTGTGGACATCGCCAGTGACCTCTTCCGCGGGGTGCGGGCCCGCGGCTCCCTGTTCGGCAGCTCGACGCTGTCCCCGCCCTGGTCACTGCACTTCGTGGACGGTGCGCCGCTGACCCTGTGCACTGTCCTCACCGGGGCGGGCTGGATCGTCCCTGAGGGGCATCCGCCCGAGCGCCTCGGCGCCCACGACACGATCGTGGTGCGTGGTCCGACGACATTCACCTTCGTCGACGAACCCGGCAGCACGGCGGAGCCGATTGTCTGCGGGCAGGACTGCGCGACGCCCGAGCAGGGCGGCACACGGCACCGTCTGGGCTGGCACGATCCCGGTGAAGGGGGCGGCGACGGCAGTGGTGCGACGACTTTGGTGGTCGGCGCCTATCCGGTCAGCGGCGAGATCAGCCGGCCGCTGATGGACGCGCTGCCCGTCGTGCTGCGCGTGGACGCCGGAGACACCGGTGACCCGGTGCTGGACCATCTCGCCTCCGAGGTCGCCCGCGACGAACCGGGCCAGCAGGTCGTGCTCGACCGGCTCCTCGACTGGATGCTGGTCTGCACGCTGCGCACCTGGCTGGACCGGCCCGGGGGCCACCCTCCGGCCTGGTGGACCGCCCAGAAGGACCCGGTGGTCGGCCAGGCGCTGAGCCTCCTGCACACCGAGCCCGCGGCGCCATGGACGGTGGGCGAGCTGGCCCGGCGCACGGGGGTGTCCCGCTCGACGCTCGCGAAACGGTTCGCCGGTCTGCTCGGCGAGCCGCCGCTGGCCTATCTGACCCGCTGGCGCATGACGCTGGCCGCTGATCTCCTCGTCGAGCGGGAATCCTCGACCGTCGCTCATGTGGCCCGCGCCGTCGGTTACACCGATCCGTTCGCGTTCAGCGTGGCGTTCAAGAGACTCCGGGGCACCAACCCGAGCGAGTTCCGCCGCCAGCTAGCACATTGCGTCACTTAGTGTCAGTATGGCGCTGAGTGAATGCAGTGCGATGGTGAAAGGGGCCGACGGCGTGGCATCGACCGAACGCGGCCGGGGCGGGATGAGCGAGCGGCGGCGCCGTCGCGTACGTCTGGAGATCTCGCGGGAGGCGGCACGCCTGTTCTGGGCGCAGGGTGTCGACGGCACGAGCGGCGACCAGATCGCGGAGGCGGTGGGGCTGTCGACCCGCACCATCTGGCGTCATTTCCGCAGCAAGGAGAGCTGTGCGGAGCCGATCGTCGCGCAGAGCGTGGAGTGGGAGCTGGCCACGCTGCGCAGTTGGCCGCCGCATCGCTCTCTGGAGGAGCACTTCGTCACGGAGGCGAGGCGGCTGGTCGGCGAGGTCGGCCCGTCGGAGCAGGTGGATGCCGGGCTGGGTATCAGGATGATCCGGTTGGCCGACACCGAACCGGCCCTGCGCACGGCCTGGTTGATGGCCTGCGACCAGGTGGAACGCGAACTGACCGGGGTCATCGCGACGCGCCTCGGCGTCGCGCCCGACGGCCTTGAGGCGCGTCTGCACGCCGCGGCCGCCGCGGCGGCCCTGCGCGTCATCAACGAGTACGTCGGAGCCGCCCTGCTGGAAGGCGCCGATCCGCGGAAGCTCGGTGACGAGAATTTCGTCTTCATCGCGGACGCTGTCCGCAAGGCCACCGGGGGCGCCGTGGGTGACCCGGTCCACCTGGACGAGGCATCCGCCGCGTCGGACGCGGGCACCTGGATGTGACTCAGATCACAGCTCGCGAAGTGGTTTCGTTCGTCGTGCAGTGTCAGGATGTCACTTAGTGACGAACGATCGATGTGCCCCCGAGACGACCCCGGAAGAGCTGATCACCATGCAGACCACCACCAGTCCCCAGGCGGCGGCGACCGACACGCAGACGGCGGGCGATCGGAAGCGGAAGTCGGCGCTCGAGCAGGCGGGCGGCACCAAGGGGATCGTCTACTCGGCGCTGCCCGCGCTGGTGTTCGTCGTCGCCAACAGCCTCGGCGGACTCAAGGTGGGCATCCTCGCCGCTCTGCTCGTCGCCCTGGGCATCGCGGTGGAGCGGCTGACGCGCAAGGAGTCGATCCAGCCCGCACTTGGCGGCGTGTTCGGCGTGGCGATCGCCGCGGGCATCTCCTGGTACACGGGATCCGCCAAGGACTTCTTCCTCATCGGCATCTGGGCGAGCCTGGCCGGCGCCGTCGTCTTCGTCCTCTCCGTGGTGCTGCGCTGGCCCCTGGCCGGTCTGATCTGGAACTCGGCGACCGGCAAGGGCACCGTCTGGCGGGCGGACAAGCGCTCGCGGATCTACTACGACATCGCCACCCTGGTGCTGGCCGCCATCTTCGGCGCCCGGTTCGCCGTCCAGCAGTACCTCTACCAGGCCGACGAGGTCGGTTCGCTGGGCTTCGCCAAGATCGCCATGGGCTACCCGCTTCTCGCCGTCGGCTTCCTGGCCGTCGCCTGGGCAGCCCGGACTTCCGACAAGCGGCTGAAGGCCGTAGGGCTGCTGCCCGCCAAGCGCGCCTGACCGACGGCCTCCGCTCCCGATCAGGCCGGAAGTTCTCCGATAATTTTCGAAGACGTTGACCAGGTCATTGATCTCTGCATCGACGCTTTCGGCGATCGATCCGGCTTTCATGTGCTCAGCACGGCACTGAACTGCCCTTATGCTCTCCTCGTCAATTTCCGATCAAGAAGAGATTTCCGTAATACTTCCGGAAACCGTTGACAACCCGTGAAGCCGGTTCAACACTGTCGGTCATCGACAGGCCGCACCGCTGTCGATCCGGGCCGCCCGTCATGGCCCGGTTCTCCGGTCGACGAGCCGCGCGCGACCGGCCCAGCCCAGCCCCGCCGCGTTGCAGGACGCCGACGCGCGGTCGGCGCCGCCTGGCCACCACCCCCCTGCCGGGTCGTATCACGCTGCCTGGCCTGTGCCAGCCCTCACGAGGAGGAAGCATGCACGAGAACGACGCCCCCACACCCCGCCCGATCAGCCGCCGGAGTCTCATCGTCCGCGGCGGCACTCTGGCGGTGGCCACGACGTCCGCGGTGATGCTGCCCAGCACCGTGGCCCGTGCCGACTCCGACAGAACCGTCAGCTCGAACCAGACCGGCACCCACAACGGCTACTACTACTCGTTCTGGACCGACGCGGCCGGGACGGTCTCCATGAACCTGACCGGCGGCGGCAGTTACAGCACCTCGTGGCGGAACACCGGCAACTTCGTCTGCGGCAAGGGCTGGAGCACCGGCGGACGCAGGACCGTGCAGTATTCGGGCAGCTTCTATCCGTCGGGCAACGGCTATCTGTGCCTCTACGGGTGGACGTCGAACCCGCTGGTGGAGTACTACATCGTCGACAACTGGGGCAACTACCGGCCCACGGGAACGCACCGCGGCACGGTCACCAGCGACGGCGGCACGTACGACATCTACCACACGATGCGGTACAACGCCCCCTCCGTCGAGGGCACCCGCACCTTCCCGCAGTTCTGGAGCGTCCGGCAGCAGAAGAAGACGGGCGGCACCATCACCACGGGCAACCACTTCGACGCGTGGTCCCGGGCCGGGATGTCCCTGGGCAGCTTCCGGTACTACATGATCATGGCGACGGAGGGCTACCAGAGCAGCGGCAGCTCGAACATCTCGGTGAGCGGCTGACCGTTCCCGCTCCCCTTCGGCACCACCCCCGTGACGCGGCGGCCTCCTCCCGGCCGCCGCGTCACCTGTTCACGCCCTCGGAGCCGCCGCGCCGCTGACAGTGGTACGTCCCGGCGCGGTCAGCGCCGTGCGAGCCGCCGCTCGCCGCCGCTGCCCTGCTCGTAGGCCAGGCCGTAATGCGCGAACACCGACTCCTCCTCGGCGGCCCGCAGCTCCCCGTCGGTGTCGATCGAGGGGGCGTCCTTGACCTGGTCCTTGGAGTGGGTGACCTTCAGATAGCCAGGACCCACGGTCGCCCCGTCCAGGGGGACGAACGCCAGCCGTCGACGGGTGGGCAGGCCCAGGGTCACCGTCGCGAAGGCGGGCCGGTCGGTGCGGGTGTCCACGTAGACCGACTCCAGGGAGCCGATCTTGTGCCCGTCCAGGTCCACCACGTCGTGGTCCCGCCACTCCTTGATGTCGTGCGCCTCGAACATCGTCGTCCTCCGCTCCTCGGCGGTCTCCATGCTCCTGCACGGGGCCGACGGGCACATCCGGGGGGATCCGGTTGGCCGCGCCCGTCCGGGTACCCGCCCGCACCGACGCGCACGCGAGGGCCCGCGCGGACGGGGCGTCCGTGCGGGCCCTCACTCGTCAGGCCGCTGCCCGTCAGGCCGCGGTACGGGGCGCCGAGCCCCGTACCCCCTGTGCCCCTTCCCGGTGGATCGGGGTGCCGGAGCCGGTGAGCGGCATGCCCGTGCCGCCGTGCCGGGCCGCGACGATCTCCGCCGCGATGGACAGGGCCGTCTCCTCCGGCGTGCGGGCGCCGAGGTCCAGGCCGATCGGCGACCGGAGCCGCGCCGTCTCCTCCTCCGTCAGCCCCGCCTCGCGCAGCCGCCGCTCGCGGTCCTGGTGCGTGCGGCGCGAACCCATCGCGCCGACGAAGGCGACCGGCATCCGCAGCGCCTCCCGCAGGAGCGGGATGTCGAACTTGGCGTCGTGCGTGAGCACGCACAGGGCGGTGCGCGCGTCGGTCTCCGTGCGCAGCAGGTAGCGGTGCGGCCAGTCGACGACGATCTCGTCCGCCTCCGGGAAGCGGGCCCGCGTGGCGAAGACGGCACGCGCGTCGCACACGGTGACGTGGTACCCGAGGAACCGCCCGGCCCTGACGAGCGCCGAGGCGAAGTCGATCGCGCCGAAGACGATCATGCGCGGCGGGGGCAGGCTGGACTCCACGAGCAGGGTGACGCCACCGGGGCAGTGCGAACCGTCCTCCGAGAGCGTGACGGTGCCGGTGCGGCCCGCCTCCAGCATGGCCAGGGCCTCGGCCGCCGCCGTGCGGTCCAGTTCGTCGGGCCCGCCGAGGGTGCCCTCGCGGGTGCCGTCGGGCCGCAGGAGCAGGGCCCGCCCCGGCAGCCCGGCCGGGCCCTTGACGACCCTGGCCAGGGCGACGGGCTCGCCCCGCCGGACGGCCGACACCGCCGCGCGGTGCACGGCGGCGCCTGCCGTCCGGGCCCCGGCCGGCACGACCAGGACGTCGATGACCCCGCCGCAGGTGAGCCCGACGGCGAAGGCGTCCTCGTCGCTGTAGCCGAACCGTTCGAGGACGGTCTCGCCGCTCCGGAGCGCCTGGAGGCACAGCTCGTACACCGCGCCCTCCACGCAGCCTCCGGAGACCGAGCCGATCGCGGTGCCCTCGCTGTCGACGGCGAGGGCCGCACCGGGGTCGCGGGGCGCGCTGCCGCTGACCCCGACGACGGTGGCGACGGCGAACTCCCGGCCCTCCTCCGCCCAGCGGTCCAGCTCGGCGGCGATGTCAAGCATCAGGCGCTCCCACGCCGGAGCCCGAACCCGCCCCCGCTCCCGAACCCGCTCCCGGACCCGGAACCGCCCCGGCCCCCGCCTCCAGGACGCGGTCGGGCCGGATGGGCAGGCTCCGGTGCCGCACACCCGTCGCGTGCCACACCGCGTTGGCGACGGCCGCCGCCGCGCCCACGATGCCGATCTCGCCGACGCCCTTGATCCCGACCGGGTCCTCGGGGTCGTCGTCCGACACCCAGTCGACCTCGACGGGCGGCACGTCGGCGTGCGTGGCGACGTGGTAGCCCGCGAGGTCGGCGCCGTAGAGGCCGCCCGAGGCCGCGTCCCTGACCGCCTCCTCGTGGAGGGCCATGGACAGGCCCCAGACCATCCCGCCCGCGAGCTGGTTGCGGGCCGTGAGCGGGTTGACGACGCGGCCCGTCGCGAAGATCCCGAGCATGCGCCGCACGCGCACCTCGCCGGTGGCGACGTCCACGGCGACCTCGGCGAACTGCGCCCCGAAGGAGTGCCGTTCCTTCTGGGCGAGGGCCGCGACGGCCTCGCTGGTGTCCGAGCGGACGGTGATCCCCTCCGGCGGCACCTCGGTACCGGGGATGAGTCGTTCGCGCAGCTCACGGGCCGCGGCCGTGACCGCCCACGACCAGGAGCGGGTGCCCATCGAACCGCCCGCGATCATCGCGGGCCCGAAGTCGCTGTTGCCGATGCGCACCCGGACGCGCTCGGGCGCCGTCTCCAGGGCGTCGGCGGCGACCAGGGTCAGGGCGGTGCGCGCACCCGTCCCGATGTCGGCTGCGGTGATCCGCACCGTGAAGGTGCCGTCCGCCTCGGCGGTCACGGCCGCCGTCGACGGCATGGCACCGGACGGGAAGGAGGCCGCCGCGGTGCCGGTGCCGATCAGCCAGCGGCCCTCACGGCGCTGACGGGGACGGGGGTCCCTGTCGGCCCAGCCGAACCTGCGGGCGCCCTCGCGGAAGCAGGCCGGCAGGTTGCGGGTGCTGAACGGCATCCCGGAGACGGGGCCGCGCTCGGGCTCGTTGCGTGCCCGCAGCTCGATCGGGTCGATCCCGCACTTCTCGGCCAGCTCGTCGAGGGCCGACTCCAGCGCGAAGGACCCGGGTGCCTCGCCAGGCGCGCGCATCCACGTCGGGGTCGGCATGTCGAGGCGTACGACCTGGTTGGAGGTGCGGTGCGCCTCGGCGTCGTACATCACGCGGGCCACTCCCGCGCTCGGTTCGACGAACTCGTGCATGGACGATGTCAGGCTCAGCGCGCTGTGGTCCAGCACGCGCAGCCTGCCGTCGGTGTCCGCGCCGAGCCGCACCCGCTGCGCCGTGGGGCTGCGGTATCCGGCGAGCGAGAACATCTGACGGCGGGTCATGACGACCCGTACGGGCCGCTGGAGCACCGTCGCCGCCAGCACGGCGCCCACCTGGTGTGCGCGGGTGCCCTTGCTGCCGAAACCGCCGCCGACGTGCTCGGAGCGCACCCGCACCGAGTCGGGGTCGAGCGAGAAGAGCTGCGCCAGCTCGCCCGCCACCCAGCCGCTGCCCTGGTTGGAGTCGACGACGTCGAGGCGGCCACCGTCCCAGCGTGCGGTCGCCGCGTGCGGCTCCATCGGGTTGTGGTGTTCCTCCGGCGTGTTGTACTCGGCGTCCACCACGACGGCGGAGGCGGCGAGTCCGGCAGCCTGGTCGCCCTTCTCCGTCTCCGCGGGCATGTGGCCCTCCAGCGGATAGGCGTCCGGGCGCTCCAGGGAGAAGGCGATGTCGTGCGGTTCCTTCTCGTAGTGCACCACGAGTGCGTCGGCGGCCTCCCTCGCCTGCTCGGAGGTCTCGGCGACGACGAGCGCCACCGGCCAGCCCAGGTGGGGGACGCGGTCGTGCTGGAAGAGGACGGCGCCGGGGTCGGGCGGGGTGCCCATCATGCTGACGAAGTCGCCGTTCACCCGGGGCGAGTTGCCGTGGTGGAGGACGGTGAGCACACCGGGCATCTCCAGGACGGCGTCGGTCTCCACCGAGACGATCCGGCCGCGGGCGATGGTGGAGAGCACCAGCCAGCCGTGGGCGAGGTCGGCGAAGGGGATCTCGCCCGCGTAGCGGGCGGCCCCTGTGACCTTGTCCCGGCCCTCCACGCGGGTGTGCGCGGTGCCGACGGACGCGGGTGGCGCCGACGTACCGGTCGTGAGGGTCGTCATCAGGCGGTCTCCTCCGTCAGTTCGGTCAGGACGGCCACGGTCAGATTGCGCATGAGGGTCACCTTGTAGGCGTTGTCCCGCAGCGGCTCGGCCGCCGCCAGTTCGGCGTCAGCCGCTGCGGCGTAGGTCTCGGCCGTCGCCGGGGCTCCGATCAGCACGCGTTCGGCGGCCCGCGCCCGCCAGGGGCGGGAGGCGACGGCGCCGAAGGCGAGCCGCGCGTCGGTCACGGTGCCGTCGCTGATCTCCAGCGCGGCGGCGACGGAGCCGATCGCGAACGCGTACGAGGCACGCTCGCGCACCTTGCGGTAGCGCGAGTGCCCGGCGACGGGCGCGGGCGGCAGGGTGACGGCGGTGATCAGGGCGCCCTGCGGGAGGGCCGTCTCCCGGTGCGGGGTGTCGCCCACGGGCAGGTAGAACTCGGCGAGCGGCAGCTCGCCGGGCCCGTCGGCCGTCTCGTAGGAGACGACGGCGTCGAACGCGGTCAGCGCCACACCCATGTCGGAGGGGTGGACGGCGACGCAGTGCCCGGAGGCGCCGAGGATGGCGTGGTTGTGGTGCTCGCCCTCGACGGCGGGGCAGCCGCTGCCGGGGTCGCGCTTGTTGCACGGCTTGCTGACGTCGGCGAAGTAGCCGCAGCGGGTGCGCTGGAGCAGGTTCCCGCCGACGGTCGCCATGTTGCGCAGCTGTCCGGAGGCACCGGCCAGCACGGCCTGCGCGAGCGCGGGGTAGTTCCGCCGGACGAGGGGGTGCGCGGCGAGGTCGCTGTTGGTGACGGTGGCCCCGATGCGCAGGCCGCCCCCGGGCACCTCCTCGATGGTGTCCAGCGGGAGTTCCCGCACGTCCACGAGCCGCGCGGGCCGCTCGACGCCGGTCTTCATCAGGTCCACGAGGTTGGTGCCGCCGCCGAGGAAGCGCGCCTCGGGGTCGGCGTCGAGGACGGCGACGGCGCCGGACACATCACCGGCGCGCTGGTATCCGAACTCCCTCATGCGGCCCTGCCTTCCTCGGTGGTTCCGGCGCCGGCGGTGGCCTTGGCACCCTGGGTGGCCGACGCCGTACCGGTGGGGGTGTCAGCGGCGCGGGACACCGCCTCGACGATCGACACGTAGGCGCCGCAGCGGCACAGGTTGCCGCTCATCCGCTCCCGTATCTCCTCCGGGGTCAGGGGCGGCGGCCCCGACTCGGGACGTACGTCGCCGGTGGCGGCGCTCGGCCAGCCCGCGGCGTGCTCCTCCAGCATCGCGACGGCGGAACATATCTGGCCGGGTGTGCAGTAGCCGCACTGGAACCCGTCGAGATCGAGGAACGCCTGCTGCACCGGGTGCAGCTGGTCCCCCTCGGCCACGCCCTCGATGGTGGTGATCTCGCGCCCCTCGGCGGCCACCGCGAGCTGGAGGCAGGAGACGGCGCGACGCCCGTCGATCATGACGGTGCAGGCACCGCACTGCCCCTGGTCGCAGCCCTTCTTGGTGCCCGTCATGTCGAGTCGCTCGCGCAGTGCGTCGAGGAGGGTGGTGCGGTGGTCGACGGGAAGGGTGTGCTTTTCGCCGTTGATGTGCAAAGTGATGTCGCTGGACGTCGATGGGTCCATGCTCGGCCTTCTTTCGCCTGCCCGGAGCACGCCGAAGGGACGGTCCGGCAGGCAGACGGTTCGGAAGATGTACGGATAAGGGCAGGGACACGGGACCGCCGCACGGGGGCGCCGGTGCGAAAAGCGCAGGCTGCGTGACGGAGCGCACCGGTCACGGCCGTTTCCGGGCACCCGCGGCAGCAGCTAAGGTAGACCTAAGCGGACAACTGTCCGCGCTCCCTGAAAACCTAACGGACAACTGTCCGCTTAACAAGCGAGGTCCGGCCAACTCCGGTGAGGAGGACGGGTGCAGCACAAGAAGGACGCGCCTCAGCGCCAGGACGCCCAGCGGAACCGCGAACGCATCCTGAAGGTGGCGGTGGCCGAGCTGACGCGCGCGCACGACGTGCCGCTCAGCACCATCGCCAAGAAGGCGTGCGTCGGCCAGGGCACGCTCTACCGCCACTTCCCCGACCGCGAGGCCCTCGTCCTGGAGGTCTACCGCTACGAGGTGCAGCGGGTGGCCGAGACCGCGGGGCAGTTGCTCAGGAAGCGGGAGCCGGACCAGGCGCTGCGCGAGTGGATGGACCGGCTGGCCCAGTTCGCCATGACGAAGACCGGTCTCGCGGACACGATCCGCCGGGCGACCGCAGGGCCCGGCGCACCGGAGAAGCCCGCGTACGCACCCGTGATGGCCGCGGCCGAGTCGCTGCTCAGGGCGGGCGAGGAGGCGGGCACGATCCGCCCCGGTGTGACCGCCGACGACTTCTTCCTCGCCATCGCGGGCCTCTGGCAGATCGCCTGCCAGGAGGACCGCGAACCGCGCCTCACCCGGCTCCTGGACCTCGTCATGGACGGGCTGCGCGCGGGCGCGACGGGTACGACGGGTGCGACGGGGCCGCGCTGACCGTCGGCCGTCACGGCACCGCGTGCCGCCTGTCCGGATCGGTACCCCTCCGGGCCGTCACGGCACCGCGTGTTCCCGGGCGGACGGGAAAGGCTCCTCGGCGGCTGACCGCGTCTGCTGAGCGAGAGGAAGCACATGACGGACAGGGCCGTGATATTCGACCTGGACGGCACCATCGTCGATAGCGGAAGCAACTACTTCGAGGCCGAGCGGGAAGTGCTGCACCGGCACGGCGCTCGGGGATTCGACCGTGCCACGCACGGCCAGTACACCGGAATCGGCATGCGGGACATGCTCGACTCCCTGCGCGGGCGCTACGGGCTGCGCGAGGACACGGACACCCTTCTCGAAGAGGTCAACGCCTCCTATCTGGCACTGGCCACCGCCGAGCCCTCTCCGGTCCCTGGCATGCGGGAACTGATCCAGGGGCTGCACGCCGACGGGCACCGGCTCGGGGTGGCCTCCGGTTCCTCCAGGGACACGATCGAGACCGTGCTGGCCGCCGTGGGACTGGGGGAGTTCTTCCGCGTCGTGGTCTCGGCGGAAGAGGTGCCCGCGGGCAAGCCCGACCCGGCCGTCTTCCTGCGCACCGCACGGCAGTTGAGCGTCGCCGCCGCGCGTACGGTCGTCATCGAGGACTCGGTCGCCGGGGTCCGCGCCGCACGGGCCGCTCGTATGGGGTGCGTCGCCGTACCCGCGGCAGGCGACTACACCGATCCGGGGGAGTGGGGCGGCAGCACCGTCTTTCCGCAGCACGAAGCAGGCACGGGCATCGATCCCGGCGCCGTGCGCACCGCCGTTGACGCCCTGCTGCACGCCTCCGGCTGAGCCCGTCCGGCCGCCTGACTGGCTGTCAGAACGGCGGAACGTCGGGGCGCGGGGCGCGGGGCGCGGTACGTACGCGTACGGCCCGCGCCCCGACGTCGTCGCCCGGCTCAGAGCCGCTGTTCCCCGGAGAGACGGTCGTTGACGAGGACACCCACCGTGCACAGGAGCACCAGGAACGCGCCGACGGCAGCCGAGGCGTCCCCGAACGTGCGGCCCGAGAGGAGCAGGACGCAAGTGGACAGCACGGGCGTGGCGTAGCCCAGGGGCGCGAGCCGGCCGTCGCTGCGTGCCATGCCCGCGCTCCACAGCAGGAACCCGGCCGCGCAGGGCCCGATGCCCACGTAGCACATGGCCAGCCAGGCCAGGCTCGGATCCCAGTCCGTCGTGGTGGAGAACGCGATGACGAGTGCGAGCAGGGTGCCGACCACCCCGCCCATGAGCATGCCGTACGTGGCCGGGGCACGGGCGGCGCCCGAGGCCAGGGTGTAGTAGGCCATGCACAGCGCGGACACCAGCGCGGCCACATAACCGAGCGGACTGCCGCCGCCGGAGCCGGAGTTCTGTGCCACGGTCATGATGGCGACGCCGAGGAACCCCAGGAGGGAGAAGAGGAAGCCGACGAAGGTGCGTCGGCTCCAGGCGGTGACGGCGAGCCAGATGGCGGCGAACATGGGCCAGGCGTAGGCGATGATGTTGGACTCGACGATCGGCGCGTAGGCGAACCCGACGTACTGGGTGGTCTGCGTACCGCAGAAACCGATCAGTCCGACCAGGCCGCTGCGCAGGTAGTCGCTCCGGGTGAGCGGCGGCCCCGGCCGCACCGGCCGCGCCCGCCTCCGCGACTCCTGCGCCGCCACGATGACGGCGAGCGCGAGAGTCGCGGAAGCGAACTGAAGGGTCAGCACAACCCCCAGGTCCAGTTCCTTGAGGGCGGTGGAGCCCGCGAGGGCGTTCGTGCTCCAGAAGCCGATGCCGCCGAAGGCGAAGGCGACCGCGGTGAGGAATTGCGGCTTGCGTGCGGGTGCCTTCTCCGGAACGACCGGCGCGGTGGGAAGGGGACCGGGAGGTGTACTGATCCTACTCTGTTTGGAATATGTCATTTCGCGGCGCGGTACTCCAGATATGTGGGAAGCTGCCTGTTCCGTACATCGTCGATGTATTCCTCGACCCAGGCGAAGTCCGGGTTGTCTGCGGCCAGGTAGTACATCGGATTGTTGTCGATGAAAGGCCGCCGCTGCGAACGCAGGTTCATCGTCAGCGTCGTACGTGAGCCGTTGGTCATGGGCTCGGTGCGGTGCGGAACGCTCATGAGCTGGCCGAAGACGCAGCTTCCCACCTTGTGCTCGATGTGGATCATGCGGTCCTCGGGCAGTTCCTCTCCCGCGTTGACCGCCGCGATCGTCGCCTCGTAGTCGCCCTGGAAAAGCTCCAGGCGGCCTCCTTCGACGTCCTCCGTCTCAAGGGCGACGAGTTCGGTGATCGGCGGGCCGTCGCCGTGCCAGTCGACGGTTCCGTCGTCGGGCCCCATGAAGGTCACGGCCGTGTTGATCACCGAGAAGGGATAGGGTTCCAGGGGCTCGCCCGCGAGTTCGCTGAGCTGCTCGATCCGTCCGGGCCAGTGCACCAGTTCGCTGATTTCGGGGATGTACTTCTGCGCGTCGCGGATGAAGCGCAGATTGAGGTGCATGTTCGCGCTCTGCTCCTCCTTTAAGATATGGGCCTTCCGCTTGATCTCGGCAAGGAGGTCGAGCGGGTAGTCGTGGGCGAGCTGCATGACGCCCAGATTCCCCACCTTCCAGTTCTCGTCCTTGCCCAGCAGAGTGGTTCGGTCCATTTCGAACTCGACCCGCATGTCTCTCTCCCTTGCGTGCCTGTCTCTTACGGGTGTTGGTCGACGGTGATCACCGCAGTGAGGGAGTGTCCCACACCGAGCCCGGGAGAATAATGCCTCTCTGTTTCCCGGAGGCTCTTCGCAAGGTTCTTCATCCGGTCCCTGGGAACGAACACGGAGCCCTTGCTGTACTTTTCGACCACCTCATTCCATTTCTGGCGGAAGGTCTGGTGGAAGGCGGTGATGGCGGACGGTGCCAGCGGGGTCTCGTGGGGGAACAGCAGGTCGTGGGCACGGACGTCGTCACCCTCGTCCTCAAGGTGGTTGATGAGGGTCCTGTACGGCGCGAGGCCGGGGTTGAACTCTCCCGTGGTGGTGTGCCGGCCTGTCATGATCGACCGGTCGTGGAAACTCACCGTGTTCACGGTGGTGGAGGAGTCGCGGGAGGCCCGTCCGATACAGCCGATGAGCGACTGCGAGTCCCAGAAGGACATGGGGGTCGGAACGGATTCCTCTCCGTTGTGGAAGAAGCTCATGCGGTAGTCCCAGCGGCTCTCCTGCCACCTGGTCCACCATTCGATGGAATAGCGCCCCAGTACGTCCACCACGACGGTGGAGGATGTGCGGTTGCTGCGGATCTTCCCGAAGATCTGCCGCAGGACGTGACCGAGTTCTTCCTCGGTCAGATGGGAGTACGGAACGCCGCACGAGAAATAGACGTCGGCCGGGTGATCCGGGATGTCGTACAGCATGTCGCCCCGGCTGAAGAGTGCACGCACCCCTTCAGGGGCCGAATCGCGGCCCAGCGCGAGCAACGCCTCGTCGATGTCGATCCCGTGGTAGTCGAGTTCCGCCTCCGGGAGCGCCTCGGTGAAGAGCCGCAGCCCGTCACCGCCTCCACAGCCGACATCCACGACCCGTAACGGAGAATCCTCGGGAACGGGCCCTGTGGCCGTCGCGATGATTTCGTGCGTGACCGGCTCCTCCCATTTCTGCTTCACGCTGTCGCGCCGCCCGGGTGACGCGTAGTGACTGACGCCGGCGGCATAGGCATTTGTCGTTGCCTCATTCACAGAAAGTGTCACGCCGAATCCATTCTGTTCGCCGATCACGTTCTTTCGAACATAAAGGCGCACATGAATGCGTTCAACGTTGAGTGGTGTAGACCAAGACCGGAATGAGCCATTCTCCTTGTGGCGGTAAAGAACCTGGCCGGTAACGAAGCAGGCGCCGGAAATTGTTGCGACGGCGTGAAATGACTGGTCGAACCATCGGCCGCTCGGCCGGAGCGGTGCGCCGCGCACGCGATGGATTCCGGTCACGCGCCCCTCGGATGGCCATTTCTGGACGGTGACTGTTCAGAAATGGCGGACGGTCTGTTTCGGGTGCGCGTACGGGGTGACCCGTTGGCCATTTTGCGAAGAGGCGGCCTCAAATCCCCAATGGCCCGTAGGTCCGGAATCACCCTCTATGGAAAACCATGCCGACCGGTTTTTTTGCCGTGCGGAGAGACGCATGTGGCCCGTGCGCACCTCTGCGGGTGCGATGCTCCCGTCGCGGCACGGTCCGGCCGCTGACGGGCGGGAAGACGTTTCCCGTGACCACTTACGTACCGTCCGTGATGCCGGAGGGGACCGTCAAGTTGGATCTCGGCCAGCGGCCGTCACGGGATGCGGAACCCGCGGAAGGTCACCTGTGCGCGGGTCCGGAAGCCGAGTCGCTCGTAGAGCGCGAGCGCGCCGGTGTTCGCCTCGGCCACGTGCAGGAAGGGCCGTTCGCGACGGTCCAGGACACGCGCGGCGAGGGCACGCACCAAGCGTGCGGCGTGGCCACGGCCACGTGCCTCGGGCGCGGTGCAGACGGCGCTGATCTCGGTCCACCCCGGAGGCCGGAGCCGTTCACCCGCCATCGCCACCAGGGTGTCCTTCTCGCGGATGCCGAGGTAGGTGCCGAGTTCGTGCGTGCGCGGCCGGAACGGCCCCGGCTGGGTCCGTTCGACGAGTTCCAGCATCTCGGGCACGTCCTCCGGGCCCAGTTCGACGATGTCGGGGTCGGGCGCGGTACGGGGGTGGTCGGGCCGAGCGCCGTCGGGCCGGACCATCTGGCGGCCTTCCAGCGTGAAGACCTCCTCCCACTCCGGTGGCGGCAGCACCGGGCACGAGAACATGTCGGCGACTCTGCCGTGGCCGAGGAGCTCGGCGAGGTCGGCCCATTCCGCCGCGTCCGCGGTGGGGGACACGGCGGAGAAGGTCGCGAACGGCCGGGAATAGGTGACCGCCCGGCCCAGGCCGCGCGCGAGATGCGCGTGGCTGCCGCGGAGCGACTCACCCACCGGGTCGTCGAGTACGGCCGTGTCGCTGTGACCTGTCACCGGGCTGTGCCTTTTCTGTCCTGCGTGCGCATGCGCGTACGTGCGCGCGTACGTGTGCGCGTCCGCACCGGTATCCGTTGCCTTCGGCACTCTCTCATCGGCCGGGTGGACCGCCCTCGGCGGGGCGGCCGGACGCGGCGCGACGGTACGGGCTGGACACCCGCGCGATCCTCGTCGAGGTCGGCCGCCGCGAAATGGCCGGCGGTCAGGAGGACATGACACCGACATCGCCCTCGACCTGCCGGAGGCCGTCGTCAGGGGCCGGGCGTCCGCCCCCGGTCGGCCGAGCGGCCAGTGCGACCCGCGCCGTGCGTGCGGCCCGCGCCGCGAGTGTGTCGGGCGCGGGCCAGCCCGCCCAGCACCGTGCCGAGCAGCCCCAGCACCAGCGCCACGATGCCCCCGCCCAGCCCGTTGCCGGTGCCGAGACCGCCGTCTGCGGTGGCCACGACCAGCGCACCGAGGGCAGCACCGAGCAGCCCCGCGGCCAGCGCCGCGTCGGCCCCCGTCCGCTCGGACCTGATGCCGACGCGAGCGGTGCGGCGGGCCAGCGCCAGGCCGCCGACCAGCACCGCGGTCAGCGCCATGAGCGCGGCCACGACGGCTCCTGTCCGTCCGGCGCTCATGGCGTAGGCGTCGGCGGCGACCGGCTGGACCGAGGCGTACATGTCCATCGGCGCGGTGGGTCCGAGTCCGAGTCCGAGTTCGAGTCCGAACCGTGCTGGCATGAGGGCTCCTTCTTCTCCCGCGGCTCCGGTGACCGGTCCCGCGACGGGATGGCGCGTGCATCATGACCGTCGGCCGCGCCCCTGGTCGTCCGCCGGACGCGGACACTTCGCACTGCCACGGGCACCGCATCCGGCTGCCGTGGACGCCGCAGGAGCCGTGGACGTACCGCGGTCGCGGTAGCGGCCTGTCGTCCGCGCGCGGGACTCGCCCGCGCGGCCGTCCGGCTAGGGTGCGCGCATGGCCAGGGGACGGGGACGGATCGGGCTCGGGGACTGGGCGATCGCCCTCGGTGTGGCGGCTGCGCTCCTGATCACCGGGCTGAGCGCGCAGCGCCCGGCCACGGGCCTCGGCCTGCTGGGCTACGCGCTGCTGGCGGCCGGGGGCCTGGCGCTGGCCGCGCGCCGTCGGGCCCCCGTTCCCGTCCTGGCCGTCACCGGGCTGTGCGCGGTGGGCCATCAGGCCGTCGGGTTCGACGTGCCCGCCGTCGCGTATCTGTTCGCGGTGTACGCGGCCGTACGGGCGGGACACCGCATCGCCACGGTGGTGGCGAGCGTGGCCGTGCTGGGGACTCTGCCCCTCGCGGCGCTGGCCTCGGGCCCGCACGACACGGGTGCGGCGTTCGCGCAGGCCAGGGGCGCCCTTGAGCTGGCCTGGCTGGTCGCGGCCGGTGCCGCGGGCGAGGCGCTGCGGCAGGCCGAGCGGCGCGCTGACGAGGCCGAGCGCACCCGGGAGGAGACCGCGCGGCGCCGCGCGGACGAGGAACGGCTGCACATCGCGCGGGAGTTGCACGACACGCTCACCCACCAGATCTCGGTCATCAAGTTGCAGGCCGAAGTCGCCGTGCACACGGCCCGCAGGCGTGGCGAGCCGGTGCCCGAGAGCCTGCTGGCGATCCAGGAGGCCGGACGTGAGGCGACGCGGGAGCTGCGGGCGACGCTGGAGGTGCTGCGCGACGACGGCACGGCCCCGCCCCGTGGGCTCGACGACATACCCGAACTGGCGGAACGGGCCCGCGCGTTCGGCCTGGACGTGACGCTGACGGTCACGCCCTGGGAAGGCTGCGGGGACGACGTGCCCGCCGCGGTGGGCCGGACCGTCTACCGGCTCGTCCAGGAGTCGCTCACCAACGTCGCCCGGCACGCGGGTGTCCCGTCGGCGTCGGTGCGCATCGACCGCCGTCAGGACGCGCTCTTGGTACGCGTCGACGACGACGGCGAGGCGACGCGGGAGGGTGCGCCCGTGCCCGGCGTCGGGCTGCTCGGCATGCGCGAACGTGTCGTGGCGCTCGGCGGGCGGCTGCGCGCGGAACCACGCGACGAGGGCGGCTTCACGGTCCGGGCCGAACTCCCCCTCCGAACCGGCTCCCCTCTCCGGGCCGGACGTCCTCTCCGGGACGGGTCGCCTCGCCGGACCGGACGTCCTCTCCGGGGCGAACCACCTCTCCTGTCCGAAAGTCCTCGCCGGGCCGCCGAACCTCCCGTGGACGGGACGCGATGATCCGTGTCCTGCTGGTCGACGACCAGTTGCTCATCCGCAGCGGATTCCGCGCGCTCCTCGGCCTGGAGGACGACATCGAGGTGGTGGCCGAGGCCGGTGACGGCAAGGAGGGCCTGGCACTGGCCAGGGAACATCTGCCCGACGTGGCCCTCGTCGACATCCAGATGCCCGTCATGGACGGCATCGAGGCGACCCGGCACATCGCCGCCGATCCGGACCTGGCCGGGGTGCACGTCGTCATCCTGACCAACTACGGACTGGACGCGTACGTCTTCGACGCGCTACGTGCCGGAGCCGCCGGGTTCCTCGTCAAGGACATCGTGCCGGACGACTTCGTGCACGCGGTACGTGTCGTCGCGCGCGGCGACGCGCTGCTCGCCCCCGCCATCACCCGCAAGCTCATCAGCCGGTATGTCGCCCAGCCGCTCCGTCCGGCCGACGCGGACACGGCGCTGGAAGCGCTGACCCACCGCGAACGCGAGGCCGTCGCGCTGGTCGCGCGGGGGCTGTCCAACGACGGGATCGCCGATCACATGGTGATCAGCCCGATGACCGCGAAGACGCATGTGAACCGGGCCATGGCCAAGCTCCGCGCCCGCGACCGCGCGCAACTCGTGGTCCTCGCCTACGAGTCCGGCCTGGTGGTCCCGGGCGACCGCGAGCGCTGACACGTTCTTCCCTTGTGCCGTCGGTGATTTCTCGCCAGGAACGGTCATTTCTCGAACTCCTGCGCATGGCACTGACCGACCACCACAGCCCGTACGCCGACCTCCTCCACGCGGTCTGCGCCACCCTGCCGGGACCGGCCCCCGCCGACCGCGCCGCCGCGCTGCGACTGGCCCGCAACGGGCCGCTCATCGAAACCTCGCCACAGGGCTGAGCACCACCGCGCTACGGCCACTGGCCTGGCCACCGTGCTTCTCGTCGTCGCGGCGCCCGCCTGGGCCCTCGTCGCGACGGCGGCCGTCCGCGCCCCGCGCACGCACGGCCTAGGGGCGCTCCAGCAGGCCGACGGCTCCTGGTTCCTGGCCACGGTGGGCCTGCAATCCCTCGTCGTCGCGCTCACCGCCACGCACCAGGGGCCCCGCGCGGCCGTCGTGGCGGCGGCCCTGTGGTGCTGCGGCGGACTCCTCTACGTGGCGACGCTCGCCGTGCTCGGCCACCGGCTCCTGCGCAGCCCGCCGGGCCCCCAGGACCTCGACCCCACGTACTGGATCACGAGGGGCGCCGCGGCCATCACCCTCCTCGCGGGGTGCCAACTGCCCGCGCGGGTGCGCTCCGTAGACCTGGACACCGCGCTGCTGGGCACCTGGGTGTGGGCCACGCTCCTGATCCCGGTGCTGCTGGCAGCGGGCGTGTGGCGGCACCTTCGGCGTCGCGTCCCGCTGGTCTACGCACCGGCACTGTGGTGCGTTGTCTTCCCCACGGGCATGTACGCGGCGGCGACCCAGCGCCTCGGCACGGTCACGTCCACGGCACCGCTGTCGTGGCCCCTGCCCCCGCCGCCGCCCTCCGGTGTGCTCGTGCTCTGCGCCGTCGCGGCGTGGCTCGCCGTCTCCGCGCTGCTGGTGACGCGCTACAGGGCGAGGCCGCCCGCACGTGAGCCGATTCGGCCCTGGGCGGACCCGCCTATGGCCGAAGCGCCGCCAACAAACCCTGCTGAAGCGCCTCGACGGGCTCCGCGAGGGCCGTCGCGTGGTCGGCCCACTTGAAGTCGCCGCCGAGCACCTGGTCATGGTGGAGACGCATGGCGGGGATGCCGTAGGACTGGGCGACGATCACTCCGTGCAGAGAACTGGAGAGGACGGCGGCGCACTCGCCCACCGCCGCGATCACCTCGTCCACCGGACGGGTCACATCGATCACGGTGTCCGCCCACGGGTACGGACGGTCGTCGAGGTAGTGCGGAACGACGCCCACCGGATGCCGGACCGGCGGCCGGTCCCACAGCGCCGAGACCAGGAGTCCCGGGTCGCCCAGTGGCACCGTGACGCCGAGCCGACGAGCGGTGAGGCGCCCGCGTACCGCACGGACGTCGAGCCGGGAGGTATCGCACTCACCGCCCCTGATCAGCCCTGACCCCCAGACGATGAGCCCCGGACGGGCCTGCTGGGTGTACTCCAGGACGCTGCCGCAGGCGATCACATCGGCCTCGCCGATGTGCGGAACCCGCCGGACCCGGTACCCCAGCCGCTCCAGCAGCGCGGGCCCCAGTTCGTCGCCGAAGTTCCGCACCCCGGCCTGGGACCAGTTCCAGACGGCGACCACGGACATCACGCGCCGCCTTCCGGTTCCGGGCGGGTGGGAGGGAAAAGGGTGGCCGGCGTCGACGGGGCCGTCTGCCGACGCGGACACTCCAGCAAAAGGGATTATTGGCGCCTTTATGGAAAAATAGCGCACCGAAGGTGCGGAGGCGAGCACCGGGCCATGCCGCCGCGGACGGGAGTCGCGACATGCGTGTTCTGCTGTCGACCCACGGGTCGCGCGGGGACGTCGAACCGCTGGCGGGGCTCGCGCTGCGGCTCAGGGAACTCGGCGCGGACGTGCGGATGTGCGCGCCGCCGGACCAGGAGTTCGCGGAGCTGCTGGCCCGCGTCCGCGTGCCGCTCGTGCCGGTCGGTTCACCGGTGCGCCCGGCCATGACAGCCAGGAAGCCGCCGCGCCCTGAGGACCTGCCCCGGCGCACGGCCGAGCTGATCGCCGCGCACTCCGGCGCGGTCGCAGCGGCGGCCGAGGGGTGCGACGCGGTGGTGGCGACCGGAGTCAAGCAGTTCGCCACGCGGTCGGTGGCCGAGAAGCTGGGGATCCCCTACGTGTACGCGAGCTATCAGCCGACCACCCTGCCGTCGCCGCATCACCCGCCGTATCCGCTGCCGGGCCGGCCGTTCCCACCGGGTGTCACCGACAACCGGGTGCTGAACGATCTGGACGCCGAGAACTACAACGTGCTGTTCGGCGCCGCGCTCAACACCCACCGCGCCGCGATCGGCCTGCCCCCGGTGGACAGCGTCCGCGATCACATCTACACCGGCCGCCCGTGGCTGGCGGCGGATCCCCTCCTGGGCCCGTGGCGGGAACCGGCCGGTCTCGACGTCGTACAGACCGGCGCGTGGATCCTGCCGGACGAGCGCCCGCTCCCCGCCGCGCTGGAAGCCTTCCTGGACAGCGGGCCGCCCCCGGTGTACGTGGGCTTCGGCAGCGCGTCCCTGTGCTCGGCGGCGGACGCCTCCCGGGCGGCCCTCGCGGCGGTCCGCGCGCACGGCCACCGCGCGCTCGTCTCCAGCGGCTGGGCCGGACTGGGCCCGGCCGACGGCCAGGACGACTGCTTCGCCGTCGGCGAGGTCAACCACCAGGCGCTGTTCCGCCGGGTGGCCGCCGTCGTGCACCACGGCGGCGCGGGAACCACGACGACCGCCGCCCTGGCCGGGACGCCCCAGGTGGTCGTACCCCAGGGAGTGGACCAGCCCTACTGGGCCGGGCGGGTGGCCGCTCTCGGTATCGGAGCGGCACACGACGGCGCGCAGCCGACCGCCGCTTCCCTGTCGGCCGCGCTCGGCATCGCCCTGGCCCCCGGAACCCGGGCACGAGCGACGGCCGTCGCCGGCACGGTCCGTACCGACGGGACATCGGTGGCCGCGGAACTGCTGCACGACGCGGTCGGCCGGGGCCGGACACCGGCGCGAGGGCGCCTGCCGTCCGTCACCTCACCCAGCCTTCGCCCGCCCCCGTCACATGGGCCAGCTCGCTCCTGATCTCGTCCAGTTCGGCCACCGCGGTCTCCAGCTGGCGCCAGACCTCCTCCCGGTGCTGCCATCGTTCCTCGTGCGCCAGCCGTTCCACGCCCGGTGGCCGCAGCTCGAGGTACGAGCAGAGCCTCGACTCCCACTCCACCACGATCGGCTGCAACAGGTTGAACAGGTTCATGACGCTGTGCTGCACATGGTCGACGCGCGTTCCGCTTCTGAGCGTCGTGGCCGATCCCGCCGTTTCGAGGGCCGACCGCGCCGCACGCAGCAGCTTTCTGACGCTGTTCAGCGACTTCCTCAGGTCCGATCTCTTGTGCACCCGGACGGTGAGGTCCGATGCCGCGAAGGCCACCTGAAGGCCGAAGGCTGCCCGGCGCTCGCGCTCTTCCGCGTCCCGGCGCTTCCGAAGACGCGCACCGGCCCTGTTCCCGGCGGGGGACGGCGCGGAGACACAGGTCGCGGCCCGGCGGACCCGGTCGTGCCGTACCCAGTCGGCGTCGAAGTTCCGGAACACGTACGAGGCGATGGGCGAGACCCACACCTCGCCCCCACTCATCCGGATCAGCCCGAGATCCGCACACCGGGAGAGCCGCGCCTCGACCGCTCGCGGGGAATCGCGTGTCCGGCCACCGCTCCTCTCGTCAGGATCATCGGCGAGGATGTCCCGCACGAGACACACCGGCGCCGGAACCGGCAGGTAACACAGTGCGCGCATCAGGTCCAGCGTGGAGTCACCCACACCTTCGACGTAGGCGAGCAGCGTGTCCGCGACGGGCCGGGCGAGCGTGGAAGCCGGACTGAGGAAGTCCTCGGCGACGGCCCGCAGACCGTACTTCGCGACTCTGCCCTCCAGAATCCTCAGCAGCGCCGGATGCCCTCCTCCCGACGCGTAGATGCTCGTCAGCAGTTCCGCGCCGGAGTCGTCGCGGAGCAGCGGCTCCTGGAAGGCGTGGACGAAGTCCCCGTACGACATCTGCCGGACGGCCAGGCCGGCGCCGCAGGGCAGTTGCTGCGGAAATCTGGAGATGAGCACCGTCGGGCCGTCCGGAAGGGGGGCGAGCAGCTCGTTCAGCTGCTTCTCGGGGAGGTTCTCAGGGACGTCGTCGATGACGCGCAGCACCCGCCCCCCGCTTCTCCCGGCGGGCCGGTTTCCGCGTCCGCCCGGCCGGCCGGGGGCATCGTCCGCGCTCAGCCATCCGGTGCCGCCCGGATACGCGCTCTGGAAACGGTATGCGTAGTCCGCCACCAGCATGCTCTTGCCCACACCCGGAGGGCCGTGCACGACGGCGAGCGCGGGAGAGCGGCCGTCGGTCACCCTGATCTCGTGCCGGTTCAGAATGGCGTGCAGCTCCCATTCCTCCCGGTAGCGGCAGATGAACAGACCTGATCCCCGCGTCGCGGGCTGAGCCGCGGGCCGGGGGCATTCCGTCCCCTCGGGTCCGATCCCGTCGGGGTGCGACCGCGCGGCGTCCAGCACCGCCCCGGCGACCTCTCTGAGCGCTCTCTTCGACCGGGGTGCGGTCAGGCAGTTCGCGTCGCGCCGCAGCTCGTGCTGGTGCACGTGTTCCGTGTCGAGTTCGGGATTGATGAAGACGATCCTCTTGAGCGGATCGCCCGCCCGCTGCCCGGCCAGGAAGGCGTGCATCAGCTCCTCCTGGCACGGCCGGCTCTCCGCGTAGTCGCGTGAGTAGTACGCGACCAGTACGCGGGAGGCGCTGATCTCTCTCAGCAGGCGCTGCGAGACGGACCCGAAGTACGGCAGTTGATCGGCGTCCCGGAAGACGCGCAGCCCGGCGCCCCTCAGCTCGCGCACGAGCATCCGGACCTTTTCCGCGTCCGTGCTGCAATAACTCAGGAAAACGTCCCATGTGGCAGGCGGACGCCCGCCGTTCAAGGCGCCGCCCACGCGCTTTCCCGCACGTCCCGGCCGCTCCGTCTCCGGGACCTCCCGCTGCTTGCGTGCCACCATGAGCGCATGACCTTCCGGGCACCGGTTCCGGCTAGAAGAATCTCTTCCACAGTTCCGCGATGTCCCCAAAGCGGTCCAGGTCGCTTTCCTTGCTCGCCTGCACGTCGTTGAAGTAGAGGCGTGTGCCGCCGGACCGCCAGTACGCCAGCGGGGCTTTGTCCGGGAAGTTCAGGAAGGCGACCATCGAGAATTTGGGCTCGTGGCGCTCGTCGAGTTCCACCCGGTGGAACGTGGGCTCGTAGTGTCCCTCCGACCATCGGTACAGAATCGATCCGGGGAGCACCAGGGTGCCGTCGCGTTCGGGGGAGACGAACGTGTTCCTGTCCTGCCACAGCGTCAGGCCGTCTCCGTCGGTCACCAGCGCCGAGAGCACGTTCCCGTCCGGGTGGAGCCCGATCCCCGACGTGTCCGCCGTCCCGGCCGCGTACCGCACGACCCGGTAGCGCACCGTGACTCCGCGCAGGACGTCGCGGGGCACCGTGACGGCGCGGGCGGCCGTGAGCAGTGCTCCGTCGAGCGTCCGTCTCACCCGCTCGAGGGCCGAGGAGACGTCGGGGCGGGATCTCAGGATCTCCGCGCCCCTGCGGCCTCCTGAACGATCGCCGTCCAGGGAACCGAGGAATTCCTCGTCCTCCACCAAGGGGCGATGGAGACCTCTCGCGGCCACCCAGAAGCTCTGCCGGCTGGCCTCCAGCTTGTCCATCCCCGGAAACGTGCTTTCGCGTTCGGTGCCGGAGAGGAACTCCTTGAGGGAGCTCATGGCGGTCCGCAGCCGGGCGTGTTCCGCGGGGTTCCAGCGCATGAGGACTCCGGAGCCCTTCCGGAAGGGTCTCTCGATTTCGTGCGGATCCGGGCGTTCCGTCGTGATGCTCGTGTACATCGCCTGGCCTCGTTCTCTCACCCCAGGGCGGCTGGGACGGCGCCCTTCCACTGTTCGTTCCGCGGGGGGTCACGGCGTCCCTCCACCTTCCGGCGAACCGGCGGCAGAGGCCACGCGGGCAAGGCCGAACGGGGTGCGGGCCAGGGCACCTCCACGCGCCGGTACGGCGGCCCGGAACGGTTCCGTCAGGCCGCGCGCACCGCCGCGCAGTGCTGGCGGAACTGGCGTGGGGAGAGGCCGTAGGCGCCGCGGAAGACCTGGCTGAAGTGGGCGGCGTTGGTGAACCCCCACCGGGCCGCGATGACGTGGATGGGCCGGGTGGTCAACTGGGGGTTGGCGAGATCGCGACGGCACTGCTCCAGGCGGCGTTCGCGTATCCAGCCCGCCACGGTGTGCCCGTCCTGCTGGAAGAGCTTGTGCAGATAGCGCAGGGAGATGTGGTGCGCCGAGGCGATCACCTCAGGGGTCAGCTCCGCGTCGCCCAGGCGGCCCGCGATGTAGGCGCGGATCTGCGCCAGCAGCGTGCGCGGGACGTACGGGAGCAGTGCCTCGCTCGCGGGAGGGTGGTGAGGGTGGTGCGGCGCGGTCCTGGCCTGGCGGGGAGGCGTGGCCTCCACCAGAACCAGGTCCCCTGCGTCCTGTTCCGCGCCGCACCGGCTGTACGGGCCGCCGCGTGCCCCGAGGGGCACGCCGTCGGGAACCGGGCGCCTCGCGCCCTCCCCGCGCCGCAGGACGAACCGGGGTTCCGCGGGAACACCGGCGCTGCTGACCACGTCCATGAATCCCCCCGTACCTGCGCTGTCCCGACGGCTCTGGTGGCCTCATCCGCGACGAGTCTTGCGCGGCGGGACGTTGTTGCGCGGGCCGTACGCACCAGGGAAACAACGGCGAATGTTCTTCTCATGGAGCGGCGGACGGTGCGGCGGACGGAGCGGCGGGGGAAAAGTCTCCGGACTTGGTGAACCTTTCCGCGCGGCGCGCCGTCGAAGGGGGTGTACGGCCCCGCGGGGTCGTGGCCGGGGGTCCCTCAACCCCCTAGTGAGGGGTCCCCGGCCGCCAGCGTGCGCCGTCGGACATGCGCCGTCCGACCGCCTGCCGTCGGACCTGCGGCCCCGTGTCCGGTGCCGCGGCGGCGGTCACGTCCCCAGCAGGGGCAGGGCCGCGAAGGGGTGGTCGCGCCACAGGCGGCGGGAGGTCTCCTCCGGGTAGGCGGCGATCTCCGGTTCGGCGTCGAGGATCCGCACGAGGCGCTTCTCCTCGGTGTACGCGGGCCAGCCGGGGTCGCCGGAGACGGCGAAGGCGGTCCAGGCCGCGCGGAACCGCGCCGACAGGGCCTCGGCCTCCGCCGAAACCCCGGGCCCGGGCTCCGGCCCGAGGAACAGGGGCGCGAGCCCCGCTTCCAGGTTGCCGAAGGTCAGGGGGATGTCCAGGGCGTGGCACGCGCCCAGTACGCCGCCGTCGGCGGGCGCGGGCCAGGTGAGTTCGTAGACGTGCGCGCGTCCGCCGCCCGCCGTGTGGGCCTCGGCCAGCCGCAGCGACGGCATGCGGAACAGCCAGTCCGACTGGACCCGCTCGCACAGCTCCTCCGCCGAGAGCTCCGGATACGCGGCCCGGAAGGCACGCGCACCGTCCGGGCCGGGGGCGAAGATGCGCAGCGCCGTGTCCGCCTGCTCCTCCGTGACGGTGCCGAGGCGCCCGTCGAGGGCGAGGAACAGGCGGTACTCGTCGCGGTTGTGACCGGTGATCAGCTCGACGTCGCGCGCCGCGCCGTCGGCGAGGGCCTGCCAGGGCGTGGCGGCCAGTACGTCGCCGTCGACGACGGGGGAGAAGGGCGTGGGCGTGTGCGCGACCGGCCCCCAGCGGTCCTCGTACTGCCGCAGCCGGGCCGCCACTGCGTCCCCGGCCGAGGTCAGCGCGTGCGGGCCGACGCCGGAGAGTGCGGCGGCCTCGGGGCGCAGCCCGACCTCGGCGGCGATGGCCGCGGAGATGTCCGAGGCCAGCTCGGCCGAGAAGTAGGTGCCCGGCACGCTCTGGGTGATGGCCCGCTGGAACAGCCCCGTGGCGCGGGGCATGGTCAGCAGCGCGGCGATGGACCCGGCGCCCGCGGACTCGCCGAAGACGGTGACCCGGCCCGGGTCGCCGCCGAACGCCGCGATGTTCTCCCGTACCCAGGTCAGCGCCGCCACCTGGTCGAGCAGGCCCCGGTTGGCGGGGGCGCCTTCGATGTGCGCGAACCCCAGCACTCCGACCCGGTAGTTGAGGGTGACCACGACGAGGCCGCCCTCGTGGGCGAGCCGGGCCGCGTCGTAGCCGGGGTTGTCGGCCGAGCCGGACATGTAGGCGCCGCCGTAGACCCACACCAGCACGGGAAGGCGGCTCGCCGGTCCTGGCGCGGGCGTCCACACGTTGACGGTCAGCCACTCGTCGCCGGGCACCGGGGGTTCAGGGCGCATGCCGGGCATCGTCCCCTGGGGTGGGGGCGGTCCGAAGGCGAGGGCTTCGCGTACGCCGTCCCACGCCGCGGCCGGGCCGGGCGGCGCGAACAGGGCCTCGCCGGTGGGGGCCTGGGCGTAGGGGATGCCGCGGAAGACGGCGAGCCCGCCCTCCTGGCGTCCGCGCACCCGGCCCGCCGTGGTGCGGACCTCGGGTCCGGGTCCGGGTCCGGGCGCGGGCGCGTGCGGTGCTGTCATGAGGCGGCTCCTTCGGGTTCTGCGGGTCCTTCGAGTCCTTCGGGGCGGCGGTGGGCTCAGCGTACGAGGGCCGTGCGGCAGGCGGTACGGGGTGGTCCGGGGCGCGTACCGTAGCCCCTCCGCTTTGCTGGAACGGCAACAGTGTTTGCTCTTACGGGGACGTTGGCGCATGGTCGTCCGCAAGGAGGTGGTCAAGGTGACCGATCGGCTGGAGAGCGGCTACGACGTGGTGGTGATCGGCGGTGGCGCCGCGGGTCTGAACGGGGCGCTGATGCTGGCAAGAGCACGGCGTTCCGTGGTGGTGATCGACGCGGGCGCCCCGCGCAACGCCCCCGCCGAGGGGGTGCACGGGCTGCTGGCCCGGGAGGGGATGAGCCCGGCCGAGCTGCTGGAGCGCGGGCGTGCCGAGGTCAGGGGCTACGGCGGCCACGTGGTCTCCGGCGAGGTGGCCGCGGTGACCCGCGAGGGGGCCCCGTCCGAGGGTGCCGAGGGCGAAGGGCCCGGGTCACGGCCCGGCGGGGAGTTCGAGGTGGCGCTGAGCGACGGCCGCACCGTGCGGGCGCGCAGGCTGCTGGTGACCGCCGGACTGGCCGACGAACTGCCCGACGTGCCGGGGCTGCGGGAGCGCTGGGGGCACGAGGTGCTGCACTGCCCGTACTGCCACGGCTACGAGGTCCGTGACCAGGCCATCGGCGTGCTGAGCAGCGGTCCCATGTCGGTGCACCAGGCGCTGCTGTTCCGGCAGTGGAGCGAGGATGTGACCTTCTTCGCCCACACCAGGGCGCGGCCGACGGGCGACGAGGCCGAGCAGTTGGCGGCCCGGGGTGTGCGTGTGGTGGACGGCGAGGTGGCGTCGCTGGAGGTCGAAGGGGACCGTCTCGTGGGGGTGCGGATGGACGACGGCACGGTGATCGGGCGCGAGGCGCTGGTGGTCGCGCCGAGGATGGAGGCACGCGCCGGGTTCCTGGAGTCGCTGGGGCTGCGGGCAGTGGAACACCCCGGTGGCGTCGGCACGTACGTCCCCTCCGACGCGACGGGCCGTACCGACGTGCCCGGTGTGTGGGTCGCGGGCAACGTCACGGATCTGACGGCTCAGGTGGGCGCCGCCGCGGCGCAGGGTGCCGGTGCGGGGGCCCAGATCAACGCCGATCTCGTCACCGAGGAGACCCGTCGGGCCGTGGCGGCGCGGCGAGCGCTGTTCCCGGCCGAGGCCGAGGCCCGCGTCTGCGAGGTGGCGATGGGCGACCGGCGCCACGGCCTGTGAGGCGACGGGTACGGTGCCGTTCCGCTTACCGGTAATCCTATCCCAGTTACCGGTAAGAAATGAGCCAGAAACTGAGGAACGCCCGGCCGTTTAGGCCCTGATGACCCGTCACGAGTGCGATATTTTCGCGAATTCAGCGCGTCAACGGCGTCGCATCTACTTCCGGAACGTTTCCGGAAAGATGTGTTGACGTTGCGACGGGGCCGCAGCATACTCCGCAACGATCGGCGCCAATCGCTGCGGCGCTGCCGGGCCTGCACCCCCCGTCGCGCGACGGACCCGGCAGCGCTGTGCACGGTCCTCACCCGCACAGCCGGACGGCAGCCCCCCACCGTCCGGCCCCCCGCAGAAGGGGCACCAATGGTCATCGATTCCTCTCCCGGCCACAGACGCGGACGTACTCGGCCGGGTGTCCGCAGGGTGTTCGCCGTCGGCACGGCGGGCATCCTCGCGGCGGCCGGGCTCGCCACGCTCTCCGCCACCAGCGCCACCACGGCGGCCGGAGCCACCAGGGCCTCCGGAGCCACCGAGTCCGCCGCAGCGGCCAGCACGCTGGGCGCGGCGGCGGCCGAGAAGGGGCGGTACTTCGGCGCCGCCGTGGCCGCGAACCACCTCGGCGAGTCGCAGTACGTGTCCACGCTGAACACCGAGTTCAACAGCGTCACGCCCGAGAACGAGATGAAGTGGGACGCGCTGGAGAGCAGCCGCAACTCCTTCAACTTCGCCGCGGCCGACCGGATCGCCAGCCACGCGCAGAGCCGCGGCATGGCACTCCGCGGTCACACGCTGGTGTGGCACTCCCAGTTGCCCGGCTGGGTCAGCGGGCTGGGCGCGAACGATCTGCGCTCGGCGATGAACAACCACATCACCACCGTGATGCAGCACTACAAGGGAAAGATCCACTCGTGGGACGTCGTCAACGAGGCGTTCCAGGACGGGAATTCGGGAGCGCGACGCAGCTCGCCCTTCCAGGACAAGCTGGGGAACGGGTTCATCGAGGAGGCGTTCCGCACCGCGCGCGCCGCCGACCCGAACGCCAAGCTCTGCTACAACGACTACAACACCGACGGGCAGAACGCGAAGAGCAACGCGGTCTACAACATGGTGAAGGACTTCAAGGCGCGCGGTGTGCCCATCGACTGCGTCGGCTTCCAGTCCCACTTCAACAGCAACTCGCCCGTGCCCGGTGACTACCAGCAGAACCTCCAGCGCTTCGCCGACCTCGGCGTCGACGTGCAGATCACCGAGCTGGACATCGAGGGCTCCGGCACGGCCCAGGCCGACAACTACCGTCGCGTCGTCCAGGCGTGCCTGGCCGTCTCCCGCTGCACCGGCATCACGGTGTGGGGCGTGACCGACAAGTACTCCTGGCGCGCCAGCGGCACCCCGCTGCTGTTCGACAGCAACTACAACAAGAAGCCCGCGTACAACGCCGTGCTCACGGCGCTCGGCGGCACGAGCGGCGGAGGCGGCGAGGGCGGCACCAAGGCGTGCACCGCGACGTACTCCCCGGCCGAACGCTGGGGCGACCGCTTCAACGGCAAGGTCACGGTGACGGCGGGCAGCGCCGCCGTCAGCGACTGGACGGTGACCGTGGCCATCCGTTCCCCGCAGAGGGTCTCCACCACCTGGAACGGCACCCCCTCCTGGGACTCCAGCGGCAGCGTCATGACGATGAAGCCGAGCGGCAACGGGACGGTCGCGGCCGGAGCCTCGACGAGCTTCGGCTTCACGGTCATGGCCAACGGCGAGTGGGCGACACCCACCGTCACCTCCTGCACGGCGTCCTGACCGGGCGGCCGACCGGCCCCTGACCCCGGCCGGTCCTCCTGCCGTCCACTGGCCGTTCCTCTGACCGGCCTCCGACCGGTCCTCCGCACGGCCCGCCGAACCGGGCGGAGGACCCGGGAGCCGCGGACTCGCCGATAGCCGCGGCTCCCTGGCGGGGGCGGCAGGCGGGGCGATGTTTGCTCCGCATACGCCGCCCCCCCCCACCCCACCCGCCGGCCCCCCCCCCCCGCCGAGCCCCGGCCCGCGGGGCGGGCCCGCGGGGGGCAAACCCCCGCCCCCCCCGCCCCGCCCCGCACTCCCGGCCCACGGGCCGCCCCTCGCGGCCCGCCCATCTCGCCATCTCGCCCAGCCCCGCACACGGGAAGGACCCGCCACCCATGCGCCGTACACGTCGTCACTTACCCCGCCGTCACCCGGCCCGCCGTCACGTGCCACGCCAACGCCCGCGCGGTGCGCGCCGCCAGGTGCGGGCCACTCTCGTCGCCGTCGCCGCTGCCGCCACCCTGGCGTTCACGGCGGCGCCCTCGCCCGCGGCCTCGACGGGGACATCGCCGGACGACTCGACGGGCACCTCGGCGGGGGAGCAGCGCGGCGGACGGGCGTGGGCGAACTGCCCCAACGGATATGTGGGCCTCACCTACGACGACGGCCCGCACCAGACCTCCACCACGGCCCTGCTCAACGCACTGCGCGCGGGCGGCGCCAAGGCCACCTTCTTCATCTGGGGCCAGCACGCCGACCAGTACCCCGACCTGCTCCGGTCGGTGCACGCGGCGGGCATGTGGATCGGCAACCACACCTACACCCACCCCCACCTCCCGCAGCTCAGCGAGTCCGCGGCCTATCAGGAGATCGCGAACACCCAGAGCACCATCCAGCGCATCACAGGGCAGACCCCCACCCTCTTCCGCCCGCCCTACGGCGAGACCAACGCCCAGATCAAGGCCACGGCGGCGCGGCTCGGTATGGCCGAGGTCATGTGGAACGTGGACACCCGGGACTGGAACAACGCGACGACGCAGCAGATCGTCGCGGCCGCCGCGACCCTGCGCGCGGGCGGGATCATCCTCATGCACGACGGGGGGTACCGCGCCACCGTCGACGCCGTGCCGCAGATACTCTCCGGGCTCGCGGCGCGCGGCCTGTGCCCGGGCCGGATCGTCGCGGGCGCGGGCGGAAACCCGGTCGTCACGGCACCCTGACCTCCCGGCGGGTGGCCGGTTGCGCACAGGTCCACAGTGGATGATCTCCTGGTCGGGGCCGCCTGGCACCATCCATCCGACGGCCCCGGCCACACCGTCGACGACCACACACCCCGCGAAGAGAGACCGTGCGAAACCTTTCCGTTCCCGCCCAGCGCACCTCCTCCCAGGCCCCCTCGCCCCAGCAGCGGTCCCAGGGCTCGACCCAGCCCCACCTGACCGAGCTGGTCCCCGGCGCCGTGTACGCCTACCTCCAGCCACGCGGCGGCTGGTGCGTCAGCAACGCGGGCGTCCTGGTGGGAGAGGACGGCGTCACCCTGATCGACGCCACCGCCACCTACGCGGGCGCGCGGCGCCTTGCGGCGGAGGTGCGCGCCCGCGCCGAACTGCCCGTCACCCGCGTCGTGCTGACGCACCATCACGGCGACCACCACTTCGGCGCCGGGCACTTCACCGGCAGCACGGTCATCGCGCACGACGAGACCAGGGAGGCGATGGCGAGGAACGGTATCGACCTGCCCGCCATATGGCCCGAGGCGGGCTGGGACGAGATAGCGCTCAGGCTGCCGGACCTCACCTTCACCGACGCGTTCACGCTCCACGCGGGCGCCGTACGCGCCGAACTGCTCCACCACGGCACCGCCCACACCACGGGTGACGTCGTCGCCTGGCTCCCGGAGCACCGGATCCTCTTCGCGGGCGACCTCACCTGGTCCGGGTGCACACCCTTCGTCCTCATGGGCTCGGTGGAGGGTTCCCTGGAGGTGCTGGACACGCTGAAGAAGCTGGACCCGGAGGTCGTCGTGAGCGGGCACGGGCCGGTCGAGGGTCCCGAGGTGCTCGACCGCACGGCGGAGTACCTGCGCTGGATTCAGCACCTCGCCGCCGACGGCACGGCCGCCGGGTGGTCGCCGCTGGAGACGGCGCGACGTGCGGACCTGGGCCCGTACGCGGAGCTGGCGGAGCCCGAACGCCTCGTCGGCAACCTGCACCGCGCCTACGCCGAGTGCGAGGGCCGCCCCCGTGGTGTCCACCTGCCCCTCAAGGACCCCCTCGCCGACATGATCGCCTTCAACGGCGGCCCCCTGCACTGCACGGTGTGACCCGCACGGTGCGACCTCCGTCCGTCCCCGCGCGCGGCGGGATCGCGGGGACGTGACGCAGGCCACGTACGAAACGGTCTCGTTTCGCTGAACCACCGGGTTAGGCTCGGCGCAGTACGAAACCGTTTCGTTTACAGTGATCGCAGTGTTCGCGGCGCCCGGAGCAGTCGGAGCAGTCGGCGCGGGTGGCCGCAGGAGTGGATGAGCATGTCCGATGCCGCAGTGGCACGTCGCAGCCGTATGTCGCCCGAGCGCGAGGCCGAGCTGTACGAGGCCGTGCTCGGCCTGCTCGGCGAGGTCGGCTACGAAGCGCTCACCATGGACGCCGTGGCCACCCGCACCCGCTCAAGCAAGGCCACCCTCTACCGCCAGTGGGGCGGCAAGGCCGAGCTGGTCGTCAGGGCGCTGCGGCACCAGAAGCCGCTCAGCCTCGCCGACGTCGACACGGGGTCCCTGCGCGGCGACTTCCACGCGCTGGCCCTGTGCCAGGACGACTGCCAGGTGGAGCAGACTTCCGCGCTGATGCGGGGCCTGGCCACGGCGGTGCACAGCAACGCCGACCTCCTCCGCGCCTTCCGCGAGCTGTTGATCGAACCGGAGCTGGAGGAGCTGCGGCGGATGCTGCGGCGCGCCGTCGAGCGGGGCGAGGTCCGCGCGGACAACCCCGCGCGGGAGTACGTCCTGCACATGCTGGTCGGCGCGATCGGCACCCGGACCCTGATCGACGAACTGCCACCCACGCAGGACTTCCTCCTCTCGTACATCGACGCCGTGGTACTCCCCGCCCTCGGCGTCTGACCCGTCCATCAGGTAGCCCCGTACCAGCCACACCGAACCCTCTCAGCACCTGACGCGACCGCTCACGTCGTCGGGCCGATGCCCCCTGCCCCGCAAGACCCTACGACCCGACCGGGAGTACGTCCTCGTGGCCACATTCCTCTACAAACTGGGCCGAACGGCCTTCCGGCGACGGCACTTCGTCGCCCTGATCTGGATAGCCCTGCTGACCCTCGCGGGCGTGGGTGCCGCACAGGCGCCCGCGGCGGGCACCACCTCCTTCTCGATCCCCGGCACCGAGGCGCAGAAGGCGTTCGACCTGCTGGAAGACCGCTTCCCCGGGGCGAGCGCCGACGGTGCCACCGCACGTGTCGTCTTCAAGGCGCCCGACGGCGAGAAGATCGCCTCACCGGAGAACAAGGCCGCCGTCGAGCGGACCGTCAAGGAACTCGGCACCGGCGACGAAGTCGCCTCCGTGGCCGACCCGTTCCGGTCCAAGGCCGTGAGCCGCGACGGCACGACCGCGTACGCGCAGGTCTCGTACGAGGTTTCCGGCATGGAGCTGGCGGACTCCTCGCGCGACGCGCTGGAGGACACGGCCGAGAAGGCCCGCGAGGGCGGGCTGACCGTCGAGATCGGCGGCGACGCGCTCCAGGCGGTGCCCGAGACCGGCGCGACGGAGGTCATCGGCATCGCGGTCGCCGCGATCGTGCTGGTCATCACCTTCGGCTCGCTGGTGGCCGCCGGGCTGCCGCTGCTCACGGCGCTGATCGGCGTCGGCATCGGCGTCTCCACGATCACCGCACTGGCGAACGCGCTCGATCTGGGCTCCACCACCTCGATCCTCGCGATGATGATCGGCCTCGCCGTCGGCATCGACTACGCGCTCTTCATCGTCTCCCGCTACCGCGCGGAACTCGCGGAGGGCCGTGAGCGCGAGGACGCGGTCGGCCGGGCCGTCGGCACGGCGGGATCCGCGGTGGTCTTCGCGGGCCTGACGGTCGTGATCGCGCTGGTCGGCCTCGCCGTCGTCAACATCCCCATGCTGACCAAGATGGGCATCGCGGCGGCGGGCACCGTCGTGATCGCGGTCCTCATCGCCCTCACCATGATTCCCGCGCTGCTCGGCTACGCGGGCAAGCGGGTGCGGCCCATCGGCGCGAAGCGCGCGCGGCGCGGCGGCGGCCGTGGCGCCCACAGCGGCGTCCCCGCGCAGGCGGACACGGGTGACGGCACCGGTTCGGGCGCTGGCACGGGCGCCGGTACGGGTGCCGGTTCGGGCGCCGGGATCGTCGAGGAGAAGCCGAAGACGGGCACCCGCTGGGCCCGCTTCGTCGTCCGCCGCCCCATCGCCGTGCTGCTGCTCGGCGTGGTGGGCCTGGGCGCCGCCGCGATCCCCGCCTCCTCGCTGGAACTCGGTCTGCCCGACGACGGGTCGCAGCCGACCAGCACCACGCAGCGCAAGGCCTACGACCTGCTCTCCGACGGGTTCGGGCCCGGCTTCAACGGCCCGCTGATGGTCGTCGTCGACGCCAAGGACAGCGAGGACCCGAAGGCTGCCGTCAGCGAGGTGGCCAGGACGGTCAAGGGCCTGGACAACGTAGTCACGGCGACCCCGGCGACGTTCAACAAGACCGGCGACACCGCGATGCTGAGCGTGGTCCCCGACTCCAAGCCGTCCTCGACCGAGACCGAGGACCTGGTGCACGCCATCCGCGAAGCGGGCGGCGACATCACCACCGAGACCGATGCGAAGGTGCTGGTCACCGGCTCCACCGCGATGAACATCGATGTCTCGGAGAAGCTGAACGACGCGCTGCTGCCGTACCTGGCGCTCGTCGTCGGACTGGCCTTCCTGCTGCTGATCGTCGTCTTCCGCTCGATCCTGGTGCCGCTCAAGGCCGCGCTCGGCTTCCTGCTCTCCGTGCTCGCCGCGCTCGGCGCCGTCGTCGCCGTCTTCCAGTGGGGCTGGCTCGCCGACGTCATGGGCGTCGAGGAGACCGGGCCCGTCATGTCGATGATGCCGATCTTCATGGTGGGTGTCGTCTTCGGGCTCGCGATGGACTACGAGGTCTTCCTCGTCACGCGCATGCGCGAGGCGTACGTCCACGGGGAGCGGCCAGGACAGGCGATCGTGACCGGATTCCGGCACGGGGCCCGGGTGGTCACCGCGGCTGCCGTCATCATGATCGCGGTGTTCGCGGGCTTCATCGGGTCGAGCGAGGCCATGGTCAAGATGATCGGCTTTGGTCTCGCCGTCGCCGTCTTCTTCGACGCGTTCATCGTGCGCATGGCCATCGTCCCGGCGGTGCTGGCGCTGCTCGGCAAGAAGGCGTGGTGGCTGCCCAAGTGGCTGGACCGCGCGCTGCCGAACGTCGATGTGGAGGGCGAGGGCCTGCGCGAGAACCTGGAGGGCGGCTCCCCGGAGAGCGCGGGACCGGGCTCCGGGGGCGGCCCGGGTTCTGACGGTCACGGTTCCGGTGGTCCCGGTTCCGGCGGCCCGGGGCCGTTGCCCTCCGGCGGGCCCGTGCCCGTGCCGGGGCCCGAGGGCGAGCGCGTTCCCGCCGGGGTGGGCGCGTCCGTGGCCGAGTCCGCTTCGGGCGCTGCCGTCTCCGATGCCCGGCGCGCCACGGCACCTGAGCAGCGGGCCCAGTCCTCGGGGGCCATGCCCACGTGGCCGGGCGAACTGCGGTACGGGCAGTCCGGTTACGGGGTCCGCGGGACTGTCCGTAACGCCGACGGTGTCGGTGTGGCCCGTGCCGCGGTCACGCTGATCTCGCTCAGCGGCCGTCAGCTCGGCCGCTCGGTCGCCCACGCGGACGGCTCCTACGGGCTCGACGCGCCCAGCGCGGGCAGCTACGTGCTGATCGCCGCCGCCGACGGCCACCAGCCCCAGGCCTC
>NZ_JBSHAO010000049.1:0-63258 GCF_053611545.1 Streptomyces sp. NPDC054796 | reverse complement strand
CCCCGCAGGTCGAGAAAGTCACCGGCCGAGAGGCGACGACGAAAGCTTCACGCCGAGGAGACACCCCACCGCGGCACCGGACACCCCCCACCCACACACCCACAACCACGACCGCAACCCGGAATCACGCGGCGCCAGCCGCAACGCACCGCACCACACGCCGCGCCGAAGCCACACAGCCGCACCCGAAAACGGCGAACCGCCCAGCGCAGCGCCCCGCGCCCCCGTGACGCGGCGCAAAAATCAGCGCGGGACCCTACAGTGCGCACCGCACGGGCCAACCGTCCCGCGCAACGCCCCCGTCAAAGGGAGGATGCCGGCGTGGGGAAGGGGAAGGCTGGCGGAGAAGGGGTGTGGACAAGGGAGGCGGGGGGGCTTGGAGGCGCGGGAGAGGAAGCTGAGGGTGTGGGCCGGGGCCGAACGGCGCCTGGGCGACCTTCGAGGCGCCGACCGCCTGGGCGACCTCCTCACCCGCCTCAAGGAAGAGGGCGCGAGGTCGTACGACCTCACGGACTGGCCGGACATCTACGGCAACGACGACAGCATCGTCGGCGCTCTGGAACTCCGTACCGCCGAAACCCTCGGCACCGAATCCGCCGCCTACTTCCCCACGGGCACCATGGCCCAGCAGGCCGCCCTCCGCTGCTGGGCAACCCGCACGGGCAACCCCACAGTCGCCCTGCACCCCCTCGCCCACCCCGTCCGCTGGGAGCGCGACGCCCTGCGAAGGCTGAGCGGCCTGCACGTCGTGCACCCGGGCGACGGCGCACCCCGGATGTTCAGCGCCGACGAGATCCGCGACTGCGAGGAACCCTTCGGCACCCTCATGCTCGAACTCCCGCTGCGCGACGCGGGCTTCGTGCTCCCCACGTGGGAGGAGCTGACCGCGACGGTGGAGGCGGCCCGCGAGCGCGACGCCGTCGTGCACCTCGACGGCGCACGGCTGTGGGAGTGCGCCACGCACTTCGGGCGCCCGCTCCAGGAGATCGCGTCGGTCGCCGACTCGGTGTACGTCAGCTTCTACAAGTCGCTCGGCGCCCTCTCGGGCGCAGCCCTCGCCGGTCCGGCCACGCTGGTCGAGGAGGCGGTCGCCTGGCGGCACAGGTACGGGGGCGCGCTGTTCCAGCAGTGGCCCGCCGTGCTGTCCGCGCTGGTGGGGTTCGATCAGGAGCTGCCGCGGCTGCCGTCGTACGTGGCACACGCGCGGCTCGTCGCCGAGGCCATGCGCGAGGCGCTGACCGCGTCGGGCGAGGCATGGTGGCGGGTGTGGCCGGAGGCGCCGCACACGCACCAGTTCCAGGTGTGGCTCCCGTACGGCGCCGAGGACCTGGAGGAGGCGTCGCTGCGGTACGCGGAGGAGAGCGGCACGCTGCTGTTCCGTGCCTGGTCGGAGGCCCAGGGCGGGCCGCCCGGGGTCAGCATGAGTGAGGTCACCGTGAGCGCGCCGGGCCTCTCGTGGACGCGCGAGCACGTGTCCCGCGCGGTCGAGGGCTTCCTCCGCACCCTGGCCGGAGTCACCGGCGCATCCGGGGCCCCCGGCGAAGGGGGCGTCACCGGCGGCTCGGCGTAGCCGCGGGCACCCCCGTCAGCCGTCGCAGCCGTCGCCGGAAGCGGAGCCCTTCCCACAGCGCGTGCAGCACCCGCGCCTCGTGCGCGCCGGGAAGCGGCGGAGGCGGCTGCTGGTCGCGGGAGAGGCGGTAGGTGTCCATCGCGTACTGCTGAGTGATGCTCATGCCCCGAGCCTGCGCGGCCCCCGGGCACTCCCGCACGCCGATTGACGACGACCGTCAATCGGCGCCCGACCTGCGCGTAAGGCACGCAGAATGGGTCCATGAGCGTGACCGTAGAGATCGCGGGCCTGCCGCCCGAGCGCATCGTCTTCAGCCCGTCGCCACTGGCCGAGCTGGGCACGGCGCTGCACGCGCTGGCCGAGCCGGGACACCACCCGGCCGTGCACGGCTGGGCCACGGCGACCAACGCCGCGCTCGAACCCGACCTCGCCGACCGCCTGTGCGACGCGGACTTCCTGTGGCGCACCACCTTCGCGGACATCTTCATGGGCTTCGCCGGGCTGCGGGACCCCGCTGCCCAGCCCGGCGCCACGCTCGCCGATGACCTGGACACGCTCGACCGGCTGGCCGACGAGGATTTCGTCGCGGCTGCGCTGGAGTTCACCTGCCTCAGCACGTACGGGAAGACGGCGCCCTCGCCGCTCGTCGATCCGCGGGTGCGCGAGCACGCCCTGGAGCTGGCGGCGGCGCGCGGTCAGCGGCAGGTGGACTTCACGCGGTGGCTGCTGGCCGACCCGACGGCCGTGCGCACGTGGATACGGCGCCTCTTCGAGGACTGCGACCAGGCGTTCTTCGCCGACACCTGGCGCCGCACCCGGGTCCATCTCGCGGCGGACGCGCGGCACAAGACGGAGCTGCTGCGGCGCAAGGGGCTGGCCGCCGCGCTGGAGTCCGTATCGAAGGCGCTGACGCTGGACGAGCACGGCAGCCGCATCGAGGTGGACAAGCTGGCGGACGGCCGTACGACCGCCGTGGACCCGGCCGTGGGCGCCGGGCTCACCCTCGTGCCGACGACCTTCAACTGGCCGCATCTGATGGTGCTGCACCGCCCGCGATGGCGGCCCGTGCTGCACTATCCGGTCGCTTCGGGCGACATTCCGGGCCACTCCTCCGTCGAGGCGCTCACCCTGCGGATGGAGGCGCTCTCCCACCCGCTGCGGATGCGGCTGTGCCGCAGCCTCGCCCGCGCCCCGTACACGACGGGGGAGCTGGCCGACATCCTCGGGCTCACCGCGCCCGAGGTGTCCCGGCATCTGTCCGTGCTGAAGAAGGCGGGGCTGCTGACGACGCGGCGGCGCGGCCGGTACGTACAGCACCAGCTGGACCTGTCCATCGTGGCCAAGCTGGGCAGCGACTTCCTGGAGACGGTCCTGCGCTGACGGCCCGCCCGGCCCTGCGGCGTCAGCCGCCGTTGCCAGCGCGTACGAGGCCCGTCTCGTAGGCGAGGACGACCGCCTGGACGCGGTCGCGCAGCCCCAGTTTGGTGAGTATGCGCCCCACGTGCGTCTTGACCGTGGCCTCGGAGAGGACGAGCCCGGCCGCGATCTCGCCGTTCGACAGGCCCTGCGCGACGAGGACGAGCACCTCCCGCTCCCGCTCCGTCAGCTTCTCCAGCTCCTTGGCGAGCGGCTCGGGCGTGGTGGCGGGAAGCACCGAGGAGAACTGGTCGATCAGCCGGCGGGTGGTGCTCGGCGCGACCACCGCGTCGCCGCTGTGGACGGAGCGGATCGCGTCCAGCAGATCGGCGGGCGGCACGTCCTTGAGCATGAAGCCGCTGGCGCCCGCCTTGAGCGCGGAGAAGGCGTACTCATCGAGGTCGAACGTGGTGAGGATCAGCACCTTCGGATCGCCGGGCCCGCCCTCGCGGCCCTCGCAGATGCGGCGGGTGGCCTCCACACCGTCGACGTTCGGCATCCGCACGTCCATCAGGACGACGTCCACCTCCCGCGCCCGCAACTGCTCCAGCGCCTCGGCGCCGTCACCGGCCTCCGCGACGACCTCCATGTCCGGCTGCGCGGCCAGCACCATGCGGAAGCCGGTGCGCAGCAGTGCCTGATCGTCGACGAGCATCACGCGGATGGTCATGGTGTTCCGTTTCCCTAGTCTTCCCTGGTCGCTCTGTGGTGGGCCCGCTCAGTGGTGGGCGACCTTGAGGGGCAGTACCGCGTTGATGCGGAAGCCGCCGCCGGGCCGGGGCCCGGCCTCCAGGCTGCCGCCGACCATGCCGACACGCTCCCGCATCCCGATCAGACCGTGCCCGAGCCCGTCCGCTCCCCCGTCCTCGTACAGCTCCCGCTGCGCCCCGCGCCCGTCGTCCTCGGCGAGGAGGCTCAGCTCGTCGTCCCCGTAGCGGAGGCGGACCGAGGCGCCGACGTCCGGGCCGCCGTGCTTGCGGGAGTTGGTCAGCGCCTCCTGCACTATGCGGTACGCCGTCAGCTCCACGCTGCTCGGGAGGGGGCGCGGCGTGCCCTCGATGGTGAAGTCCACCATGAGCCCGGCCCCGCGCACCTGGTCCACCAGCTCGGCCAACTGTTCCATGCCGGGCTGCGGCACATACTCGCTACGGTCCCGCGCCCCCCGCGTGCTGCCCTCGCCGCTGCGCAGCACCCCCAGCAGCCGCCGCATCTCGGCCAGCGCCTGGCGCCCGGTCCCCGAGATCGTCTCCAGCGCCTGCTTGGTCTGCTCGGGCGCGGTGTCCAGCACATACGCGGCGCCGTCGGCCTGGACGACCATGACCGAGACGTTGTGCGCGACGACATCGTGCAGCTCCCGCGCTATCCGGGCGCGCTCCGCCGCCGCCGCGATCTTGGCGTGCGCCTCGCGCTCCTTCTCCAGGCGGGTGGCGCGCTCCTCCAACTGCGCGTAGTAGGCGCGACGGGTACGGATCGAGTCCCCCAGCACCCACGCCAGGAAGAACGTGACGGTAAGGAATATGCAGCCGAACACCGCACTGGTGGTGTCCTGGTTCGCGTCGGGCCAGCGCAGCGCGGAGATGGTGGGCGCGGTGAGCGCGCCGCCGAGCGCGAACCACGAGGCCCAGCGCACGTTGCGGGAGGCGACGGTGAAGATGATGACGAGGAACGCGAAGTTCCCCGGGAAGACCTCCACGTCCGTGACGAGCTGCGCGACGCCCGTGCCCGTGGCCAGCATCAGCATCTTCTCCGGCGCGCGACGGCGCAGCGCGACCACGGTGCTGAGCGCGAGCGCGATCGGCACGGAGGCGATCTGCTCCGTCGGGCCCTGGGGCAGCCCCTCGGCGTCCACGCGGACGCTCGTGGCGATCCAGAGCCCCGACAGCATCAGCAGCAGCGCGGCCCAGGAGCCGTCCACCCATGTGGGGTGTCTGCGGATGAAGTCGTAGATGCGGTTCACATCACCCAGCGTAGGAAGACGAAGTACGTGCAGGAGTCAACCGGACGGCCGATCCGTGGTGCCCTCGCATACTCCGCAAGGTGGAGGAGCGACGTCCGCACGTAGCGTGAGCCCCGTGAACCCAGAGGACAACGGACCGGCAAACGACTGGGCGACCTGGCGCGAGGCGACCGAGCGCGCGCTCTACGGCGACGGCGACGGGACCGGTGCGGGCGCCGGTACCGCCGCGCGCCCCGGCTTCTTCACCCACGAGGCCCCCGGCGACCACTTCCGCACCTCCGTGCACGCCTCCCCCCTCTTCGCGGGCGCGGTCGCCCGCCTCCTGCTGCGCGTCGACGAGAGCCTGGGCCGCCCCGCCGAGCTGGCCCTCGTGGACGTGGGCGCGGGGCGCGGCGAACTGCTGACCGGGGTGCTGGGGGCGCTGCCCGACGAGGCGGCGCGACGTGTACGCGCTTACGCCGTGGAGCGCGCGCCCCGCCCCGAAGGGCTCGACCCCCGCGTCACGTGGGTCCGCTCGCGCGACACCCTCTCAGGGCTGACCGACCTGACGGACCTGACCGGGCTCCTGTTCGCCAACGAGTGGCTCGACAACATCCCCGTCGACGTCGCCGAGAACGACGAGAACGGGGTCCCGCGCCAGGTACTCGTCCGCGCCGACGGCACGGAGCGGCTGGCTCCGGGGCCGCTGCCGCGCGCGGACGCGGAGTGGCTCGCGCGGTGGTGGCCCCTGGCGGGCGGCGAGCCGGGGCTCCGCGCGGAGATCGGGCGGCCCAGGGACGAGGCGTGGGGCTCGGCGGTGCGGGTGCTGCGGAGCGGGCTCGCGGTGGCCGTCGACTACGCGCACGAGCGCTCGGCCCGGCCGCCCTTCGGCACCCTCACGGGGTACGCGGAGGGCCGCGAGGTCGCCCCCGTGCCCGACGGCACATGCGACCTCACCTCGCACGTGGCGCTCGACGCGTGCGCCTTCGCGGCGGGCGGTGCGCACGGTTCCGCCACGGGCCTGCCCCTGTCCCTCCCCGGAACGGCCGAGGGTGCTGCGCTGATGTCGCAGCGCGAGGTGCTGCGGGAACTGGGCGTCGAGGGGCGCCGCCCGCCCCTGTCCCTCGCCTCGACGGACCCGGCCGCCTACGTCCGCGCCCTCTCCACGGCCACCCAGGCGGCCGAACTGACCTCCCCCTCCGCCCTGGGCGCCTTCACCTGGCTCCTCCACCCCCGCGGGTCCCCTTCGCGGGGTGCGGAAGGAAACGGGGGGTTGCCCTCTTGACGGGGGTGTTGCGCGGGACGGCCGGCCCGTGCGGTGCGCACTGTAGGGTCCCGCGCTGATTTTTGTGCCGCCGCACGGGGCGCGGGGCGCTGCGCTGGGCGGTTCGCCGTTTTCCGGGTGCGGATGGGTGGCTACGGCGCGGCCTATGGACCCGTAGTACGCGGCTGGCGCCGCGTGATTCCTGGTGTCCGACGGTGGCCGTGTGGGGTGCGTGGGTGCGGGGTGTCCGGTGCCGCGCCGGGGTGTCTCCTCGGCGTGAAGGTCTCGCTTTCGGCTCTCCGCCGGTGACTTTCTCGACCTGCGGGGACACCCCACCCCGTCCCCGTCCCGCCGGTGGCCCGCTTCCGCCCGGGGTGGGCCAATGCCCACCCCCTTTCACGGGGTGCGCCTCCTTGCCATGCGGCGGCACACCCCCCCAGCGCGGGACCTACGGTCCCCACTCTCCGGGCCAACCGTCCCGCGCAACACCCCCTTGGCAGGGGGCGCCTACCCGATTGCCCCTCGGGGTTACGTACGCGTGCTGCGGGCCGGTGGGTGGGTTGTGCCCACCCTCCCCAGCTACCGCTGGGAGGTGCCCCCTCGCCAAGCGGGACGCTTGCCCACAACAGTGGGGCGCCGTCGCCACCAGGGTGCCGCCCGTGGCAGGGGCGGGCCCGCTCGGCGAGGCGCCGGGGTCGTTCCCACAACAGTGGGGGCTGGGCCCCTCCGGCAAGGTGCCGGGGCGGGCGCACAACAGTGGCGAACCGTCCCCCCGTCGGCTTCCCGTGGCAGGGGCGGAGGCCTTTCGGCGAGGCACGGGGCGGGCGCATGGGTGCCGATGAGGCGCCGGTCCACAGCATGGGAACAAGCGGAGGGGCCACCGGCCGGGAGTTGGCCGCGACCGGGAGGTGGTGTGGCGGGGGGTCCCCGCAGGGCGAGCAAGTCACCGGCGGAGAGCCGAAAGCGAGACCTTTACGCCCGAGGAGACACCCCGGCGCGGCACCGACCCCCACCACACACGGGCCCCATAACCACGGTCCGAGCCAAGAACCACGCGGCGCCAGCCGCGACGCACCGTCACCACACGCCGCGCCGAAGCCACCGGCCCGCACCCACGCAACGAAACCCCAAGGCGCACCCAGCGACGCCCCACTGGCGACGGCGCCAAAACTGTTGTGGGCAATCGTCCCGCTGGCGGGACGGGTGGGCACAACCCGTGCCACCGGCCCGCCACACGCGAACGAACCCCCCAAGGGGCACCCACAGCAGGCGCACCCCTGCAAGAGCGGGCACCCCGTGAAGCCTTCACCCCGCACCCCGTGAAGGGGCGCGACCCGGTGAAGGGGCAACCCTTCGTTTCCTTCCGCACCCGCGAAGGGTCAGGTGAGCCAGCGGTCAGGGGTCGCTTCGCGGCGGCCCGTACGGGAGCGCTCCGCCTGCGCGTACACCACGCGCCGCGCCTCCTCCGCGTCCCGCAACCTCCCCTTCGCCACCCCGTTCGCCCCGTGATCGACCACCACGTCGGCCAGCCCGAGGCACCGCGCCCAGGGCCCCTGCTCCCACCGCACGCTCTGCACCTTCGCGTGCGGCACCATCGTCGTCCGCCGCCGCAGCAGCCCACGACGGGTGACGTAAACGGAACCGGTCACCCCGTGCCCGTAGGCCCGCCACACCACCGGCGCCGCCCAGCGTGCCCGCCGCGGTGCCCGCTCCAGCGCCGCCTCCGCACGCGCGAGCCCGACCTCGGGCAGCACCCGCCCGAGCACGGCCTCGGCGCGCTCTCGTGGCGCGACGGGTATGAGGACCCCGTCCTTGCCCTTCGCGGCCCCCGCGACCTCCAGTTCCACCCGCACCCAGCCGCGCCGCCGCCACAGCAGCGGCTCGACGATGTGCACGGACTGCACCCGCCCCGGCGGAACCGTCGCGTGCTCGCGGTCGAGCAGCCCGTGGTCGAGGCGGAGCCCGTCGGGCGATTCGCCGACGGTCCAGTCGTACTCGCGCAGGAACCGTCCCGCGCTGCTCGCCCACACCGCGCCCACCAGCGGCAGCAGCGTGGCGAGGGCGGCCCAGAGGCTGTCGCTGGCGAGGTAGATGAGGACGGGCACCACGAGGGCCGGGACGAGCAGCCCCCAGCCGGAGCCCGTCAGGAGCAGCGAGAGGAGCAGGGTGCGCGCGTCGACGCGCAGGAGTTCGCGCGCGGGGGCCTCGCCCGCCTCGGGCGCCGCGTCGGGCGCGATGCCCGCCGCGCGGGCGAGGAGTTCGGCGCGCAGCGCGACGGCCTCGCGTTCGCCGAGGAACGCCAGCTCGTCCTTGGCCTCGGTCCCGACGACGTCCAGCTTGAGCTTGGCGACGCCCGCGAGGCGGGCCAGCAGGGGCCGCCCCACGTCGACGGCCTGCACGCGGTCGAGGCGGATGTGCGCGGTGCGGCGGAAGAACAGCCCGGTGCGGATGCGCAGTTCGGTGTCCGTGACCAGATAACTGGTGAACCACCAGGACAGGAAGCCGTACGCGGCGGCGATCGGCAGCAGCACGCCGAACGCCGCCAGCAGCCAGCCCACCGTGAGCTGGGTGAACCACTCGCGGGTGCGCTCCAGGTCCTGCGCCGAGAAGGCGAGGAGCGCGGCGACGGGCGCCCAGGCGCGGCGCCAGGGCGTGATGGGGTGCAGCGGCTTGCCCTCGGGGCGCGGCGGCAGCGGTCCTGGCACCTCACGCCTCCCCGTTCACGGCGCGCACGCCGTCACAGCCCCGCCGAGCGGGCCTCGCCCAGCTCGGTCAGGCGGTCGCGCAGCCGCTCGGCCTCCTCGGGGGAGAGGCCGGGTATCGTCGCGTCCGTGGTGGCCGCGGCGGTGTGGAGCTGGAGCCTGGCCAGGCCGTAGCGCCGCTCCAGTGGACCCGAGGTGACTTCGACGAGCTGCATCCGTCCGTACGGCACGACCGTCAGCTCCCGCCACAGCACGCCGCGGCTGATGAGCAGATCGTCGACGCGCTCGGCATAGCGCCAGGACCGCCAGTTGCGCCGCAGCGCGCCCCAGCCCCAGACGGCGAAGGCGAGGGGCAGCAGCGCGAAGGCGGCCCAGCCCGGACCCGCGAACAGCCCGAGCAGCACGCCCGTCGCCACCGCGAGGGGCAGCAGTGTGGACAGCAGCACGAACCGCCGCATCGGCAGCATCGCGCGCTCCACCCCGCGCCACTGTTCGCCGTCAGGGTCCCCGGAGCCCCCGCCGGGGGCCGGGCCCGGCTCCGGACCGTCGGACTCAACGCCCGCGCCACTCGTCATACGACCAGCCTAGGCGTGACCTGTGACAGTCCGTATCAGACTCAGGGAGGAAGCTGAGAGACTAACGGCCATGAGTCAGACGGGTCAGCAGGGCCAGGCGGCGGCAGCAGCAGCGGCAGGGACAGCGGCGACGGCGACAGCGACAGCGGCCACGTCGGAGACCATGGTCGGCGTCGGCGGCGCGGCCGAGAGCACCGACATGGTGCTCAACATCGGCCCGCAGCACCCCTCCACGCACGGCGTGCTGCGGCTGCGCCTCGTGCTGGACGGCGAGCTGATCAGCGCGGCGGAGCCCGTCGTCGGCTATATGCACCGGGGCGCGGAGAAGCTCTTCGAGGCCCGCGACTACCGGCAGATCATCGTGCTCGCCAACCGCCACGACTGGCTGTCCGCGTTCTCCAACGAACTGGGCGTCGTCCTCGCCGTCGAGCGGATGCTGGGCATGGAGGTCCCCGAACGCGCCGTCTGGACGCGCACCCTGCTGGCCGAGCTGAACCGGGTGCTCAACCATCTGATGTTCCTCGGCTCGTACCCGCTGGAGCTGGGCGGGATCACGCCGGTCTTCTACGCCTTCCGGGAGCGCGAGGAGCTCCAGAACGTCATGGAGGAGATCTCCGGCGGGCGCATGCACTACATGTTCAACCGGGTCGGCGGGCTCAAGGAGGACCTGCCGGCGGGCTGGCTGGGCCGCGCCCGCCAGGCGGTGGCGGCCGTACGCGCCCGGATGGACTCCTTCGACCGGCTGGTGCTCGGCAACGAGATCTTCCGGGGCCGTACGCGCGACGTCGGCTACCTCCCCCCGGAGACGGTCCACGCCTACGGGGTCAGCGGCCCCATCGCACGCGCCTCGGGCGTCGACTTCGACCTGCGCCGCGACGAGCCGTACCTCGCCTACGCGGATCCGGAGCTGCGGAGCGCGCTGAAGGTCGTCACCCGCCAGGAGGGCGACTGCCTGGCCCGCTTCGAAGTGCTGCTGGAGCAGGCCCACAACTCCCTGGACATGGCCGACGTCTGCCTCGACCGCCTCGCGCAGCTGCCGCCCGGCCCGATCAACCAGCGGCTGCCCAAGGTACTGAAGGCCCCGGAGGGCGCCACGTACGCCTGGACGGAGAACCCGCTCGGGCTGAACGGCTACTACCTCGTCTCCAAGGGCGAGAAGACCCCGTACCGGCTGAAGCTCCGCTCGGCCTCGTACAACAACATCCAGGCCCTGACCGAACTGCTGCCGGGCACGCTGGTCGCCGACATGGTGGCGATCCTCGGCTCGTTCTTCTTCGTCGTCGGCGACATCGACAAGTAGGCCGCGCGACGGCCGAACGCGCCCGAACGCCCGGACAGCGTGACGGGGGTGGGGGCGGGAGCGGGTCGCGATCGGGGTCCTCGCCACAGCCGCGCCGTACGCGTCCGGTCGCGGCAGACACCCCGGCCGTACGAGCCGACGAACCCCGGACCGTGCGACGGAGGCGAGGCGCGATCAGGGCCGCCACCACAGCCGCGCCGTACGCGTCCGGTCGCGGCAGACACCCCGGCCGTACGAGCCGACGAGCCCCTGGGCCGTGTGCCGGGGGCGGGGCGGCATCGGGGCCGCCGCCACGGGAGACGAGCCGACGCGCCCCGCGCTCAGATCGCGCTGCGCAGCTCCGTGATGTCCAGGGCCTCGCCGGGCGAAGGCTCGGCCGCCGCTTCCTCGTCCGCGTCTGTACGGGAACGTCCCGTCCCGTCGTCGTCCGTACCCGCGCGCGCCGCCGGGTCGAAGGCCGAGGGGACCGGCTGGGCCGATGGGCGCGGGCCCTGGTTCCTGCCCGCGCCGCCCGTCGCCGCCGCGCGGGCGCGGGCCGCCGAAGCGCCCGTGAACGCGGCGGCCGTGTCCGTCGCACCGCTCGCGCCGCCCGCACCGCTCGTGCCGCTCGGGGACGCGCCCCGGTGGGGGTCCTCGTCCTCGTCGCCGCGCTTGCGCTCGGAGGGCGTGGCCTCCGACGCGCCGTCGCGCCCGCCCGTGTCCCCGTCCTGCTGCCGGGGCAGCCCCTTCGCGTCCCGGCTGTCCCTGCTGTCCTTGCCGTCCCGCCCGCCGCGCGAGTCGCCCTGCGCACCCGGCGCATTCGACGCACCCTGCGCGCCCTGGGAGCCCTTCGACGCGGCGCCGCCCTTGCCGAAGAAGTCGAAGCCGCCCGTGTCCACGCGGTGGACGCTGTCAGGGGCCGGGGAGTGCGGGACGACCGCTGAGGCCGTCGAGCGCGCGTCGGGCTCGGCGACGGGCTCGCGCGCCGCGGCCGCCGCGCGCGCCATCTCGCGCTCCATCCGACGCCGCTCCACCTGCCGCGCCGCGTTCCTCGACAGATGCCGCAGCGCCTCGTGTGCCTGGAGGTACGTCAGCGGCGAGGGCGCGCCCGCCTCGTTGCGGTGGTCCATGGCGGAGGCGGCGAGCGCCTTGGGGGCCTCGGCCGCCTCGATCTCCAGCTGGCGCCGCCCCTCCAGCGCGCTGGCCCGCTCCGTCTCCGCGTGCGCGTAGCGGCGCAGCAGCGCGGCGTGCTCGGTGCGCAGCCTGGCCAGCTCGGCGCGCTTCTCGCGCAGCTTGGACTCCAGGGCGCCACGGGACTCGCGGGCCTCTTCGAGTTCGCCCTCCAGCTCGGCCTGCCGCTCCTCGGCGCGCCACTCCAGGCTCGTCTGCTTCGCCTTCAGCTCGGCGACCCGCCTGCCCGCCGCGCGGTCCCACTTGCGCAGCATGACCGCGCCGGTGACCGCCGCGACGGCCGCCGCCGCGGCGAAGCCGCGGAGCACGACGGTCTCCGTATCGCCGATGCCCGGCTCTCCGGCCAGCCAGGCGCCACCGGCGCAGGCCAGCGCGGCGACTGCGACGGCCGCCGGGGGAAGGAGCCGGTGCAGGGGCGGCGAATGGCGATGACGTCCACGTGGCATGGCCTGGAATTTACCGTGTGTGGCGCGATCGACGACACCGGACAAAGGGCATTGTTATGCCCTCACAACCCGCGCCCCTCCAAGCCCACGGGCCGCGCCCGGACCCGCCCTCGCGACCCGGGCGGTCAACTGCCCGCTCAGAGCAGGTTCTTGGACTTGAGGTACTCCTCGGCCACGTCCTTGGGCTTCTGGCGCTCGGAGTCCACCTTGCGGTTGAGATCCGCCAGGTCCTTCGTCGTGAGCACCCGGGTCAGCTTGTCCAGCGCGTCCGCGACCTTCTTGCCGCCCGCGTCCTTCTCGTTCACGACGGGCAGGACGTTGTCCGCGTTCTGGAGGCCCTTGTCGTCCTCCAGGAGGACCAGACCGAAGTCGTCCAGCGTCGCGTCCGTCGTCGTGGTGAGCACCATCTGGTCCGTGCCCGCCTTGACGGCCTGCTTGGACTGGGTGGTGCCGACACCCTTGGGGTCCACGTCCGTGATGTCGATGCCGTAGGTCTTCTCCAGGCCCGGACGGCAGAACGGGCGCTCGTCGCACTCGTCGCCAGCGGCCAGCTTGATCTTCTCGCCCGACTCGCCCAGGTCCGACAGCGTCTTGAGCTTGTGCTTCTTCGCGAACGCCTCGGTGACGGCGAACGCGTTCTGGTCGACCGCCTTGCCCGCCGACAGCACCTTGAGCCCGCGCGGCTCGGCCAGCTTCTCCAGCGCCGTGACGGTCTCCTCGACGTCGTTCGAGGCGACGGGCTCCGCCTTGGGCCCGTTCTTCTTCGCGTTGAGGAACTCGGCGAGCGTGGCCGCGTACTCGGGCACGACGTCGATCTGGCCCTTCTCCAGGGCCGGCTCGTACAGCTCGCGGTTCTGGAGCTTCTTGATCGAGGTGGAGTAGCCCGCCTTGTCCAGCACCTTGCTGTACAGCTCCGCCATGATCTGCGACTCGGTGAAGCCCGCCGAGCCGATGACCAGCTTGCCCCCGCCGCCGGAGCCGCCGCCCTCCTCCTCCAGGCTGCTGCCGCCGCAGGCCGTCAGGGAGACAGCGAGCGCGGCGGTGGCGCCGACCGCGGTCAGGGTCCGCCGGGCGGTGAGCGGGCGCCGCTTCCGCCGGGACCGTGCGGACTCGGACTCGTACATGGGAACCACCATTCGTCGGACCGGTCGTCAGATCGTCGTTCGTCAGGCCGCTCGTCAGGCCGTCGGGTGCGCGTGCGGGGATGCCTGCGGGCGCCCGCGCGCGGGGGTCACCCTGTCATCAAAGTCGGGGGGAGTCGAACGGGAATCCGAATCCCGGGACGTGCCCGCGCGCCTGCGGCGCATCGGGTCCAGCAGCTTCTCCGCCACGACGAGCACGCCCTCCACCAGCAGCGCCAGCGCCGCGACGAGGACGGCGCCGCCGACGACCTGCGGGGTGTCGTACGTGTTGAAGCCCGCCGTGATGATCCGGCCCAGGCCGCCGCCGCCGGGCAGTGCCGCGAGGGTCGCCGTCGCGACCACCTGTACGGCGGCGGAGCGCACCCCGGTCATGATCAGCGGGAACGCGAGGGGCACCTCGACGCGGGCCAGCAACTGCCACCCGGACATGCCCATTCCGCGCGCCGCCTCGACCACGTCGCGGTCGGCCTCGCGCATCCCGACGTACGCGTTCGTCAGCAGCGGGGGCACCGCGAACAGGACCAGCGCGATGATGGTGGGCCAGTCACCCGCCGTGCCGATCGGGCTGAGCGTCAGCAGCACCAGCACCGCGAAGGTGGGCACAGCGCGCCCGGCGTTGGAGATGTTGACCGCGAGCGCGCCGCCCTTGCCGAGGTGGCCGAGCCACAGCGCGACGGGCAGCGCGATCAGCACGGCGAGCGCCAGGCAGACGCCCGTCAGATACAGGTGCTCGCCCAGCCGGTGCAGGACGCCGTTGCTCCCCGACCAGTTGCCGCCGGAGGAGAGCCACGTCCACACGTCCCCGATGACGCCCATCGTCACGCCACCGCCTTCTCTTTACGGGCCCCGGCACCGGGCCCTCTACGGAGCGCCCCTCGCCCGCGGGCCTTGCCCTTGGTGCGGGCCCAGGGCGTCAGCAGGCGCTGGAGGCCCAGCAGCGCGACGTCAGCCACCACGGCGAGGATCACGCAGATCACGGAGGCGGTCAGCACCTGGGCCTTGAAGAAGCTCTCCATGCCGTTGTAGATGAGGTTGCCGAGGCCGCCGAAGCCGACGATCGCGCCGACCGTCGTCATCGCCACCGTGGACACCGTGGCGATCCGCACCCCCGCCATCATCGCGGGCAGCGCGAGGGGCACCTCGACCTCGAAGAGGAGCCGCGTCTGGCCGTAGCCGAGGCCGCGCGCGGCCTCCCGCGCCTCCTCGGGGACGGCTTCGAGGCCCGCGAGGATGTTGCGCACCAGCACCGTCAGCGAATACAGCACCAGGCCCGTCACCACCACGGCCGCCGAGACGCCGAAGACGGGCAGCAGCAGCGCGAACATGGCCAGCGACGGCACGGTGTAGAGCACGGTGGTGAGGCCCAGCACGGCGCCCGAGGCGCGCTTCCAGCGGCGCGCGACGAGGGCGAGGGGGAAGGCGATCACCAGCCCGAGCACGACGGAGAGGACGGTGATCCACACATGCTGGCCCGTCGCGTCGAGCAGTTCCTGGCCGCGTGAGCGCACGTACTCGCCGCAGATCCAGTCGTTCGCGGAGAGACAGCTCTGCCCGGTCTGCCCCACGGCGGCACCGGCCCCGCTGACGCCACTGACCCCGCTCATCTCCGCTCACCTCCCCCGCTTCGCACGCCTGGTCTCCGGGTCGTCCCGGTCACTTTCGGGGACCCTACCGCCCGCTACCGACAGTCGGCCCGAACTGCCACACTGCCGCAACACGCCATTCACCGTGCGCGCGGAAGGATTCCACCGGCGGAAGGATTTCGTCCGCGGAGAATTCCGCCGCCAGCCACGGACCGAGCGACAAGAATGGGCCCATGATCCGCTTCGAGAACGTCACCAAGCGCTACCCCGACGGCACGACCGCCGTGGACGACCTGTCCTTCGAGGTGGCCGAGGGCGAACTGGTCACCCTCGTCGGACCCTCGGGCTGCGGCAAGACGACCACGATGAAGATGGTCAACCGCCTCATCGAGCCGACCTCGGGGCAGATCTTCCTCGACGGCGAGGACATCGCCTCCGTCGATCCCGTCGAGCTGCGCCGCCGGATCGGCTACGTCATCCAGCAGGTGGGCCTCTTCCCCCACAAGACGGTGCTGGACAACACGGGCACCGTCCCGCACCTCCTCGGCTGGTCCAAGGCGAAGCGCCGCGAACGCGCAGCCGAGCTGCTGGACCTCGTCGGCCTGGACCCCGGCGTCTTCGGCGACCGCTACCCCGACCAGCTCAGCGGCGGCCAGCGGCAGCGGGTCGGCGTCGCCCGCGCGCTCGCGGCCGACCCGCCCGTGCTGCTGATGGACGAGCCCTTCGGCGCCGTCGACCCCGTGGTGCGCGAACACCTCCAGACGGAGTTCCTGAAGCTCCAGTCCTCGCTGCACAAGACAGTGCTCTTCGTGACGCACGACATCGAGGAGGCCGTGCGGCTCGGGGACCGCATCGCGGTCTACGGAGAGGGCCGCGTCGAGCAGTTCGACCCGCCCACGAAGGTGCTGGGCGCCCCCGCGACGCCCTACGTGGCCGACTTCGTCGGCGCAGACCGCGGCCTCAAGCGGCTCTCCGTCACCCCGATCGAGACGGCCGACCTGGAGGCACCCCCCGTCGTCCACCTCGACGACCGCCTCAGCGAGGCGACGGCGCGCATGCGGGCCGAGGGCGCGCACTGGGCCGTCGTCCTGGACGACGCGGACGACCTGCACGGCTGGGTCTCGGCGGAGCCCGCGGACCCGGCCGACGCGGACGCGGAAGCCGAGGTGACGGTGCGGGACCGCGCCCGCCGCATGGAGGCGTGGCTGCCGCTGGGCGCGCCGCTGAAGCAGGCGTTCAGCACGATGCTCCAGCACGACGCGGGCTGGATCGCGGTGGTGGACGGGGCCGCGGAGGGGCACTTCCTCGGCGTGCTGACGCCGACGCGGCTGCACGAGGCGCTGCGGCGCTCGATCGACGCGGACGAGCGGGACGTGGCACGCGCGGACGTGTCGCTGGAGACGGTCCCCGAGAAGTAGCCCGCGAAAGCGGGGGCGTTCCGAGGGGCGGGACGGTGTTGACCCCGAAAAACGGGGCGTGCTCTACTCCGATCATGACCGGCACACGGCTCCAGTTCTGGCGGAGGGTCCACCTGGACCTCCTCCGCTACGCGGGCTGCGTCTGTCCCGCGTCCTGCTGACCGATCCCTTCCCACGCCGCTACGGCGCGCGCCTCGCGCGCCCTCTTACGCGCGCGCTCCCACGATCGCTTTCAGGACGGATTCCCGTGTCTTCCACCACCGCACCCGCGTCACCCGTGCCCGCGTCCCTGCCCGCACCCGCCGCGCCCCGCGACCCCCGCGCCGAGGGGCCTGGCGAGGGCCCCGGCGAGGCCGAACTTCTCGACTTCGTACGCCGCGTCGCCGCCGACACGGCGTACGTCGGCTCGCTCCCCCTCGACCCCGAGGGCCGCACCTGGCTCCGCCTCGAAGGCCCCGGCGGCAGCGAGGCGTGGCTGATCGGCTGGCCGCCAGGCACGGGCACCGGCTGGCACGACCACGGCGGCTCGCGCGGCGCGTTCGCCGCCGCTTCCGGCGCGCTGACCGAGCAGTCGCTCGCGGCGCGCATCCCCACCGAGGGCTGGCGGACGCTGGAGCTGGCCGACGGCGTCGACAGGGAGCGCGTGCTCTCCGACGGGCGCGGGCGCGCCTTCGGGCCGCACCACGTGCACCAGGTGCTGAACCAGTCCGAGGAACACGCCGTCTCGGTGCACGCGTACTACCCGCCGCTCCCCCTGATGCGCCGCTACAGCCGCACGGGCCAGGTGCTGCGCCTGGAGCACGTCGAGCAGCCGGGTGAGTGGGAGTGAGCGCCCCCGGAACGGACGCCCCCGGACAGGGCGACGGCGGCCCCGACCCCGCCCCCGCCCCCAGCCGCGTCGACGCGCTGCTGGCCCGCTCCCGCGAAGGGCTGGAGCGGCTGCCCCCGCGGGCCGCCGCCGACGCGCAGGCGGCGGGCGCGCTGCTGGTGGACATCCGGTACGCGGCGCTGCGCGAGCGCGACGGCACCGTCCCCGGCGCCCTCGTCGTCGAGCGCAACGAGCTGGAGTGGCGGCTCGACCCGACCTGTCCGCACCGTGCCCCCGAGGCCACCGGGTTCGAGCTGCCCGTCGTCGTGCTGTGCAACGAGGGCTACGCGTCCAGCCTCGCGGCGCGCTCGCTCCAGGCCCTGGGCCTCACGCGGGTCGCGGATCTGGACGGCGGCTTCCAGGCGTGGCGCGCGGCAGGACTGCCCGTCGTGCCGGGACCCGCCGGGCCGTCGGAGCCGTCGGAGCCGCCCGCCCCTCCGGGGCCGCCTGGCCCGGCTGCCCCGGGCAGCGGCCCAGCAGAGGCGTAGCGCCTACGCTGGACGCATGAGTGCTTTGCGCGGCCAGGTCGCAGGTCTGCCCGAGTGGGACCGGTGCGCCGTCATGGGAGTGGTGAACGTCACGCCTGACTCCTTCTCCGACGGCGGCAAGTGGTTCGACACCGAAGCCGCGATCAAACACGGGCTCGATCTGGTCGCGGAAGGCGCCGATCTGGTCGATGTGGGCGGCGAGTCCACCCGGCCCGGAGCCACCCGCGTCGACGAGGCCGAGGAGCTGCGCCGGGTGCTGCCCGTCGTGCGCGGTCTCGTGGAGGAGGGGGTCGTCGTCAGCGTCGACACGATGCGCGCCTCCGTGGCCGAGCAGGCGCTCGACGCGGGGGCCGCGCTGGTCAACGACGTGAGCGCGGGCCAGGCCGATCCGGCCATGATCCCGGCCGTCGCGGCGGCGGGCGCCCCGTTCGTCGTCATGCACTGGCGCGGCCAGAGCGTCGACATGAACAGCCGCGCCGTCTACGGCGACGTGGTCTCCGAGGTCATCGACGAGCTGCGCGGCAACCTGGACCGGGCCGTCTCGGGCGGCATCGCCCCCGAGCGGATCGTCGTGGACCCCGGCCTGGGCTTCGCCAAGCGGGCCGAGCACGATCTCGCGCTGGTCGCCGCGACGGGGCGGCTGCGCCGCGAGCTGGGCCTGCCGCTGCTGGTGGCCGCCTCGCGCAAGCGGTTCCTCGGCCGCGTGCTGGCCTCCGGCGAGGACGCGTCCCCGCCCCCCGCGCGCGAGCGCGACGCGGCGACGGCCGCCGTCTCCGCGCTGGCGGCCCGCGAGGGCGCCTGGGCGGTGCGGGTGCACGAGGTGCGGGCGAGCGCGGACGCGGTACGGGTCGCGCACGCCGTCGAGCGCGCGGACAGCGCGCACGCCGCGCCGGGCACGTCGGGCACTGGGCGCGCCGAGTGAGCAGCGCCCGTACGGACATCGAGGCGGTGGAAGCCGCCAACACCGCGCTCTACGAGGCCGTCGAGCACGGCGATCTCGACGCGCTGGCCGAGCTGTGGCTGGACGACGAGATCAGCGTGGTGCACCCGGGGTGGCCGGTGCTGACGGGGCGCGACGAGGTGCTGCGCTCCTACGCGCTGATCATGGCGAACACCGAGTACATCCAGTTCTTCCTGACCGACGTGGAGATCTCCGTCCTGGGCGACACGGCCCTGGTCCGCTGCACCGAGAACATCCTCAGCGGCGGCCCGGCGGAGGAGGACGGCTCGGCGGGCCCCCTGGTGGGCGGCCTCGTCGTGGCGACGAACGTCTTCCGCCGCGCCGAGGACGGAGCGGGCGGCGAGGGCGGCGGTGGCTGGAAGGTGTGGGCGCACCACGGCTCGCCTGTGCTCGTCGAACGCGAGGACGAGGACGACGACTCGGAGCCCGGCGAGGGCGACATCGAACTCTGAACCGAGCCCTCTGCCGAGCCCCGAACCGAACTCCGGGCGAATTCCGCGGGGCTGTCCGCGTACGTCCGCGCGGACGTACGCCCAACCGCCCATCACCGTCAGCGGAGCGTGGGAGAGGCCACTCGTTAGGGCAACGTCATCGGGAATGCGAGAGTGGCCCGGGGCGCTGTCGGGTAGGCCGCGACGCGGGACGCGAGGGGGCACCCCTCGCAGCTCCGGTCCGGCTCTGTCCATAGCCCCCGCGGGCTGGCACTGTCCGTGCTCGCAGGTAGATTCGATTCGGTGGCACGCCCGCGGTGCATGCTGCATTCGTACGACCAAGGACCGAGGACCGAAGACGGGAGTGATACGCGTGGACCGTGTCGCGCTGCGCGGCGTGAGGGCCCGCGGGCATCACGGCGTGTTCGAGCGGGAACGCGTGGAGGGTCAGACCTTCATCGTGGATGTGGACATGGGCCTCGACACGGGGCCCGCCGCCGTCGGAGACGATCTCGGGAAGACCGTTCACTACGGCGTCGTGGCGGAGGAGGTCGTGGCGGTCGTGGAAGGCGAGCCCGTCGATCTGATCGAGACCCTCGCCCAGCGCATCGCCGACACCTGCCTCGCACACGAGGCCGTACGGGAGGTCGAGGTCGTGGTGCACAAGCCCGAAGCCCCGATCACCGTGCCCTTTGACGACGTGACCATCACTATCAAGCGGAGCCGCGCATGACGCCGAACAGTGACCCGACCGTACAGCCGGTGCCCGCTGCCGTGGTGCACCAGGTCGACGCGGCCGACACGACTTTGCACAACCCCCAGTACGCCGTGGTCTCCCTCGGCAGCAACGTCGGGGACCGCCTGGAGAAACTCCAGAGCGCCGTCGACGCGCTCGCCGACACCCCGGGCCTCAAGGTCAAGGGCGTCTCTCCCGTCTACGAGACCGAGCCGTGGGGCGTGGAGCCCGGCAGCCAGCCCTCGTACTTCAACGCGGTGGTCGTCGTGAAGACCACCCTGCCGCCGTCCTCGCTGCTGGAGCGCGGGCACGCGATCGAAGAGGCCCTGGAGCGGACGCGGGACGAGAAGTGGGGCCCGCGCACGATCGACGTGGACATCGTCACCTACCAGGACGTCGTCTCCGACGACCCGACGCTGACCCTCCCCCACCCGCACGCGCACGAGCGTGCCTTCGTGCTGGTGCCGTGGCTCGACGTGGACCCGGAGGCGGTCGTCCCCGGCCGCGGCGCCGCGGCCGAGCTGCTGGCGCGCCTGGGGACCGAGGGCGTCACGGCGCGCGCGGACCTGGAACTCAGCCTGCCCGAATAGTCGTTGGGCTCCCGTGTTGCGTTTTCCCGGAGGGGCGGTTTCCCGGGGGCTCCCCCGGGAGCCCCCGGCCGGTGCCGCGGCGGCGGCCCCGCCGGGTCGATCCGGACGAGACCGTGAGCCGGCACGTGAGGCGACAGACGAGACCGTGAGGCGACAGACGTGAAGGAACTCCGTATCCGCACCCTGGCGGGGCTCTTCGCCGTGGCCGGAATCCTGTCGTGGGCGGGCGCGCGGCTGTGGGACACCGTGGGCACCCTGCCCAGCGTCCCGGTCGCGGCGCCCGTCGTGCTCGCCGTCATCGCCGTGGTGCTGCTGGCCACCGCGCTGTCGCTGCGGGCCCGGCTCAAGGCCCAGCGCGAGCGGGAGCCGGGCGCCAAGGGCGTCGATCCGATGATGGCGGCGCGCGCCGTCCTCTTCGGGCAGGCCAGCGCGCTGGTCGCGTCGCTGGTCGCCGGGATGTACGGAGGGGCCGGGGTCTATCTGCTGCTGGGCGCGCCCGACGCGGCGGCCCGGCGCGATCAGACCGTCTACGCGGGCCTGTCCGTGCTCGCCGGGATCGCCGTGGTGGCCGCCGCGGTCTTCCTGGAGCGCGTCTGCAAGCTGCCCGACGACGACAGCGACGAGCAGCCCCCGGCCGCCTCGGCCGCCTGACGCCCATCGCCCATCGCCCATCGCCCATCGGGGGCCTAACCGCTCGGCGCCGCGGCCACGCCCGCAGCCCGTGCCGCCTCCCCGGCAGCCTCCGTCGGCGCCCAGTGCTCGCGCGCGATGGCGGACAGCTCCTGGAGCACCCGCGTCGGGCTGCGGTCCTTGTGGCGGACGAAGAACACCTCCAGCACCGGTTCCTTGTCCCAGCGCAGCTCGGCCAGCTCGCCCCGCCGCACCTCGTCGGCGACGGAGGCGGCGGGCAGCATGGCCACCCCGAGACCGGCCGACGCACAGCGCTTGAGCGCCTCCACGCTGACGAACTCCATCGTCGGCGGACGCAACTGGAAGCGCCGCAGCTCCCGGTCCATCACCGTGCGCTGGGCGCATCCCTCCTCGATGAGGAGCAGCGTCTCGGCGCCCAGGTCCACGGTGCGCACCCGCTCCCGCGCGGCGAGCCGGTGCTCGGGCCTGGCCACCAGGCGCATCGGCTCGCGCATCATGAACTCGGCGTGCACCATCGGGTTCTCGACGGACTCCTCCAGCAGGAAGCCCACGTCGAGCGTGCCCTCGGCCAGCGAGGCGAGCAACTGGGGCCGCCCGGCGGGGCCGAAGGAGACCCTGAGCTGCGGGAACGTGTCCTGGAGCGCGCGCAGCACGGGCGGCAGCCGGTAGGCGCACAGGCTCTCCGGCGCGGCGATGCGCAGGGTGCCGCGGATCTTCCCGGGGTCGTCGCTGGCGCCCTGGACCGCCTCGCGGGTCTGTTCCGCGTAGCCGACGAGGACCTGCGCGTAGCCGCACAGTTCGCGTCCGGAGTCGGTGAGCGCGACCCGGCGCCCCAGCCGTTCGAAGAGGGGCACTTCGAGATCGGCCTCCAGGGCCTTGATGTGGGCCGTGACGCTGGACTGGACGTAACCCAGCTCCTGCGCCGCGCGGGTGAAGTTGAGGTGCCGCGCGACCGAGAGGAACGTCGTCAGATGCTTCAGCTCCATCTCCCCATCGTAAGCGCACCCATCGCGAATGCCGATCGGGAGCATCGAGAACATTCGTTGGACGTGATGAGTCCGGTACCCGTAAACACGAGGTATGGCACTTTCCGTCACTCGACAGCGCGGGCGCACCGGTGACCCGCCCACCGACGACCGCCGCACCGGCACGACGGGCTCCACGCGCTCCGGCCGTTCCGGCCGCTCCGACCCGACGGGGCTGAACGGCCGGGACTTCCGGCTGCTCATGATCGCCACGCTCGGCACCTTCGCGAACTACGCGGCGCTGCTCGCCGTCGTCCCCCTGTGGTCGGCCGAAGGCGGCGCCAAGTACGGCGGCGTGGGCGCGGCGACGGGGGTGACCATGGCGGCCACGGTCGCCGTGCAGTTCTGCATGGGGAGCCTGCTGCGACGGCTCTCGCTGCGGCAGATCCTGGCCGTCGGAGCGCTGCTGCTGGGGCTGCCGACGTTCGCCTACCCGTTCTCGTCCGGCCTCGGCTTCGTGCTGGCCGTGTGCGCCGTGCGCGGCGTCGGCTTCGGCATGGTGGCCGTCGCGGGCAGCGCGCTGACGGCCGATCTGGTGCCGGAGCACCAGCGCGGCAGGGCCGTGGGCCGCTACGGGTTCGCGGTGGGGCTGCCGCAGGTGGTGCTGCTGCCGCTCGGGGTGTGGACGGCGACGGCGTTCGGCTTCACGGCCGTCTTCCTGGTCACGGGCGCGCTGTGCGTGCTGACGGTGCCGCTGGTGCTGGCCATGAGCGGGCGCCGGGCGCCCAGGCTCGCGGAGGAGGTCCGGGACGACGGACGAGTCGACGGCCAGGCCGACGGCCAGGGGGGCGAGGCAGACGCGCGGGAGGGGAGCGCGTCGGCCGGTGTGCACGAGCCGGGCACGGGCGGTCCCGGCGGCACGGCCGGTACGGACCGTACGGCCGGTACGGACGCGCAGCCCCGCGGCTTCGCCCGCTACCGCGAACTGGCCACTCCCTTCGCGCTGCTCCTGGCCTCGGCGGGCGCGCTGGGCGGGCTGACCTCGTTCCTGCCGCTCTCCCTCGACGCGCCCGGGACAGCCCCCGTCACGCTGACCGTCCTGTTCACCGCGGGCATGGTGGGCCGCTGGGCGGCGGGGGTGCGCAGCGACCGCGTCGGCGTCGGCGGACTGCTGCCCGCCTCCGTGGCCGCCTGCGCCCTGGGCATGGCGGGCTTCGCTGCCACCGACGCGCTGGGCGGCGCGGGGAGCGTCGCCGAGGGCGTCGCCGCCGTGGCCTCGGCCGCCGTGTTCGGGCTGGGCTTCGGCGCCCTCCAGAACGACACCCTCGTGGTGATGTTCCGCCGCGCGGGCCCCGAGGGCAGCGGCACGGCCAGCACCGTCTGGAACATGGCGTACGACGGCGGTACGGGCGCGGGCTCCCTCGCGACGGGCCTGCTCGCGCAGGGGCTCGGCTTCGCGGGCGGCTTCGTCACGGCGGCGCTCGTCATCGCCGGGACAGCACCCTGGTCCCGCCCCTCGAAGCACCGCCCGGCGCCGCACCACGCGGAACGGCACCACGCGGAACCGCGCAGCCCGGAACCGCACCACCCGGAACCGCACCCTCCAGAACCGCATCGGCCCCGAGTACCCCGGCCCGAGGCGCACGCCACCCAGGCACACCAAAACGTCACGGCCCGGCCGGAGGACCCCCACGAACCGGCTGGCTAGCACGCGCTGGCTGGAACACAGCGGCCACTCGTGACGACTCGCCGCCCATGTCCGAACATCAGAACCACGCAACGAGGAGGCTCCCTCATGGCGAACCAGTCGCTTCCGCCCCGCGTCACCGGGCGGCATCACAACGGTGCGTCACGCGGCACCAGCATCGTCGACCTCAGTCACGAGATCGTTTCCGGCTCCACGGGATACCCCGGGCTGCCGCAACCCGAGCTGACCCCCTACATCACCCATGAGGAGTCCCGGGAGCTGTACGACCCCGGCTACACCTTCTACACCGGCAAGCTGTGCATGGTCGGCCAGAGCGGCACCTACATGGACGTGCCGTTCCACGCCTTCGCCGACGGCTTCGACCTGACGCGGCTCGATCTGCGGCAGGTCGTCAACGTGCCCGTCACGCTGATCGAGACCGACAAGCAGGAGATACCGCCCGAGGTCTTCGCGAAGGCGGATCTGACCGGGCACGCGGTGCTCATCAGGACAGGTTGGTCGCGGTTCTGGGAGACCGAGGCGTACGCGAACGGCCAGCACCCGCACCTGTCGGCCGACGCGGCGAAACTGCTGGCCGAGGCGGACCCCGCCGTCGTCGGGATCGACTCCCTCAACATGGACGGCACCCACACCGGCTCCAGGCCCGCGCACCACGAACTCCTCGGCGCCGGGATCCCGCTCGTCGAGCACCTCACGAACCTGGACCAGGTACCCGACAAGGGCGCGCGGTTCACGGCCGTCCCCGTCAAGGTCTCGGGGCTGGGCACCTTCCCGGTGCGCGCGTTCGCCTCCTGGACGCGGTGGATGTGACGGGCGTGGCGGGAGTGGGGGACGCGAGGGGCGCGACGGGCACGAGGGGCGCGACGGGAGTGATGAGTGTGACGTGACATCGGCCGACCGACGCCCGCGCTCAGGGCGTGGTGACGCCCTGAGCGTGCCACCGACCTCCCCCCACCGAGCGAAAGGCAGTCATGGCGACCCTTCAGCAGTTTCGGACGCTGCGGTCGGTACAGGTGCACGGCGGTATCCACGCCGCTGCCAAAGAGCTTCACCTCTCCCCCTCGGCGGTCTCCCAGCAGATCAAAGCGCTCGCCTCCGAGTGCGGCTTCTCGCTCCTCGAACCCGACGGCCGGGGCGTCCGGCTGACGGACAGCGGTTCGGAACTGGCCCAGATCGGCTCGCAGATCTCGGAGCTGTGGGAGCGCTCCGTCAGCCGGCGGCAGCGTGATCCGGGCCCGGTGCGCGGCGCCCGGCGGCCGGTGCGCCTCGGTGCCTTCCCGTCGGCCATGGCCAGCAGCGTGCTGCCCGCGCTCGACCAGCCCGAGCGGCTGGGCTTCGGCGTCGAGCTGTTCGAGACCACCCCGTACGAGGGCCGCGACCTGGTGGAGGAGGGCACCCTGGACGCCGCGCTCTCGATACAGGAGGTGACGCGCGACGACAGCGCCCCGTGCCAGGTGGCGCCGCTGTGGCACGACCCGTTCGTGCTGGTGGGGCCGCGCGGGCTGCTGTCCTCGGTGCTGCGCTCCGACTCCCCGCGCGCGCTGTCGGCTACCCCGTGGGTGCTGCCCAGGGTCGGCTCGGACTGCGACCGGCTGCTGTCCAACCACTTCGCGCGGCACGGCATCCGCGCCCACGCCGTCGGCCGTACGGACGACTGGCTGCTGGCCCAGCGCATGGCCACGGTCCTGCGCGCCGTCGCCTATGTGCCGTCCTCCGCGCTGCTCCAGGACTCGGAGCTGAGCCGCGCCGTGGACATGGGCAGCGTCAACGCGCCCGCGCGGACCGTGGCCCTGGTGGCGCCGCCCGCCGCCGCGGCCACCACCTGGTTCCCCGTGCTCCAGCGCCATCTGAAGCGGGCCCACACCCGGACGACGGGGATGGCCTACAGCACCTGAGCCACCGCCCCGTCCGTCCCGCCCGCTCTCCCCGCTCCCCCTGCCCCCTTGACGGGGCCCTGCCCCTCACCGGGCGCCGCGACGCACCAGGCCGTCGTACTCGGTCTTCAGCTTCCAGTCCGGGTCCGGCGGCACGTGTCCGGGCTGCGGGATGTACTTGGAGTGCCCGGCCCGCCTGACGTCGTGCAGATAGCGCGGGCAGTTCTCGAACGCCTCCCTGATGTCCACCTGGACCACGGCGTCCGCCTCGTGGAACGCGTCGAGGAGAACGGGGTCGGTGGAGACGCGGGCATCGCCGTTGACGCGGAGCTTGATGGGCTTTTCGTAGTCGATGAACAGCATGCCGACGCGCGGATTCTCCAGGATGTTTCCGAGACTGCGGAACATGCCGTTGCCGTCGTAGCTGGGAAAAAGAAGGACGCCCGGTTCGGGAATGCGCACAAAGCCGGGAAGCCCGCCCTTGTACGAGCAGTCCGGCGCGCCCGAGGCGTCCACGGTGGCCAGGTAGAAGCAGTCCGCCGCGCGCACGATCTCCTGCGCGTCGGCGTCGAGTTCAGCGGCCACATACCTCCCCGCGATGTGATCGGCGAGCCGTTCCGTGCCGATCGTCCGCTGCATCTGCCGGGCGCCGCTTCCGTAGAACTCATCCGTCGTTGTCACTTCCCGCGCTCCCTTCGGCCGGTTGCTTGTGCGCCACCCTGGCCCCGCCTGTACGCACCGACAACGACCGTTCGAAATCCCTGTACGGTCCACCGTTCCAGGTTTCCGTTGAATGCGGCACTTCTCCGGGAGCGCCCGCGTCAGGACCTTCGCACCGTATTCGGCTGTCGTCCGGCATCTGAACATGATCGGGAATGAGTGGATCATTTACTCATTCGATCCGGTGCGGATTTTCCGGATGGGGCCGCAGAGACTCATGTGTGTCCCTGCGGTCCACAGCGAGCGGAACTCGCCAGAACCCGTCAGGTACCCGCGAGGAAACCCCCTGGAACCCCTCAGGAACCCCCAAGGAACCCGCGAGCTGAACGGAAGCGAACGGGACGGAAATTCCTCGTGACCTCCGGACGAGAGGAAGCGCATGTCCCCCCGGTTATCAGCACAAGCGCTGCGCGACCAGTGGTACTCACGCGGCCAGGCCGAAGACCTGATCGGTCCCGAGGCGAACTCGTCGAGGGACTGGAAACTGTTCGCGGAAAGCTGGAACGGCCTCCCCGTCGACACCTTCATGGGAGGCGGGGAAACCTACCGGCGCCGTCGCCACACCGTGTTCAACGTCCACACCGACGGGCAGTTCGAGCAGCTCGCCCCGCGCCCGTACGTACAGAGCTCGGAGATCAACAACCTGGAGGGCGACGTACAGCGGTACTTCGAGCCCATCGAGCCCGAGGTCACCGGCAGCGCCCTGTTCGCCGGGCTCCTCTCGGGGCTCAGCGCGATCCTCGAAGAGCTGCACGGCCCCGACGTGTGGCACCACCAGTGCTTCCAGAACCGCATCGTCACCAGCACCGAGAAGACCGGCGACCCCACACCCTGGGGCCCGCACTGCGACGGCGTCGACTACGTCGTCACCCTGCTCGTCGCACGCCACAACGTGCGCGGAGGGCGCACAGGCCTCTACGACGCCGGTACCAAGGAGCGGCTGCACGCGGAGACGCTGCTGCCCGGCGATCTGCTGATCGCCGACGACACCCGCACCCTCCACGACGCCACCCCGCTCACCCCGGTCGACCCGGCAGAACCCGGGCACCGCGATGTCTTCATCGACGTCATCACGCGCGGCTCCGAACCCCGATGAGCCCCGCGGCCTCTCCGAACGTCAAACCCGATCCGCTCGGAAGGAGCCGGACCATGACCATCACCGCCACCTCCACCTCCACCCTCACCACCCCGCGCCCCCGCTTCGAGGACGAACTGAACCGCGCCTTTCCCGCCGACGGCGCCCCGCCCGAGCCGGCGGCCCGCGAGGCGCTGCTCTCCCAGCTGCACGCGCACTACGTGGCCTACATGTCGGGCCCGGAGGACTTCACGCGCGTGCCGCGGCTCAACACCGACCCGCAGATCACCGCCACCGAGGAGGCGTGGCTGCGCTGGGAGGACGCACAGGTCGACGAGTCGCAACTGCCGAAAACCGGTGAGGAGTTCCGCGAGTGGTTCCTGGCCGTCGCGGACGCGCACACACAGCCCGAGTTCTGCCGCTACCTCGCCGAGGACGCCACCCTCGAACAGATGGCGCTGTTCTTCATGGGTGAGGAGCTGGTGGACAGCAAGTTCGACGACCTCATGGCCATGGTGCAGATAGGCACCGAGGGGCACACCAAGCTCACCATCGCCGAGAACTACTGGGACGAGATGGGCGAGGGCGACATCAACGGGGTGCACACCCGGATGTTCGAGCACTCCGCCGTCTACATGCGGGCCCGGCTCGCCGACGCGGGCGTCGACCGCAGCGCCCTCAACTGCCCCGAGGCGTTCGAGAACGCGTCCCTGCTCCTCATGTACGGCATCCACCGCCACCTCAACCCGAGGGCGCTGGGCGCGATGGGCGTACTGGAACAGAGCGCGTCCCCCCGCTTCCAGGCGATGGTCGACGGCTGCGACCGGCTCGGCGTGCCCTCGGACGTCATCGACTACCAGCGCGTCCACGTCCATGTGGACGCCGACCACGGAGAGGAGTGGTTCAAGGGCGTCTTCGTGCCCCTCGTCGGCCGCTCCCCCGAGCTGCTGCGCGAGATCAGCCTCGGCGTGGCCACCCGGGTACGCGTCGCGAACGCGTACTACCAGCGCATCTGGGGCGCGATGCGCGCCCTTCAGAGGTGAGGCGGCCCATGTACCGTTCCTCATCCGACACGAACCCGGCGCCGCGCACGGCGGCCCCGAACAGCGGCACCGCAGCCGCCCCGGCCAACGGCACGGCGGCGACGGACACCGGCACCACCGCGCCCCGTACCGACCGCAAGGCCGCGGCACGGGACGACGGCGGGGTCCTCTTCCGCAAGGTACGGGTGTCCGCCAGGGACCAGCGGGTCTTCATCGGCAAGCTCGTCCTGGCCCTGGCTCTCGCGGGCGGGGCCGGATATCTGGCCCTGCGCCCGAACTGGCTCGTGGCGCTGCTCGGCGCCTGCCTGCTGGGCGCCGTCTACACCCACATGGTGGAGTTGCAGCACCAGTGCCTGCACCACTCCTCGTTCCGCTCCTCCCGGCCGCACCGGCTGGTCGGAGTGCCACTGGGAGCGCCGCTGCTGGTCGCCTACAGCCACTACCGCGTACGGCACCTCCAGCACCACCGCCACCTCGGCACCCCGCAGGACTCGGAGTTCTTCGGCTTCGACACCCGCAAGCCGCTGACCTGGGGCCAGTTGCTGCGCGGCGCGTTCGACTACGCGCGGCTGCTGGGCGTCGCCCGTGACATCGGGCTCTCCCTGGCCAACCGCTGGACGTACGACCTGGGCCAGATCGCCGAGCGCCGGCGACGCGAGGTGAACGCCGAGTACCGGCTGTTCGGGCTGCTCATCGTCGCCGCCGTCGCGGCCGTACCGCTCGGCGCAGGCGAGCTGGTGCTGCGCCTGTGGGTGCTGCCGCTGCTGTTCGCGGTGCCGATGCACTTCCTGGTGGAGCTTCCCGAGCACATCCTGTGCGACACCGAGACCACGGACGTGCTGCGCAACACCCGCTCCATCAAGGGGAGCTGGTTCACCACCTGGTACACCAACGGCAACAACCTGCACGTGGAGCACCACGCGGCCATGACCGTCCCCATCAACCAGCTGCCACAGCGGCACGACGAGGTGCGGCGCCGCGCCGTCCACGTCGAGTCGAGCTATCCGGCGTTCTTCCGCCAGGTGATCAAGGCGGTGCGCCCCGGATCCCGACCCCCGTCCCCGGAGCAAGAGACCGCAGTCAGCACGGGAGCCCTGCGATGACCGTCTCCGCACACCTCCGCGCCCGTATCCAGGTACGCGGCGCCGCCATCCACCACTCGACGCTCCTGTCCGACGGCGCGATACCCGGCCTCACCGGCATGTCGTGCGTGGACGACACCGTCCATCTGGACGTGCCCGAGGGCGAGTTCCGGATCGATCTGCTGGAGCGGCCTGGCCAGGGCACCCTGCTCACCTTCCGGGCCGTCTTCCGCGAGGAACCGCCTGCCGAGGGCACGTGGTGGTCGAGCTGGGAGACCGAGATCGCGGCCCCGGCCGCCTCGCCCCAGGTGAGCGGCACGCTGGTGGCCGAGATCAACGAGAGCCGCCGCCGCTTCGCAGCAGCGCTGGCGGACGCGCGAGCGCACGCGCTGGCATCAGCATCGGCGCGTCCGGATCCGGGGCCGGGGCCGGGTCCGGGTCCGGGTCCGGACAGCCGGGCCCCGTCGGCCAAGGGCAGTGCCTCGTCGGCCAAGGGCGACGGACCGCTCGCGGCGGCCTGAGAGGAGGAGCGCCATGGAGCTGACGGAAGCGGTGCTCACCCGACGCAGCAGGAAGGATCTGGCCGAGCCCGCACCGGACACGGCCGAGTTCACCGCGCTCCTCCAGGCGGCGGCCTCGGCCCCCGACCACGGCCGGCTGCGGCCGTGGCGGTGGGTACTGCTCCGCGGCGCCCAGCGCTCCCTGCTCGGCGCGGCCTTCGCGGCCCACGCGCCCGTCCCCGCACGGGACCGGGCCGCCGCGAAGGCCCGCCGGGCGCCCCTCCTGGCGTCGGTGGTGTTCGCCCCCAGGCGGGACACCTCCGTCCCGGAGTGGGAGCAGCTCGCGGCGACCGCGGGAGTCGTGCACAGCCTCGAACTGCTGCTGCACGACAGGGGGTGGGGAAGCATCTGGCGCACGGGCCGCGAGGTGGACTCCCCCGTCGTACGGGAGACGCTCGGCCTCGCCCCGGACGAGAAGCTGCTCGGCTGGCTCTACATCGGCACCCCGCTGCCGGAGCAGCAGGAACAGCCGGAGCAGCAGGAGCAGCCGGGCCCGGATACCGGGGAACAGGGAGGCGTCGTCGGCACCGGCACCGGCACCCAGGGGAACGGCGCGGCTCCAGGGCCCCGCGCCGCGCTCAGGCCCGGTGCGCCGCGACGGGTGCCGAAGCGCACGGCTCCCGTCGACGCCCTCGTCTCCACCGTCCTGCCCCCGCATCCACCGTCCGCCGGTACCGCCCCGGCGGCGACCCTCAGAAGAAGGACCGCGTCCTGAGCCAGTGACGCCGTCGTGTGCGTGGCACCACCACGCGCGCGGCGGCGTCGCCGGTTCGACGGCCCCGAGGCCGCCCCCGTCGCTCGGGGACTCAGCGGAGGATCAGGCTCATCGCCTCGGAGCGGGTCGCCGCGTCGCGCAACTGGCCCCGGACGGCCGAGGTGAGCGTCTTCGCACCCGGCTTGCGGATGCCCCGCATCGACATGCACATGTGCTCGCACTCGATGACGACGATGACCCCGCGCGGCTCCAGTATCCGCATGAGGGAGTCGGCGATCTGCGTGGTCAGCCGCTCCTGGACCTGGGGGCGGCGCGCGAACACGTCCACCAGACGGGCCAGCTTCGACAGCCCGGTGATCTTGCCGCTGGCGGCCGGAATGTACCCCACGTGGGCGACGCCGTGGAACGGCACGAGGTGGTGCTCGCACGTCGAGAAGACCTCGATGTCCTTGACCAGGACCATCTCGTCGTGGCCGAGGTCGAAGGTCGTGGTCAGCACGTCCTCCGGCTCCTGCCGCAGCCCGGCGAATATCTCCTTGTAGGCGCGGGCCACGCGGCTGGGAGTCTCCAGCAGGCCCTCGCGGTCGGGGTCCTCACCCACGGCGATCAGGAGTTCACGGACGGCGTTCTCGGCCCGCTTCTCGTCGAACTCGCCGATCTTGCCCTCGCCGTCCAGAGTCACCGGGTCGGTCATCAGTTGCCTCGTTCCTCGCACATGTGCAGCAATAAGCCGCGCCCCTCAGGTTAAAACCCGAGGGGCGCGGCTCACATTCCAGGTCCGTTCCCGCGGCCGGTGAGGCCGGTCACACGGGAAACGCGCTGGTCATCGCAGGTCAGTTCTCCGTCGGATCGACGGGCTCGACAATGGCGTCCGAGTCCCGCGGGCCGATCTCCTTGCCGCCGCTCTTGTCGAGCGCGGGCGAGGAACCGTTGGCACCGTTGGCCAGGGCCGGAGCCGAGACCGGGGGCCGGGTGGAGGGGGTGCGCCGCGAGGAGCCCGTCCATGCGGGGCGAGCGGGACGCTTGACGACCGTGGCGAAGACCTCGGCGATCTCCTCCTTGTTCAGCGTCTCCTTCTCCAGCAGGGCGAGGACCAGATTGTCGAGGACGTCGCGGTTCTCCACCAGGATTTCCCAGGCTTCGTTGTGCGCCGTCTCGATCAGCTTCTTGACCTCCTCGTCCACCAGCCCGGCGACCTCCTCGGAGTAGTCGCGCTGGTGGCCCATCTCCTTGCCCAGGAAGGGCTCGGAGTTGTCGGAGCCGAACTTGATCGCGCCAAGCCGCTCGGTCATGCCGTACTGCGTGACCATGGCGCGGGCCGTCGCCGTCGCCTTCTCGATGTCGTTCGCCGCACCCGTCGTCGGATCGTGGAAGACCAGCTCCTCCGCCGCGCGCCCGCCCAGCATGTACGCCAACTGGTCGAGCATCTCGTTGCGCGTGGTGGAGTACTTGTCCTCGTCGGGCAGCACCATGGTGTAGCCCAGCGCCCTGCCTCTCGACAGGATCGTGATCTTGTGAACGGGATCGGAGTTGGGCGAGGCCGCCGCGACCAGGGCGTGACCGCCCTCGTGGTACGCGGTGATCTTCTTTTCCTTGTCGCTCATGATCCGGGTCCGCTTCTGCGGGCCCGCCACGACGCGGTCGATCGCCTCGTCCAGGAACTTGTTGTCGATCAGCTTCTGGTCGCTGCGCGCCGTGAGCAGCGCGGCCTCGTTGAGGACGTTGCTCAGATCGGCGCCCGTGAAGCCCGGGGTGCGCCGGGCGACCGCGCTCAGATCCACGTCGGCAGCCATCGGCTTGCCCTTCTGGTGGACCTGGAGGATCTCCAGACGGCCCTGCATGTCCGGGCGGTCCACCGCGATCTGGCGGTCGAACCGGCCGGGACGCAGCAGCGCCGGGTCCAGGATGTCCGGGCGGTTGGTGGCGGCGATCAGGATGACGCCGCCCTTCACGTCGAACCCGTCCATCTCCACGAGCAGCTGGTTCAGCGTCTGCTCGCGCTCGTCGTGACCGCCGCCCATGCCCGCACCTCGGTGCCGGCCGACGGCGTCGATCTCGTCGACGAAGACGATGGCGGGTGCGTTGGCCTTGGCCTGCTCGAACAGGTCACGGACGCGCGAGGCGCCCACACCCACGAACATCTCCACGAAGTCGGAGCCGGAGATCGAGTAGAAGGGGACACCGGCCTCGCCCGCGACGGCGCGGGCCAGGAGCGTCTTACCCGTACCGGGCGGGCCGTAGAGCAGCACACCCTTGGGGATCTTGGCACCGACCGCCTGGAACTTGGCGGGCTCCTGGAGGAACTCCTTGATCTCCTGGAGTTCCTCGCACGCCTCGTCGGACCCCGCGACGTCCGAGAACGTCGTCTTCGGGGTGTCCTTGGTGATCAGCTTGGCCTTGGACTTGCCGAAGTTCATCACCCGGCTGCCGCCGCCCTGCATCTGATTCATCAGGAACAGGAAGACGACGATGATGAGCACGAACGGCAGCAGCGAGAGCAGCATCCCGACGAACGGGTTCTGCTTCTGCGGCGCGACCGTGTACCCCTTGGGGATTTCCTTCTGCTCGAATTTGGCCTGGAGCTTCTTGGCGAGATCGACACCCTGGTCGTCGATGTAGCTCGCCTTGATCTTGTCGCTGTCTTCGACCTTGGCGCCGTCCTTGAGCTCAAGCTTGACGACTTGTTCGTCGCCGGTTGTGAGCTCGGCCGACTTCACCTTGTCCTGGTCGATCGCCTGGACGACCTGGCCCGTGTCCACCGTCTTGTAGCCGCCGGACGAGCCGACGACCTGCATCAACACGACCACGGCAAGGACGGCCAGCACGATCCACATGACCGGCCCGCGGAAGTATCGCTTCACGTCCATCCATACGGAGCGCGTGCGCCCCGTCCCTCCTGCCACAGTGAGTTGAAAAGCCTGACCTTCGGACGGTACCCCAGCATTGTCACCCGGCGCCGCCGAGGACGGTCAACTGAAACCCCTCCGCATGCTCCAACGGCCCGAAACCGCCCTGTGTTCCCGCCCCGGCGGCCCCGCGGGGCCCGGGGGGACACGTCGCGGGCCGTTGCGCCGACCGGCTGCACCGCCGCCGACGGCTCACCGGCGCGCTCAGCCGCCGTAGACGTGCGGGGCGAGCGTGCCGACGAAGGGGAGGTTGCGGTACTTCTCGGCGTAGTCGAGCCCGTAGCCCACGACGAACTCGTTCGGGATGTCGAAGCCGACCCACTTCACGTCGATCGCCACCTTCGCCGCGTCGGGCTTGCGCAGCAGCGTGCAGACGTTCAGCGAGGCGGGCTCGCGCGAGCCCAGGTTGGACAGCAGCCACGAGAGCGTCAGACCGGAGTCGATGATGTCCTCGACGATCAGGACGTGCTTGCCCTTGATGTCCGTGTCCAGGTCCTTGAGGATCCGGACGACGCCGGAGGACTGGGTCCCCGCGCCGTAGGAGGACACCGCCATCCAGTCCATCGTGACCGGGGTGGAGACGGTGCGCGCCAGGTCTGCCATGACCATGACGGCGCCCTTGAGGACGCCGACGAGAAGCAGGTCCTTGCCCGCGTACTCCGCGTCGATCTTCGCGGCCAGCTCTGCCAGCTTCGCGTCGATCTCTTCCTTGGTGATGAGCACCGACTTCAGGTCGGTGCTCATGTCTTTCTCGTCCACCCGTGCCGCTCTCGTTCGAGGTCCCGTCTCACGGCGCCCACGACTCCGACGGCGCCGACGCCGACGGCGGCGTCAGCTCAGTGGTGTCGGTGAGGCCGGTGAGCCATGCCGGACGACCAGTCTGCCACCCTGCCTCCTGGCCTCGACACGGCCGGGCAGGTTGATGGCCCGCTGCCCGCGCCACGCGGTGACCAGACGGTCCACCTCCTCGATGTGCCGCGCGAAGAGCGAGCCGGCCGGCGCGCCCGCCTCGATGGCGGCACGGCGCAGCACCCGGCGCCGGACGGCGGGCGGCAGCCCGTGCAGCCGCTTGGTGTCCAGCTCGCAGCCGTCCCAGCCCTCGGTGCCCGGCGCGTCCGTGCGTACGACGCGCTCGGCGTCGGCCGCCCAGGCGTCGAGCGCGTCCGCGTCGTCACGGGAGAGCTGGGCCGTACGGGCGAGGGCCTCGACGACGCCCTTGCCGAGCGCCTTCTCCAGCACGGGCAGCACCTCGTGGCGCACGCGGGAGCGGGTGTAGGCCGGATCGGCGTTGTGGGGGTCGTCCCATACGGGGAGGGACTGGACCATGCACGCCTTGCGGGTGGTCTGGCGGTCGACGGCGAGGAAGGGGCGGCGGTACAGCTCCGAGGTGCCCGAGATGGCGGCCATGCCGGAGAGGGAGCGGGTGCCGGAGCCCCTGGCCAGACCCAGGAGCACCGTCTCCGCCTGATCGTCGCGGGTGTGCCCGAGCAGCACGGCCGCCGCGCCGAGCCGCCGGGCCGCCTCGTCCAGCGCGGCGTACCGCGCGTCACGGGCGGCGGCCTCGGGGCCCGTGCCCGTACGGCCGATGGTGACGGCCGCCGACTCGGCGGGGGTGAGGCCGAGCGCGGTCAGCCTGGCCACGACATCGAGGGCGCGCTCCTCGGAGCCGGGCTGGAGGCCGTGATCGACGGTGACGCCTCCGGCGCGGACGCCGAGCCGGGGGGCTTCGAAGGCGAGGGCCGAGGCAAGGGCCATGGAATCGGCGCCGCCCGAGCAGGCGACGAGCACGAGCGGGGGCCCGGCGCTGTGAGGGGAGGCGGCGGAAGCGGCGGGCGCTGAGGCGTCGCGGGGGCCGCCGTGGGCACCGGGACCCGCGGGCGCGTGGGCCCAGGTGGGGGGCGTGGGGGAGGAGCCTTCGCGGGCGGCGTGCTCGCTCAGGACATCGTGGAGTGCGCGGCGGACCGCCAGGCGTATTGCGGCGACCGCGGGATGGGGACCCATTGTCCGTTTCACATCCTCGAAGGGGGGTTGTCACTCAGAGTGCGTCGATAGTGACAGAGACGAACCGTATTCCCCGAGCATCGCACGCGCACCCGGCGATCTCGGTCCCTCAGAAGGGTGATTGCCGGGGATTCCGGTGGTCTGTGCGGCGCCCCGATGGTCCTCAGTCCGTCTTGCGGTGCACCCGTGCGATCCAGTCCGCCGGTTTGGCGATCTCCGCCTTGGTGGGCAGCGTGTTCGGGGACGTCCACACCCTGTTGAAACCGTCCATGCCGACCTCGTCGCAGACGGCGCGCACGAAGCGCTCCCCGTCGCGGTACTGGCGCAGTTTCGCGTCGAGCCCGAGCAGCTTGCGCAGCGCCTGGTCGAGGCGGCCCGCGCCACTGGCCCTGCGCTGCTGGAACTTCTCCCTGATCTCGGCGACGGAGGGCACGACCTGCGGCCCCACCCCGTCCATCACGTAGTCCGCGTGGCCCTCCAGCAGCGACATCACGGCCGTGAGCCGCCCCAGGATCTCGCGCTGCGCCGGGGTCTGGACCAGCTCGACGAAGCTGCCCCTGGCCCCCTCGTCAGCATCGTCCGCACCGCCTTCGGCCCCCTCGCCCCGCTCGCCCTCCGGCCTGCTCCCGGTCAGCGACTGGACGGCCTCGCGCAGCCGCTCCAGCAGCGTAGAGGGGTCCATCTCGGTCTCGCCGAGGAAGGACTGGATCTCGCCGCGCAGGTGGTCGCGCAGCCAGGGGACGGCCGTGAACTGGGTGCGGTGCGTCTCCTCGTGCAGGCACACCCACAGCCGGAAGTCGTGCGGGTCCACCTCCAGCTCCCGCTCCACGTGCACGATGTTCGGCGCGACGAGCAGCAGCCGCCCGCCCCCGTCGGGGCCGGCGGGCAGCTCGCGGCTGGCCGGGGCGAACGTCTCGTACTGCCCGAGGACGCGCGAGGAGAGGAAGGACAGCAGCATGCCGACCTCGACGCCCGTCACCTTGCCGCCGACGGTGCCGAGCACCGAGCCGCCGGGGATGCTCGCGCGGCGCTCCCGCATCTTGCCCAGCAGCGGGGACAGCAGCTCGCGGAAGCCCGCGACGTTGGCGCGCACCCAGCCGGGCCGGTCCACGACGAGGACGGGCGTGTCCCCGGCCTCCCCGGGGGGCGTCAGCCGGGTGAAGCCCCGCACGTGCTCCTCCGACGCCTTCGCGTGCCGGCGCAGCTCCGTGACGACGTCGCGCGCCTCGTCCCTGCTGACTTCGGGCCCCGGCCGTACGAGCCGGGTCGCGGTCGCGACCGCGAGATTCCAGTCGACCATCTCCACACCACCGAGGCTCGTCATGACTTCACGGTACGTGCCGCCGGAGCCGTTCGGGAGGTCACCGCTGGACGGGCCTGGACGAGCCTGGACGGTCCCGGAGCGAAAGCCCGGCCTCCATACGGCCTTCCCGGTACGCGGACGGGGACGGAAGCGGGCTCCGGGAGGGGACCCGCGAGTGGCCGCGCGGGGCGGTCAGCCCGACGAGGGCGAGTCGCGGCAGCCGCAGTTGGCCAGGGCCGAGGCCATCCGGTCCAGCGCGTTCTTCGCGCCCTCGGCGTCCTTGGTCCCCGAGGTCATGAAGGCGAAGGCCAGCAGCCGCCCGTCCGCGTCCACGACCGTGCCCGCCAGGGTGTTTATGCCGGTCAGCGTGCCCGTCTTGGCCCGTACGAGGCCCGCCCCCGGCTTGTTCTGCTCGTCGCCGTAGCGCTCCTCCAGCGTGCCCGTGAAGCCCGCGACGGGCAGGCCCGTGAGGACGGAGCGCAGCTCCGTGCGGCCGGGGTCCGCGGCCCGCGCCAGCAGTTGAGTCAGCAGCCCGGCCGAGACCTTGTCGGCGCGGTCCAGTCCGCTGCCGTCGGCGAAGCGCGCGCCCTGCACGGGCAGACCCAGCTTGTCCAGCTCGCGCCGCACGGCGGTCTCCGCGCCCGCGAAGCTGGGCTCCTCGCCCTTGGCGAGCGCGGTCTGCCGGGCGAGGGCCTCGGCGATGTCGTTGTCACTGTTGGTCAGCATCCGCTCCACCAGCTCGGACAGCGGCGCCGAACGGTGATCGCCCAGCTCCTTCGCCCGCGCGGGCGCCCCCGCCCGCTCCGGGCCCCCCTTGACCTCGACGCCCTGCCGCTCCAGCGCCTCGGCGAAGTCCTCGGCCGCGTCCCTGGCCGGGTCGGCAGAGCGGGGTGCCGGGCCGTGGTCGGAACCGTCGAGCCGCCCCTCGTTCACCATCAGCGGGGTGACGGCCGCGATGTTCTCGTTGGGGCTTATGGGGTGCTGGGTGGTGCCCTTGTAGCGGGAGGTGTCATAGCCGACGGAGACCTCGGGGGCCCCGCCGCCCTTGTCGGCCTTCTTCAGCGAGCGGGCCGTCTCCTTCGCGATCTCGCGGATCCCGTCCGCGTCGAGCGTCGGATCGCCGCCGCCGACGAGCACCACGCTCCCGCCCCCGCCACGCACCGCCCTGGTCTCGATCCGGTGGCCGTCCCCGCGCGCGGAGAGCGCCGCGACGGCCGTGGCCAGCTTCACCGTCGACGCCGGGGTGGCGGACACGCCTGCGCCGACGGTGTAGAGCTTGCGCCCGGTGGCCGCGTCCACGACGGAAGCGCTGCGTACGGGGCCCAGCGCGGCGTCCTCGAGCAGCGGCTCCAGCGCGTCGGCGAGCGCGGAGGAGGTGGGGGGCGGGACGTTGCCCGAGCCAGGGCCGCGCGTCGGCTCGTCGGCTGCGTCGGTACCGAGGGCGCCGAGCACGTCGGGCGCGTCCTCGGGCGCGGGGCCGCGTCCGTCACCCGCGCCGCCGGTGTGCTTCGCGCCACTCCCCCGGTCCTGGGAGGCGGCCCAGGCGCGCTCGGCCGTACGCTGGCCCGAGTCCCACGGCCCCGTCGCGGCGACCGCCACGACGGCGACCACGAGTCCCAGAACGGCGGAGCCCGCCGTCACGACGGCCGTCTGCCGCTCCCGCGGCGACGCGGTCCGCCAGCGCTGCCGGGCCGTCCGTACGGACCGCAGGGTGTACGCCCGCACCGCTCGGTAGGCCCGGATCGCGGTGTTCCGCACCTCGGATGCGGTGTCACGCACCTCGACCAGCCCCTTTCGCGAGCGCGTACGTCCGTGGGGGACACTTAACCATCAGATACATGTGCTGATCACGGAGGAGCCTCCCTTGGAGTTCGACGTCGTCATCGAGATCCCGAAGGGGTCGCGGAACAAGTACGAGGTGGACCACGAGACCGGTCGCATCCGGCTCGACCGCCACCTCTTCACTTCGACCGTCTACCCGGCCGACTACGGCTTCGTCGACAACACCCTGGGCGAGGACGGCGACCCGCTGGACGCGCTGGTGCTGTTGGAGGAGCCCACCTTCCCCGGCTGCATCATCAAGTGCCGTGCGATCGGCATGTTCCGCATGACGGACGAGGCGGGCGGCGACGACAAGCTGCTGTGCGTGCCCGCGTCCGACCCGCGCATGGAGCACCTGCGGGACATCCACCACGTGAGCGAGTTCGACCGGCTGGAGATCCAGCACTTCTTCGAGGTCTACAAGGACCTGGAGCCCGGCAAGTCGGTCGAGGGCGCGAACTGGGTCGGCCGCGCGGATGCGGAGTCCGAGGTCGAGGCCTCCGTGAAGCGCCTCGAGGCCAACGGCGGCCACTGACCGCTCGCCACTGGGGCCGCACGAGGCGATCACGGGTACGCCCGCGAGCCAGCGTGACGCCTTCGAAGGGGCGCCCTTCCTTGTGTGGGGGGCGCCCCTTCGGCTTGGGGTCCCCCTTGTCGGGGGTGTTGCGCGGGGTGCGGAAGGAAACGGTGGGTTCTGGTTGACCGGGGGTGTTGCGCGGGACGGTTCGCCGGTGAGGTGGGCGCCGTAGGGTCCCGCGCTGATTTTTGTGCCGCTGCACGCGTGGGGCTCCCTTCGCGGGGGCGGAGCGCCGTTTCCGGGTACGGGCCGGTGGCTACGGCGCGGCGTGTGGACCGGTTGTTCGCGGCCAGGGCCGCGTGATTCTTGGCTTGTGCCGGTGGCCGTGTGGGATTGCTGTGTGGTGGGGGTCGGCGCCGCGCCGGGGTGTCTCCTCGGCGTGAAGCCATCGTGTTCGGCTTTCCGCCGGTGACTTTCTCGACCTGCGGGGACACCCCACCGCACCACCTCCCACCCGGTGGCCACCCTCCGGCCCGCTCCCCTTGCTGTGGACAAGCCTCCCCCTCGGCGGAACGAGTGGGCACCGGGACTGCGCCCCCTTCGCCGGGGGTATTGCGCGGGACGGTCGGCCCGTGGAGTGGGGACCGTAGGTCCCGCACTGGTTTTCGTACCCCTGCCGACCCGGAGCGGGGGTGGGCCACCGGCGGGACGGGGACGCGGTGGGGTGTCCCCGCAGGCCGAGACGAACGACGGCAGAAAGCCGAAAACGAGACCTTCACGCCGAGGAGACACCCCGGCGCGGCACCGGACACCCCCACCCACACACCCCACACGGCCACCGGCACAAACCAAGAACCACGCGGCGCCAGCCGCAACGCACCGCACCACACGCCGCGCCGAAGCCACCACCCGCACCCGACCACGACGCCCCGCCGGGCGACGGCGCCAAAAGTTGTGGGCAATCGTCCCGCTGGCGAGGGGGCACCTCCCAGCGGTAACTGGGGGAGGGTGGGCACAACCCGTGCCACCGGCCCGCCACACGCGAACGAAACCCCAAGAGGGCGCCAGGCAAGGCGCACCCCTGCGAGAAACGGGCACCCCGTGTGGCCTTCACCGCGCACCCCGTGAAGGGGCGCGGACCGGTGAAGGGGGAACCCCCCGTTTCCTTCCGCACCCCGCGAAGGGAGCCGCACTCCCGCGAAGGGGAACCGTTTCCTTAGAAGCCTCGGGTGCGCTTGGCCGCGCGGCGGCCCGGGAGGGGGGTGTCGACGCCCGGGGTCTTGATGAAGAGGCGGGCCAGCTCGCCGCCGAGGTTCACGCCGATCGCGATGCCCAGCGCGATCGCCGCCGCCTGCGACAGGTGCTGGATCCCCTTGTCCATCTCGCCCTGCGCGATGTTCAGCAGCCCGAAGTACGTCGCACTACCAGGCAGCAGCGGCCCGATCGCAGCCGTGATGTACGGCAGCGAGGAAGCGAACTGGTACCGGGACAGCAACTGGCCGAAGAGGCCGACCAGTCCGGCGGCGGCCACCGTCGAGGGCACCGTGTCCACGGGCCCGACGTCGTGCAGCGCACCGTAGACCACCCAGGCGACGCCCCCGTTCAGCGTGGCCAGCAGCACGGTGTGACGTTCCTGCTGAAGCAGCACACAGAAGGCGAGCGCCAGCAGCATGGCCGCGAAGAGCTGGATGAACGGGCGCTCCTCGCGCTGGAGCTGGTCCGGGACCAGCTCGGCCCTGAGCTGCGCGCCGATGTAGAGGACGAGCAGGACGCCGCAGACGATGCCGACGATGAGGTAGACGACCTCCAGCAGGCGCGCCGCTGCGGTGATGTAGAAGCCGGTCAGCCCGTCGTGCACGGCCGCGACCAGCGCCCGCCCGGGGATCAGCGCGAAGAGTCCACCGGTGATGACCGCCGCCGCCTTGAACTGGGACGAGTCGCCCGGAAGGGTCAGCGCGACCGTGACCCCTATGGCGGCGGGCGGCATCGCGGCGGCCACGAACTGGTAGAACTCCGGCAGCCCGCGCCCGGCGCACATCCACGCGAGCCGGTCGCCGAGCATCGCGCCCAGCGCGGCCAGCACGAACACCAGCCCGTCACCGCCTACGAGCATGGACGCGGCGCCCGAGAGCGCGCCGCTCGCCATGGTGAGCGCGCCCTTGGAGTACGGGTGCCGGTTACGCCGTATCGCGGCGAGGCGGCGGTACGCCTCCTCCAGGGAGACGTCGCCCTTGGTGATGTCGTCGACGAGCCGGAAGACGGCGGCCAGCCGCGTGTAGTCGGTGCCCCGGCGGCGCACGGTGCGCCCGACCGTCACAGGGTCGTCGACCAGCGAGGGCTGGTGGGTGATCGAGATGAGGGTGAAGGTCACGGTCGGTTCGCAGCGGTCCAGGCCGTACGCCTGGGCCACGCCGAACATCGCCGCCTCGACGTCCTCCGCACCCTCGCCGCCCGCGAGCAGCAGCTCGCCGATGCGGAGCGTGAGGTCGAGGACGCGCGGGACGGCGAAGCCGGGTTCCGCTTCCTCGGTTCTGGTGGGCCGGTCGAGCGCGGGCCGCTCCGCGAGCGGCATGCGGATCATGGTCCGCATGCGGTCCTGCCAGGGCGTGCCAGGACGGGCGAGCGGGCCGATCTGGGGGATGCCGTCGGGCGGTGTGAACGCGCTGCTGAACTCCTGTGGCGGTGAGGTCAGCAGTCCCTCGGGCACGGCGAACTCGGAGGTGGGGGACTCGTCCTCGGGGGGAGGCGGCATGGGCACGCCGAGCGGCGGCGTGAACGCGCTGTGCGCCTCGTCCGAGAGCGGCTTGGCGTCCTCCGGGCTGTCCGCAGGCTCTCCTGCCCCGCCGTTCCGCTTGGGGTCCCCGACCACTTTCTGTCCGCTCCTTACCTCTTGAGACGTTAAGCCTCCACTTGATGCCACATGCTCGACGCCGGGTCAGGTACGGGCGGTTCCCTCCAACCGTGGTGGCGGTGGGGTGATTCTGCCCGCACAAGCGCAGGCCCTGTCCCGGGTTCGCCTACGAACCGAAGCATAAGATGGGTTTCGTTTCACTGCCTTTGACGGTCGGTGGGTGGGACGCTCGGCGCATGGGTCACTTCTGCCCACGTGAACTCACGTGACCCGCGACTGTCCAGCCGAAACCCGCACCCGGTACCCCTTCCTGATCCGCCGCGCGGTCCCCCGTCGCGCCGCCGGGCCCGGCGATCGGGGCCCTGTGGTCGGATCGGTCCGATGTCGCTGAACTGTCAGTCGTACGTCGATCCGACGCCTCCGTCAGGGCACCTCGCCCTGACCGCGCCCCAGATGCAGCCGTGCGGCGCAACCCGGACGGCCCTGGACGCACCCGTCACGGCGCCCGCCGCGCGCCCGCCCCGGCATCCGCCACGACCGCGGGCCCGGACGTGTCCGGGACATGACGGGGCCCTGTGGTTCACGGACCGTGGCGGAGCCGCCGGGAAGGGGCCGCCCGGGTCACGGTCCCACGAGGGTGCGGCGCCCGCCCCGGCCCGTACGGACGTGGCGAGGGCCCGCCTCCCCGAGACGGGCCCTCGCTCCCCCGCACGGCCGCGCGACGGCCGCCGTCACTCGCCGCGTGCGGCGTTCGCCCGCATGATGTCCCTCATGTAGACGGCGAGACCTGGCCGGATCTTTTCGTAGTACGCGGTGAACCGCGCGTCCTCGACGTACATCTCGCCGAGCTTGACGTGCATCTCGCGCGAGCACGCGTAGTTGGTGCGCGTGATGAACAGCCGGTGCTCCTCGGCCAGCGCCACCGCCTCGGCGGAGTCCGCCGGTGCGCCGCTCGCCTGGAGGTCCGCGATCCGCCGGTGGATACCGTCGAACTCCTCCTGGAAGCTCTTCCAGTCGTCCTTGGTGTAGCGCGCCGTGCGGCGCTGCGACTCGCGGTAGGCGTCCGTGCCGCCCCACCGCCGCTCCGCTTCCGCCGCGTACTGGTCCGGGTCGAACTCCCCGAAGACCTCGAACTTCTCCTCGGGTGTCAGGTTGATCCCCATCTTCCGTGCCTCCATGGCCCGTTCGACGGCCTCGGCCATCTCCCGCAGCTTGCCGATCCGCGACTCCAGCAGCTCGTGCTGGCGGCGCAGATGTGCCATCGGATCCGCTTCCGGATCGTCGAGCAGCACGGCGACCTCCTCCAGCGGAAAGCCCAGCTCCCGGTAGAAGAGGACGCGCTGCAACCGGTCCAGGTCGGCGTCGCTGTAGCGCCGGTGCCCCGCGTGGGTGCGGTCGCCCGGCGTCAGCAGCCCGATCTCGTCGTAGTGGTGCAGCGTGCGCACCGTCACGCCGGAGAACGCGGCGACCTGGCCGACGGAGTAGCTCATGCCCGTCTCCTTCGCTTCCCTTACGGCGACCACGGTGCTGCCTCACGCCACGTGAGGCGCAAGCCCCGGCGGCACGGGACAGGGGGCGCGGGCGGGGGCCCGGAGGGGGCTACTCGTCCGCGAACGGGTTCGGCACGCCCTCGGGGAGGACGTCCGGGGTCCGCTCACCCTCGCCCGCCATGACATACGCGCCGCCCTCCAGCCGCGCGATCAGGCCACGCGTCCACGCGGCGGCGCTGTCGGAGTTGTGCACCCACAGGTCCATGATCTCGCCGATGTGGCCCCACTCGGCGGGCGTGCCCTCCTCAGGCCGCCAGTGCCGCGTGACCTCGCTCCGCCACGCCTCCAGCGAAGCCACCCGCTCCTTGAGCAGCGCGACGGCCTCCTCGCGGGGCAGGTCGACGAGGAAGCCCACGCCCGAGGTCAGCATGTCCTGCTTCTCCTCGATCGACGTGAGCGCGTGCCGCAGCAGCCTCATGAACTCGGCCTCGCCCTCGGAGGTCAGCTCGTACTCCGTACGCGGCGGACCGCCCGCCGTGCTCGGCGCGGTCTCGTGGGCGCGGAGCAGTCCCTGCTTGGCCATGTGTTTCAGCGCGTGGTAGATCGACCCGGGTTTGGCGTTCGACCACTCGTGGGCCCCCCAGAACTCCAGGTCGTTGCGGACCATGTAGCCGTGTGCCCGCCCGTGCTGGCGCACCGCTCCCAGCACCAGCAGCCGGATCGCCGACATCGTCTCCCTCTCCGCGCCTGCGCGCCGCCGCGCCTCCGCACTGCCCGCCTCCGCACCTGCGCGTCTTCACGCCTCCGCGCCCGGTCCTTGACACAAGGTGTCATCCCGTGTCCTGGACCAGACTAGACGGCGCACGTAATCAAGTTTGACTAGCCTCGCAGGCGTGTCTAGCCTCACCCCATGGGCGACCAGAGAGAGCAGACGATCCCGATCCTCCCGTGCCCCTCCGTCCCGGATCTCGTGGACTTCTACGCGACGCTCGGCTTCGAGACCACCCATCTCCAGACCCGGCCCAACCCGTTCGCCTCGCTCCGCTACGGCGCCGAAGGCGACGGCTTCGAGCTTCAGTTCTTCGGCCACAAGTCCGTGGTCCCCGAGGAGTCCTGGAGCACCTGCTACGTACTGACCGAACGGGTCGACGAGCTGTACGCCGCCTTCCGCGCCGGTCTCAAGCGCGCCTACGGCCGCGTGCCCACCCGGGGCATCCCCCGGCTCGGGCAGCTCAAGGACACCTCGTACGGAGTGCGGCAGTTCCTGCTCACCGACCCCGGCGGCAACTGCGTGCGGATCGGCCAGCCCAACGGCGAGAGCATGGACCACGCGCCCATGCCCAAGGAGAAGTTCGCGCGGGCGCTGCGCCAGGCGTGGCTGCTCGGCGTCTCCAGGGGCGCCAAGGGCGACGCGGCCCAGGGCGCCAGAATCCTCGACCACGCGCTCGCGACCGCGACGCCCGCCTCGGCGGCCGAACGCCTCAAGGCGCTCGTCCTGCGGGCCGACCTCGCCTGCACGCTCGACGATCCCGCGCTCGCCGCCTCGCTGCTCGCCGAGGTGCGGAAGGCCGAGGACGGGCTCGGCGCCGCCGAGCGGACGGCGCTGAGCGACGACCTCATCCGCGCCGCCGACCTCCGCGACACCCTCCGGGAGGCGGCACAGGACGGGTGAGGGGCGGATGACGGCCTGGCGGACCGGAAACCGGCCCGGCCGCCCGGCCGACGCAAAAAATCCGGCCGGTCAGAATCAGAACAGCGTCAGAAGGGGAAGCCGCTGCGGCCGTGCTGGATGGAGATCCACTTGGTGGTGGTGAACGCCTCCACCATCTGGTCCCCGTTCAGCCGTCCCAGCCCCGAGCTCTTCTCGCCGCCGAACGGGACGATCGGCTCGTCCGCGACCGTCGAGTCGTTGACGTGCACCATGCCGGTGTCGATGCGCCGCGCCACCCGGATGCCCCGGTCGATGTCGCCGGTGTGCACCGCGCCGCCCAGCCCGTAGGGCGTGTCGTTGGCCACGCGCACGGCCTCTTCCTCGCCGTCGACCTGGATGATCACGGCGACGGGCCCGAAGATCTCCTCGCGCAGCGCGGGCGAGTCGTCGGGCAGGTCGGTGAGGACGCTCGGCGAGACGACGTTGCCGTCGACCGTGCCGCGCAGCAGCGCCGTCGCACCGCCCGCCACGGCCTGCTCGACCAGCGCGTTGACGCTCTCGGCCTGGGAGGAGTTGATGAGCGGGCCGATGTGCGTGCTGGGGTCCTCCGGGTCGCCGACCTTCAGCCCTTCCACCTTGGCGACGAACTTCGCCGTGAACTCCTCGGCCACGCTGCGGTCCACGACGAGCCTGTTGGCCGCCATGCAGACCTGCCCGTGGTGCACGAAGCGGCTGAACACGGCCGCTTCCACCGCGTAGTCGACGTCGGCGTCGTCCAGGACGATCAGCGCGCTGTTGCCGCCCAGTTCGAGGATCGCCCGCTTGAAGTGGCTCGCCGCGACGGTGGCGACGTGCCGGCCGACCTTGTCGGAGCCCGTGAAGGAGATGACCTTGGGCACCGGGTGCTCCAGCAGCGCGTCCCCGATCTCCGCGATGTCGGTGATGACGACGTTCAGCAGCCCCGGGGGCAGCCCCGCCTCCTCCAGCACCTTGGCGACGAGCGCCCCGCCGCACACCGGGGTGTTCTGGTGGGGTTTGAGGACGACCGCGTTGCCGAGCGCGAGCGCGGGCGCCACCGACTTCAGAGAGAGGAGGAAGGGGAAGTTGAAGGGGGAGACGACGCCGACGACGCCCACGGGGACGCGGTAGACGCGGTTCTCCTTACCGTCAACGGGCGAGGGCACGATGCGGCCCTCCGCGCGCAGCGCGAGCTGGATCGCCTCGCGCAGGAACTCCTTGGCCAGATGCAGCTCGAAGGCCGCCTTGAGCCGGGTGCCGCCCAGCTCGGCGATGATCGCCTCCGTTATCTCCTGCTCGCTCTCCTCGATGATGCGTATCGCACGCTCGAAGACCAGCCGGCGGGAGTACGGATTGGTGGCGGCCCAGTCCCCCTGGGCACGCTCGGCGGCGCGGTACGCCTGGTCGATCTCGTCGACGGTCGCGACGGTGATCGACGCCAGCTTCTCCCCGTTGTACGGGTTGAAGTCGATGATGTCCCAGGAGCCGTTCCCCGGACGCCACTCACCGTCGATGTACTGAAGCGCCAAGTCCGTGAAGTAGGACATGCCATTCCTTCTGGGGGCTGGAAGGGGCGACGCGGCGCCGCACGGCGCGGCACCACTCAGCTCGGTGCTGATGGCATGTCATCGTACTTGTCTCTTACGCGAGTTGGCGGATCCTGTGGAGATGCTCGCGGGTCTCGGACGGGGACAGACTGTTGTCCACCAGCCGCTCCAGTACCTGCTCGTACTGCGCGACCTCGTCCCGCTTGTCCAGGTACAGGGCGCTGGTGAGCTGCTCCAGGTAGACGATGTCGTTCAGGTCGGACTCCGGGAAGCGCAGCAGCGTGAAGGCGCCGCTCTCCGCCGGATGGCCGCCCAGCTCGAAGGGGACGACCTGGACCGTGACGTTGGGCCGCTCGGAGATCTCGGCCAGGTGCCGGAGCTGCGCGTCCATGATGGCGCGGCTGCCGAACGGGCGGCGCAGCGCCGCCTCGTCGAGCACGCAGAGGAAGTGCGGCGCGTTCTCGCCGAGCAGCAGCTTCTGCCGCTCCTGGCGCAGCGCGACGCGGCGCTCGACCTCCTCCTCGGGGATGTGCTCCTTGTGCCCGGCGGTGACGACCGCGTGTGCGTAGTCCTCGGTCTGGAGCAGCCCGTGGATGAACTGCACCTCGTAGGTGTTGATGTGGGACGCGGCGCCTTCGAGCCCGACGTAGGTCTGGAACCAGCCGGGCAGCACGTCGCTGTACGTGTGCCACCAGCCCGCGATGCTGGACTCGCGGGCGAGGCCCAGGAGCGGCTCGCGCTCGGCCTCGTCGGTGACTCCGTAGAGCGTGAGCAGATCTTCGACGTCGCGCGCTTTGAAACTCACCCGGCCCAGCTCCATCCGGCTGATCTTGGACTCGGAGGCTCGGATCGAGTATCCGGCGGCCTCACGGGTCACGCCCCGTGCCTCGCGGAGCCGCCGCAACTGGGACCCGAGCAGGATGCGTCGCACCATCGACCCACTTGAGCTACTCGCCCCGTTGACGCCGCTATTCACACCGCTTGCCGCTTTCGTTTCCATTTCGATCAGCCCTCCGCCCCTGCCTGAAGGGCAGTGTGCCATCAATGCGCTCCGTTGCGTGCCCGTGCGGTTACAGACGATCGAAAGTATCGCGTGCACGTGCATCTGCCCTTGCATCTGCTGTGGGCATTGGGAACCATGGGGGAAAGCACAAGTGCACTCGGTGCCAGGCACGTTGGCGACGCGTTCAGCACTGTGCAGCGAGACCCGTCCGGAGGAGCACAGCCGACAGGATCCACACAGGATCGACACTGCCGCGAACGCCAGGAGTGGCTCGTCATGGGGACCGAAGGATCGACCGTGCTAGAGCCTTTATGGCAAGGGCTCCCGCCTCTCGACCCGACAGCCGTCTCCGGCTCGGCGTCCTGTGCACTTTCCCCACGCTACGAAGCGGTCAAGAGCGCCCGCGAGTTCACGCGGACGACGCTCCTGAGATGGGACCTGGTGACCGAGTTCGACAGCGTGGCGCTCGTCGTCTCGGAACTGGTGACGAACGCGCTGCGCCACGCGCTGCCCGCCGAAGAAGGGCCCGCCGGGGCGCGGCCCGAGCAGGAGCCGCAGGTGCGGCTGCATCTGATGCGCTGGTCGGCGCGGCTGGTGTGCGCGGTGCGCGACCCCAGCGACAAGGCGCCGGAGACGCGCGCCTGCGACGACGAACTGGTGGACTTCTCCGCCGAGTCGGGGCGCGGCCTCTATCTCGTCGGCTCGTTCAGCGACAGCTGGGGCTGGCACCCGCTGTCCGGAGCCCTCGCGGGCAAGGTCGTCTGGGCCCTGTTCCGGCTCAACCCGTGACGGCCCGCCTCGACCCGTGACACCCGTGACGAGGCTCTCCACCCCGTCACCCTCCTCGCCCTGGCGCGATTCCGCGCCCCGGAGCAACCCCGTACGCGGAAAAGGCGTCCTCCAGGGCACCCGAGCACGCGTACGGGCAGCCGCACGGGCACACGTACGGAACTGACCGCGTTCCGCGCGACGCAGCGGAGCGGGGCGGGGCGGATCAGTCCCGCACGAGGTGGTCGAACTCGCCGTCCTTCACGCCCAGGAGCATCGCCTCCATCTCGGCGGGCGTGTAGACGAGCGCGGGGCCGTCGGGGAAGCGCGAGTTGCGCACCGCGATGTCCCCGCCGGGGAGCTTGGCGAACTCCACACAGGTCCCCTGCGAGTTGCTGTGACGGCTCTTCTGCCACGCGACCTCGGGGAGGTCCCTGGCGGCCATGCCGTTGTACGCGTGAGGCACTTGGATCTCCCGGGACTAGTGCTGTGGGGGGCGGCGCCGGGCAGTGCCGAACCGCCCAACTGACGGGGATCATAACGTCGTTCACGTGCCTCTGCATGTGCCAATGCACGTGCACGACACCCTGTCGCGGCCTCATCACAGCCGGTCAAAGCGGGTCGCACAGAGCTGACCCCCCGTTACCCGGGGTCCCCATCCGCCCCTCGGCGCACGGCGGGAACACGCAGAGGGGGCACCGCCCGGGTCCTCGCCCGGACGGTGCCCCCGAGGGGCCCGCGGCTGGCGCACGGGGTCGCCCCCGCGCCTGGTTCCCGCGTCAGCGGGAGGCGTACGGGAGCAGCGCCATCTCGCGGGCGTTCTTGATCGCGCGGGCCAACTGCCGCTGCTGCTGGGCCGTGACGCGGGTGACGCGACGGCTGCGGATCTTGCCGCGGTCGGAGATGAACTTCCGCAGCAGTTCGGTGTCCTTGTAGTCGATGTAGGTGATCCCGGCCGCGTCGAGCGGGTTCCTGCGGCTCTTGACGGGCTTGTGGTGCGGGGTTCGACGGGCCATGCGCGTGCGTTCCTTTGTTCCTTTACCTGGGTGGGGGTGAGGGGGCGGGCGGCCGGGGCGGCGCTACGAGACGGGGTCGAGCAGTTCGTCGAAGGCCGCGGGGAGGCGGCGCCACGCGTCGGGCCCGCCCGCGTACTCGGCGTCGGTCAGCACGCACGAGTCGAGCAGCTCGCGCAGCCCGTCCGCGTCCAGACCGGGCGCCGTGAAGACCAGGTGCTGGCCGCGGTCGCCGTGCTCGGGGTGCCAGCCGAGGGCCGCGGCGGCGCGGCGTACCGGCGGCACCAGCTCCCAGGCCGCGTCCGGCAGCGAGGCGAGCCAGGGCCCGGCGTTCTCCACGCACAGCGCGCCGCCCGCCGCGTCCCAGGAGAGCAGCGTGTCGGGGCGGTCGGCGAGCCAGAAGCGGCCACGGCTGCGGACTGCCGCGCAGGTCAGGTCCTCCAGCGCCGCGTACAGCCGCTCCGGGTGGAAGGGCCTGCGCCGCTCCCAGACGAGCGTGGCCACGCCCTCCGCGTCCGCCTCCTGCGGCAGCAGCGCGCAGGCCGGGTGCTGACGGGCAGCGGCGGCGGCGACGTCGAAGCCGACCGTCGCGGCGCGGGCGAAGTCCGGCGCGTCCACGCGCACCTGGTCCGCGACGGGGTGCAGTTGCGCCAGCAGCGCCATGTCCGCGCCCTCGGCCTCCTCCGTGCCGTCTGCGAGGGCGAGCACGGGCGCGTACTCCAGTTGCCGCGCGAAGGTGTCGCCCACCGTGCGCTGGTCGGAGGGCGCCGCGGCGAGCCCGGCCTCGGCGAGGTCGTCGCCGTTGCCGAGGTACGGGAGCAGCAGCGCGGGATCGACCGCCGTGACGACCCCGGTCAGACGCATCCCGGGCCCGCCGTGCGCGTCGATGACCTCGGCCATCGCGCGCGGCTCGACCGAGTCCCACAGCTCGACGACGGCCAGCCCGCACGCGCCGCTGTCCGCGAGCCGCTCCAGCTCGGGCACCAGGTCCTCGCGCAGGGCGCAGCAGGCGCAGTCGTTGACGAGCGGTGCCTCGCCCTCGTCCAGCACGCCCCGCGCCGAGCGCACGGTGCGGCGCACGGCTCCGGCCGCCGCCGCTGCCGTCAGGTCGTGGTGGAGCGCGACGCTCGTGGGCACGGTGGTCAGCAGCCGTTCGACGGCCGCCCGCCTGGCCTCGGCGTGCAGCCCGGCGACGAGGACGACGGGCATCAGGCCCGGGCCCGCGTGCGGGGCGCCCGCCTCTTCCGCGCCCGCCATCAGTGGTCCTCGCGCTTGCCGTAGCGGCGCTCGAAGCGCTCGACGCGGCCCGCGGTGTCCATGACGCGCGCGGTGCCCGTGTAGAAGGGGTGGCTCGCCGAGGAGATCTCGACGTCGATCACCGGGTAGGTGCGGCCGTCCTCCCACTCGACGGTCTTGTCGCTGGTGGCCGTCGACCGGGTGAGGAAGGCGAAGTCGCCGGCGCGGTCACGGAAGACGACGGGCTGGTACGTGGGGTGGATTCCGGGCTTCATGGGGGTTCTCCTCGCCGGTCGGCGGGTCGAGCGGGTGAGCGGGGTCAGCGGGTCTCGCGGAAGGCGACGTGGCGCCGCGCGACGGGGTCGTACTTGCGCAGCTCCAGGCGGTCGGGGTCGTTCCTGCGGTTCTTGCGGGTCACGTAGGTGTAGCCGGTGCCTGCCGTGGAGCGGAGCTTGATCAGGGGTCGTAGTTCGCTGCGTGCCATATGGGCTACTCTACACAAACGACAATCGTTTTCAATAAGAGAGGAGACCGGCCCTTGTCCGCGCACTGCCAGCTCACCGGACGCCAGCCCGGGTTCGGCAAGAACATCTCGCACTCCCACCGCCGCACCAGCCGCCGCTTCGACCCCAACGTGCAGCGCAAGCGCTACTGGCTGCCCAGCGAGGGCCGTCACGTGCGGCTCACGCTCAGCACGAAGGGCATCAAGACCGTGGACGTCATCGGCATCGAGGCCGCGGTCGCCCGTATCCGCGCACAGGGAGGCCGGGTCTGATGGCGAAGCAGAGCAAGATCGCGAAGAACGAGAAGCGGCGGCTCGTCGTCGCCCGCTACGCCGCACGCCGCGCCGCACTCAAGGCCGTCATCCGGAACCCGCGGACGCCGGAGGACGAACGGCTCGCCGCGCAGCGCGAGCTGGGCCGCCAGCCGCGCGACGCGAGCGCCACCCGCGTGCGCAACCGGGACAGCGTCGACGGCCGCCCGCGCGGGCACCTGCGCGCGTTCGGGCTCTCGCGGATCAACGTCCGCGAGCAGGCGCACGCCGGATATCTGCCGGGGGTGCGCAAGTCGAGCTGGTGAGCCGGGCCTGATCCGGACTGGTGCCGTGGCACGGGCCACGGCACCAGCGGTCCGCGCGCTCTCCCCTTTTATGTACCGCCGCCCCCGCTCCGGTGCCATGCTGCGAACAGAACCCTTGACTTGAAGTTTCCTTCAACTTCTACGGTCGTGGACGACGCACCGCACCACCCCGCACCACCCGCGTCACCACAACCGAACCGAGCGGACCGGAGAGCGCCATGAGCATGGAGATGACCGCGTGGAACGCGCTGTACAACTCGCGCCACGCACTGGAGGACGCACACCCTTTCTCGCGCGCCGCCGTCGCCCGCATCCTCAGATTCGCGAGCGGCCACCGCCGCAAACTGGTGGCCTTCCTCCTCCTGAGCAGCGTCCTCGCGCTCCTCGCCGTCGCCACCCCGCTCCTCGCGGGCAAGGTCATGAACGCCATCGTCGACGGCGCCGCGTCCAGCACCGTCGTCACGCTGGCCGTGCTGATCGCGGTGATAGCCGTCGCCGAGGCCGGGACCGGGATCCTGACCCGCTGGCTCTCGGCCCGTATCGGCGAGGGCCTGATCCTCGATCTGCGCACCGCCGTCTACGACCACGTGCAGCGGATGCCCGTCGCCTTCTTCACCCGCACCCGCACGGGCGCGCTGGTCAGCCGCCTCAACAACGACGTCATCGGCGCGCAGCGCGCGTTCAGCAACACGCTCTCCGGGGTCGTCAGCAATCTGGTGACGCTGCTGCTCACGCTCGCGGTGATGCTGCGCCTGTCCTGGCAGATCACGCTCCTCGCCCTCGTGCTGCTGCCGCTGTTCGTGCTGCCCGCGCGGCGCATGGGCACCCGGCTGGCCCGGCTGGAGCGGGAGCGCGCCAACCACAACGCCGTGATGAGCACCCAGATGACCGAGCGCTTCTCCGCGCCGGGCGCCACCCTCATCAAGCTCTTCGGCAGGCCCGACGAGGAGTCGGCCGAGTTCGCCCAGCGGGCCGGGCGTGTACGGGACATCGGGGTCCGTACGGCCATGCTCCAGGAGATCTTCTTCACCGCGCTCACCCTCGTCGCGGCCCTCGCACTCGCCCTCGTCTACGGGCTCGGCGGCGTCTTCGCGCTGCGCGGCTCCCTCGACGCCGGTGCCGTCGTCTCCCTCGCCCTGCTGCTCACCCGCCTCTACGCGCCGCTGACCTCACTGGCCAGCGCCCGCGTCGAGGTGATGAGCGCGCTGGTCAGCTTCCAGCGCGTCTTCGAGGTGCTGGACCTCAAGCCGCTGATCGCCGAGAAGCCGGACGCGGTCGAGGTGCCCGAGGGCCCGGTCGGCGTGGAGTTCGAGGACGTCGGCTTCGCCTACCCCTCACCCGACAAGGTGTCCCTCGCCTCCCTGGAGGAGGTCGCCACGCTGGACACGCGCGGCGGCGAGACGGTGCTGCACGGCATCTCGTTCCGCGCCGAGCCGGGCCAGATGGTCGCCCTCGTCGGCTCGTCGGGCGCGGGCAAGTCCACCATCGCCTCGCTGGCGCCGCGCCTCTACGACGCCGACACCGGCACCGTGCGGATCGGCGGCACCGACGTACGCGACCTGACCGCGGAGTCCCTGCGGCACACCCTCGGCATGGTCACCCAGGACGGCCACCTCTTCCACGACACCATCCGCGCCAACCTGCTGCTGCCCCGCCCGGAGGCCACGGACGAGGAGCTGTGGGACGCGCTGCGCCGCTCGCGCCTCGACGGGCTCGTCGCCTCGCTCCCCGACGGCCTCGAAACCCTCGTCGGCGAACGCGGCTACCGCCTCTCGGGCGGCGAACGGCAGCGGCTGACGATCGCCCGGCTGCTGCTGGCCAGGCCGCGCGTCGTCATCCTGGACGAGGCGACGGCGCACCTCGACTCCACCTCGGAGGCGGCCGTCCAGGAGGCGCTGGCCGAGGCACTGGCCGGGCGGACCTCCGTCGTCATCGCCCACCGGCTCTCGACGGTACGGGCAGCCGACGTCATCCTCGTGCTGGAGGAGGGCCGCATCGTGGAGCGCGGCACCCACGAGGAGCTGCTGGCGCTCGGCGGGCGCTACGAGCAGCTCTACCGCACCCAGTTCAGCGAGGACGACGAGCGGCACGACGGGGCGGAGGAGCCGCCGAGGGCGCCGAAGGCGCGGCCCCGTCCCGTCGGCTGACGCCCGCCAGGGCCATCGGCCGACGCCCGCCAGGGCCGTCAGGACCGTCGGCTGACGCGCCGCCGGAACCGTCCGCTGACACCCCGCCAGAAACGGCCTCGCCCGTCCGGCTCAGCCCGGCGCGCGGGGCCGTTCCCGTGCACGCAGGATGATGATCGGGCCACGCTCCGCGCTCGGCCCGGCCGCTCTCCGCCCATCGGGAAGGACCGGAACCTCAGTGACCTACAGCCTCGACAACCTGCGCCGCTGCTCCGTGGCCGTCGACCTCGGGTCGAGCCGGACGCGCGTCTACATCAAGCAGGCGGGGCTCGTCGTCGACGAGCCGTCCGTCGTCGCCGTGAACACCTTCACCGGGGCGCTCTTCGCCGTCGGCACCTCGGCCGACGAGATGGACCGCCGCACGCCCGACTACATCCGGGTCGTCCGCCCCGTCTCCAACGGCACCGTCATCGACACCGAGATGGCCCAGCGCATGCTGCGGGCCCTCGTGGGCACCTCGGTGCGCCGGGCCTGGCGGCGCTGGGGCGCCATGCTGCGCACCGCCGTCACCACCCCGTACGACGCGGACCCGCTCGCGCGCCGCGCCCTCGTCGAGACCCTGACGGGCGTGGGCGCGCGCCGGGTCGAGCTGGTGGACGCGCCGACGGCGGCGGGTGTCGGCTGCGGGCTGCCCGTCGAACAGCCCGAGGCCACGATGATCCTGGTCTGCGGCGCGACGAGCACGCAGGTCGCGGTGCTCTCGCTGGGCTCGATCGTGGCCGCGTCCAGCGTCGCCATGGGCGGCGACACCATCCAGCGCGCCATGGTCCAGCACCTGCGCAACCACCACGAGCTGCTGCTGCCCAGCCAGGCCGTCCGCCCCCTGCACCTCGCGCTCAACGGCGGCGGCACGACGGGCCAGGCGTCCGAGGTGCTGGGCCGCGATGTGACGACGGGCCTCGCCCGCACCGTGAGCATCGACGCGTCCGACGTACGGGCCGCGGTCCAGGTCCCGCTGACCGCGCTCTCCGACGCGATCCGCGACGTGCTCCACCGCTGCCCGCCCGACCTGGTCGCCGACCTCGCCGAGCGCGGCATGGTGCTGGCCGGGGGCAGCTCGCGGCTCCCCGGGCTCGACGAGTGGCTGCGCCAGGTCACGGGCATGGCCGTGCACATCGCCGACCAGCCCGAGCTGAGCGCCGTCAACGGACTGGCGGCCCTGGTGGAGGGCCGCGTCTCCCCGCTGCGGGTCGGTGCGCAGTAGCCCACCCGTACGCGGCGGGGCCGCGACGGGCGCGCTCGGGAGCGGGCGGCGCGGCTCGCGGGCCGCGCGTGGAAGGTGCGCGCGCGGCCCGCTCCTGCGGGAGCGCGGCTCACTCCGAAGGGAGCGCGGCTCACTCCGAAGGGAGCGCGGCTCACTCCGAAGGGAGCGCGTACGGGCCGAAGAGGTCGATCAGCCGGGTGCGGGAGCGCTGGAGGCGCTGCCCGATGACCCCGGCGACGGAGTGGGTGAGCGCGTGCCCCAGCTCCCTGTCCCGCTCGCAGAGCGCCCGCACCGTGTCCGCCTCGAACTGGAGCGCGCGCACGGGGCTCGCGGCCTCGCCGCCCATCTGCCAGGTGAAGGGCGGGAACATCCAGGACCAGCCGACGAGTTCGCCGTGCCCCAGGCTGTCGATGACCACCGCACGCCGCCCCGGGACATGCATGTCGAGCGTGACGGAACCGGTGTGGATGATCCAGAAGCGGTCGGCCCGGCCGCCCTCCTCGAACATCCGGTCTCCGGCGGCGAAGGCCACGTCCCGGCCGAGCGCACGGAGCTGCTCCCGCTGATCCGGTGGAAGAGTGCCGAGCACTCCAGACATAGTGCGCATAACCGCCTCCTCCCGTTCACGGTACCTCGCCGCCATTCGAGTGGCGAGCGAGAGCGTAACCGCAGGTCAGAGCGGGCGCGATGGAGAGGCGACCAGGGTGCTCACCGGGATGCCCACCGGGGTGCCCTGCGGGCTGGACGAGCCGCACCGGGGGTTGGCTCGTCCAGCCCGGTCCTCCCCCTCCCCCACTTCTCCATCATGACCGCGCGGGCCTGCTCCCGGAGGGGGCCGAACGGCCCTACTCCCCGCCGAACCGCCCCCTTCGCCGAGCCGTCGGCGTACGGTCGACGGCATGTGCCGAAGCATCAAGACCCTGCGCCCCCCGTACGCGGAGGCCGTCACCGACGAGGACGTCCGCGCCGCCGCGCTCCAGTACGTGCGCAAGGTGTCCGGCTTCCGTCAGCCCGCCGCGCACAACGCGGAGGCGTTCGAGCTGGCCGTCGACCGGATCGCCGCGGCCACGGAGGAGCTGCTGTCCTCACTGGAGGTCCGCGGCACCCACGGCACCTGAGCGCCCCGCGCCCGCGCGGCCTCCCCTCGCCCCTCGATCCGTATCCCTTCAGATCCCGAAGACTGTGCCGGGTCATTCGAACGGCCCATACGAACCCGTACAGGACGGGGGTTGCCGAGCCGCCCGCTCAGCCGTTATTACCCTCTTGAGCTGCGGAAACCGGTCCCGATGGAGGCCCTGTCACGGTTTTCGTCGCTCAAACCTCGAACGGCTGTCCCTTTGCGTATTGTTGACTCTTCATCAGCACATGCCGCGCGTGAAGTCGGGTAGCCGCTTCCCGTGCTTGCCCTGTCCAAAAGATGAAAGGTCCCAGCGTGCCGGAGGAACGGGTGGAACGGAACGCACCAGAGAAGGAGTCGCCGCCAGGCGCCTCACCGAGCCTGCGGACCTCCCTGGTCCCGCAGACCGACCGCGTGGTCTTCGGCGTCACGGCGCTGCTGACCCTCGCGTTCGTCATCTGGGGAGGCGTCGCGAGCGGCTCCCTGGAAGACATCTCGACGAAGATGCTCACCTGGACCATGCACAACGGCGGCTGGGCCTTCGTGCTCGCCGCCTCCGGGTTCGTCGTCTTCGCTCTCTGGCTGGCGTTCAGCCGTTACGGAAAGATCACCCTCGGCAAGGAGGGAGAGGAACCCGAGTTCAAGACCGTCTCATGGGTCGCGATGATGTTCAGCGCGGGCATGGGCATCGGCCTGATGTTCTACGGGGTGAACGAGCCGCTCACCCACTTCGCGGACCCGCCGCCCGGTACCAACCCGTCCGGCAACTCCGAGGCCATGGAGCACTCCATGGCCACGACGCTCTTCCACTGGACGCTGCACCCGTGGTCGATCTACGCGGTGGTGGGCCTGGCCATCGCGTACAGCTGTTTCCGGCGCGGACGGCGGCAGACGATCAGCGCGGTCTTCACTCCGCTGATCGGCGAGCGGCACGCCAACGGCGGCGTCGGCAAGGTCATCGACATCCTCGCCATCTTCGCCACCCTCTTCGGATCCGCCGCCTCGCTGGGCCTCGGTGCCCTCCAGATCAGCAGCGGTGTGAAGGAGGTCGGCTGGGCCGACGGCGTCAGCGAGGGCCTGCTGGTCCTGATCATCGTGGTGCTGACGGCGGCCTTCGTCGCCTCCGCGGTCTCCGGCATCGCCAAGGGCATCCAGTGGCTGTCCAACATCAACATGGTGCTCGCCGGTCTGCTGGTGCTGTTCATCTTCATCGCGGGTCCGACGATCCTGATGCTGAACCTGCTGCCCACCTCGGTCGGCTCGTTCATCGGCGACCTGCCGCAGCTCGCGGCCCGTACGGAGGCGACCGGCGGCAAGAACGTCGCGGACTGGCTCTCGGGCTGGACCGTCTTCTACTGGGCGTGGTGGATCTCCTGGACGCCCTTCGTCGGCATGTTCATCGCGCGCATCAGCCGCGGCCGTACGATCCGCCAGTTCGTCGGCGGCGTCATCCTGGTGCCGAGCGTCGTGAGCCTCGTCTGGTTCGCGATCTTCGGCGGCACGGCCATCCACCTGGAGGAGCACGGCGCGAAGCTCACCGACGAGGCGACGGCCGAGGGCCAGCTCTTCGCGGTGCTGCGGGAGTACCCGATCGTCAGCGTCACGACCCTCGTCGTGATGATCCTGGTCGGCATCTTCTTCGTCTCCGGCGCGGACGCCGCGTCGATCGTCATGGGCACCCTCTCCCAGAAGGGCACGCTGGAGCCGACCAGGCCCGTCGTGATCATCTGGGGTGTGCTGACCGGTGCGGTCGCCGCGATCATGCTGCTGATCGGAGGCGGCGGGGATACGGCACTCACGGGGTTGAAGAACCTCACGATCCTTGTCGCCGTGCCGTTCACGGTCGTGATGATCGGGCTCTGTGTCGCGCTCATGCGTGACCTGCGCCAGGACCGTCTCATCGTGATCGGCGAGCGCGGCGAGGAGGCCATCGAGACGGCCGTCGTCGCCGGTCACGAGCAGTACGGCGGCGACTTCGAGATCCGGATCGGCCCCACCACCGGGACCGACGAGGACGAGGACGAGTCCGACGGACCGGCCGACGGCGACCACGGCAGCGCCCCGAAGGTCACGGCCACCCGCCTGGACGACTAGCCCGCGGGACCCGGGAAGCCTGCGCGGCCCGGGACGAAAAAGCGCCCTGTCACGAGCACTTCGTGACGGGGCGCTTTCGCGTCGCAGGAGCCAGGGGCCAGAGGCCAGGGCCCAGGGGCCGACGGCCCACGCCAAAGAGGGGTGGCCTCAGCCGGACACCGCTGGCCGCTTAGCGCGCTGGCGGGCCCAAAACGCCTTCTGCGCCAGCAGAGTGACCGTTCCGGCCAGCAGGATTCCCGCCGTGTTCACGCCGAGCTGCACGGCGGAGCCCCACGTCTCGCCGAGGTCCCCGTAGCTCAGCGCGAGGGCCGCGTTCGCGGCGGCGGGCACCGTGGTCACCGAGATCGCGACGCCCACCAGCGCCCCGGACTTGGACGAGGTGAGGGAGAGGATCCCGGCGACACCGGCCAGCAGGGCGACGACGAACGACGAGAGGTCGGGCTGCCAGATGAACTCCGTCGAGGGGTGCGGCGCGTGGTACTGCTCCTCCGAGAAGACCCCGGTCACATCCATCACCATGCCGAACACGCCCGTCGCCACCATCGCCAGCGGAAAGCCCACGAGCAGCGCGCCCAGCGAGCGCCACGCCAGCCACCAGGCCCGTCGCACCAGCCCCGTGCACACCCCGGCGAGCGGCCCGAACTCGGGCCCGACGACCATCGCGCCGACGATCAGGATCTCGCTGTCGAGCATCACACCGCAGGCGGCGAGCATCGTCGCGAGGGTGAGGAAGGCCAGGTAGGTGACCGAGAGCCGCGACTCCTCGTGCGTCGCGTCGGTCAGCGAGTCCCACAGCACCGCGTCCACGCCCTCGCCGGGCGCGTCGGTCTCGGCCTTGTCGGCGCGTTCGGAGAGGGACAGATCGATGTTCTCGACGGTGATGCAGCCGTCGGCGGGCAGCCCGAGACCGCGCAGCTCTCCGATCAGATCGTCCGCCGCCTCCCGTGCGACGTCGCACATGACGACGTCGCCCTCGGGGTCGCGCGCGGCACCGGCCAGCACCGCGAGGTGCGCCGTGCCGACCGTCGTACGCAGCAGTTCCACGACCGTTTCCGTGCGGTCGTGGGGTGTGATCATCCGCAGATGGAGCATGGCGGAACTTTACGGTGCCCGCGCGGGCGCCCGCGCCGGGATGCCGTGAACAAAAGGACCACAACGAACACAAGATTCCTTAGCTGCACAGGGGGCGACACCGCCGTATGGGGTGTGCAGCATGTGGCCCGTCCCACACGCTCCTACCCCCTAGGTTTCACCACCGGAAGGCGGTGCCCCCGCGTGCGCCTGCGCACCTATCTTTCCCCGCTCGGGGCGGCGCTGCTCCTGCTGATCGGCCCCCCGCTGATCACCACGGGCAGCGGCGCCGAGACCGGGACGAACATCCCCGGGCTCCAGTTCATGGTGCCCAACACCCCCGGCGGCGGTTACGACATCACCGCCCGTACCGCGGCCAAGAACGCGGAGGACGCCGGGCTGAGCCACAACGTCGAGGTGTTCAACCTGCCCGGCGCGGGCGGCACCGTCGGGCTCTCCCGGCTGGTCAACGAGCGCGGCAACGGCAAGCTGGCCATGTCCATGGGCCTGGGCGTCGTCGGCGCCGTGCACACCAACCACTCCCCCTCCGGGCTGGCCGACGCGACACCCATCGCGCGGCTCGTCGAGGAGCCGGACATCGTGGTCGTCGCCAAGGACTCCAAGTACAAGACGTTCGAGCAGCTCCTCGCGGACTGGAAGAAGAACCCGCGCAAGCTGGCCGTGGGCGGCGGCTCCTCCGCCGGCGGGCCCGACCACTTGGCGCCGATGCTCATGGCGGGCAAGGCGGGCATCGACACCAAGTCCGTCAACTACGTGCCCTTCGACGGCGGCGGCGAGCTGCTGGCCTCGGTCCTGGGCGGCAAGGTCGCCTTCGGCGTCTCCGGGATCGGCGAGTACCGCGATCAGATCGAGTCCGGCGAGCTGCGGATGCTCGCCGTGACGGGCCCCGAGCGCATCAAGGGTTTCGACGCGCCGACGCTCAAAGAGGCGGGCGTGGACGTGGAGTTCACCAACTGGCGCGGCGTGATGGCACCGCCAGGGCTCTCCGACGCCGAGCGCGACAAGCTCATCCACTTCTTCGACGCGCTCCACAAGTCCCCCGAGTGGAAGAAGTCGCTGGCCAAGAACGGCTGGGACGACGCGTATCTGACGGGCGAGAAGTACGGCCGCTTCCTGAAGGGCCAGGACAAGCGCGTCGACACGGTACTGAAGGGACTGGGCCAGTGAGCGGCACCGACACCGACACCCCCGCGCGGGAGCCGGAACCCGGAAGCGCGCCGGGCGGGCTGCGCGCCAAGCTGCGCGGACGCTCCGAACTCGGCGTCAGCGTCCTGCTGCTGGCCGTCGGCGTCCTCGTCCTCACGGACGCGGTCACCATGGACACCGTCTCCTCGCAGCGCGGGCCCGTCGGGCCCAGGACCGTGCCCCTCGTCGTGGGCTGCGCGCTGCTGCTCGTCGCCGCCGTGCTCGCCGTCGACGTGCTGCGCGGCGGTCGCGGCGAGGCCGAGGGCGGCGAGGACGTGGACCTGGACGAGCCCGGCGACTGGCGCACCGTCGCCCTCCTCGCGGGCGTCTTCCTCGCCTTCGCCGCGCTCATCGACCCGCTCGGCTTCCCCCTCTCCGGAGCGCTGCTGTTCTGGGGCTCTGCCTACGCGCTGGGCTCCCGCAACCCGGTCCGCGATCCGCTGATCGCCGCCGTGCTGGCCTTCGCCACGTACGCGCTCTTCAACACCGCGCTGGGCGTCCCGCTGCCGGGCGGCCCGCTGATGGGGGTGATCTGAGTGGATTCGCTGAACTCACTCCTCGACGGATTCGGCACCGCGCTGACCCCGCTCAACCTGCTGTGGGCGGCCGTCGGCGTGCTGCTGGGCACCGCCATCGGCGTCCTGCCGGGCATCGGCCCTGCCATGGCCGTCGCGCTGCTGCTGCCCGTGACGTACGGGCTGGACCCGACGGGCGCGTTCATCATGTTCGCCGGCATCTACTACGGCGGCATGTTCGGCGGCTCGACCACCTCGATCCTGCTCAACACCCCCGGTGAGAGCGCCGCCGTCGTCGCCGCCATCGAGGGCAACCCGATGGCCAAGTCGGGGCGCGGCTCCCAGGCGCTGGCCGCCGCCGCCATCGGCCACTTCGCGGGCGGCATCATCGGCACGGTGCTGCTGGTGGCGCTGGCGCCGACGGTCGCCTCGCTCGCCGTGGACATCGGCGCGCCCGACTACTTCGCGATCATGGTGCTGGCCTTCATCGCCGTCACCTCGGTGCTGGGCTCCTCGCGGGTACGCGGCTTCGCCTCCCTGCTCATCGGCCTCACCCTGGGCCTGGTCGGGCTCGACCAGATGACGGGCCAGCAGCGGCTGACCTTCGGCAGCCTCCAGCTCTCGGACGGCATCGACGTGGTCATCGTCGCCGTCGGCCTCTTCGCCATCGGTGAGGCTTTGTGGGTCGCGGCCCATCTGCGGCGCGGGCAGGGCGAGTCGATCCCCGTAGGACAGCCCTGGCTGGGCCGCTCCGACCTGCGGCGCACCTGGCGGCCGTGGCTGCGCGGGCCGCTGATCGGCTTCCCGTTCGGCGCGATCCCGGCGGGCGGCGCTGAGATCCCGACGTTCCTGTCGTACGTGACGGAGAAGCGCCTCTCCAAGCACAAGGACCAGTTCGGCAAGGGCGCCATCGAGGGCGTCGCGGGCCCTGAGTCGGCGGCCTCGGCGTCGGCGGCCGGGACGCTGGTCTCGATGCTCACGCTCGGGCTGCCGACGACGGCCGTCGCGGCGGTCATGCTGGCCGCGTTCCAGCAGTACGGCATCCAGCCGGGCCCGCTGCTCTTCGAGCGGGAGCCGGAGCTGGTGTGGGGCCTGATCGCCTCGCTGTTCGTCGGCATGGTGCTGCTGCTCGTCCTCAACCTGCCGCTGGCCCCCGTCTGGGCCAAGCTGCTGCGCATCCCGCGCCCGTATCTCTACGCGGGCATCCTCTTCTTCGCGGGCGTCGGCGCCTACGCGGTCGGCGGCGAGGCCATCGACCTGGTGATCCTCCTCGTCATCGGCCTCATCGGGCTGATGATGCGGCGCTTCGGGCTGCCCGTGCTGCCCGCCGTGATCGGCGTCATCCTCGGCCCGTCGGCGGAACAGCAGCTTCGACGTGCGCTCCAGATCAGCGACGGGAGCGTGACGGGGCTGGTGAACACCCCGTTCGCGGTGACGGTGTACGCCGTGATCGTCGTGCTGCTGGCCTGGCCGTGGCTGAAGCGGGGGGCGCTGGCGCTGGTGGGGCGGGGGAACGGGGAGGGGGCACGGAAGGACTGAGCGCGGGGCGGAGGGGGCGGGATCGGCAGGGGCGGCGAGCGGGGGGTGCCTCTATGTCCTTCGTCAAGCCTGAGCTGGTCATGCGGCGGTTGTTTCAGGGAGGCGGGGTTCGTAGAAGGTGCCGTCGCGGAG
>NZ_JBSHAO010000048.1:0-65183 GCF_053611545.1 Streptomyces sp. NPDC054796 | reverse complement strand
ATCACGCGGCGGCCCCCCTCTTCACCGTCCGGACCAAGATCCAGTGGACACTCAGTGGACACGGGGCCGGTTCCGTGGACGGAGGGGCCGTCACTCCGTCTTCGATCACTTGTCCGAGGCCCGGCGAGTGGCCGAGGGGCCTTCCCGTCCCCGGCGGCAGACCGGTCGGCAGCGCCCAGACGCCCAGGCCCGTCTTGCTTCGCGCGAAAGCTGACGAGGTTGTCGCCGGTCTCTGTCGCTGAAGCGTTCCGGGATGCCGACCAGGAGCTGAAGCAGTTCATCGGCGAGAAGGACACCGAGGCGCGGTTCCTCGAACAGGTCCGGCGCGTCCCTATGGGGGATGGGCAGGTTCAAGCCCCGCCGCGGGAGACGAGCGGGGGTTCGTTGGTCCCGCGATGACTTCACAAGATCCAAAATGTTCCCGCCGCGACACCGGATCTTGTCCGGGCCGGGGCCGGTGGTGGAGACGGCACGGGCGGGGGTCGGCGCATACGTGTCACGGAACCAGGCAAGGCGCTCAGAGGGCCGCGCCGCCGTCCACTCGGATGACCTGGCCGGTGATGTACGCGGCGCGGTCCGACAGCAAGAAGGCGACCATCTCAGCGGTGTCCTCGGGCTGTCCGAACCGTTGGAGCGGAATGCGGTCCAGCATTTTCTCCCGGGCCGGCACCGGAATGTCTTCGAGCATTTGCGTCTCGGTGATTCCCGGGGCCACGACATTGACCCGGATTCCGTGCCCGGCGACCTCCCGCGCCAACGACTTGCTCATGCCGATGATGCCGGCCTTGCTCGCGGCGTAGTTGCTCATCGTCACGAAGCCGCTGAGCGCGACGATCGAGGAGATGTTCACGCACGTTCCGCGCTTGCGACGCAAGAAGCGGTACATCACGGCCTGGCAGACGTTCCACATACCGCTGAGGTTTGTGTCGAGAACGTCGTCCCACGCCTCTGCCGACAGCAGCGGCATGGGACTGTTCCTGGTGATCCCCGCGTTGTTCACCAGGGCCGTGACCGGGCCGAACTCCTTCTCGACCCGGTCCACCATCTCCTCGACCTCGTCCCGGTCGCGTACGTCGCACGTGGTGAAGTACGAACGGGCGCCAAGGGCTTCGATCTTCTCCCGGGTCTCACGAGAGTCCTCGCTCTCGGTCCGGTAGCAGCCGACGACGTCGTAGCCCTCGCCCGCGAGCTTGAGGGCGATACCGCGGCCGATTCCCCGGGCTGCCCCGGTCACCAGCACGCAGCGCCGCTCATTCTCCCCGCTCGGCCCAGCAACGTTGTCCGCCATGCTCTCTCCTCAGCGCAGGAACGGTCCCCGCGCCGGTTCAACGGCCCTCGTGGGGCCGTGAATCCGACGCTCCATGACCCGGTCAGGGAACCACCGGCCGATAAAACGCCGCTTAACGGCGGCCGAAAGCTCCGGTTCACCGGCGGGTCTCCGCCGGTACGTCCGCCGCGTCACGCGGGGCGGGCCCCGTCGTATCCATCTCCGTGCCGACGGGAACAGGGGGCAGGAGCCGCGCTTCGTGACGCGGGGGAAGGGCCCAGCGGAAGAGCGGAACGGCCCCCGCCGTGGTGATCACCGCGACCAGCACCAGCATGGAGAACAGTTCCTGCGTGATCATTTTCTGCGCGAGGCCGATATTGATGAAGATGAGGATCATCAGGCCCCGGGCGTTCATGAGACCGCCCACCGCCCAGGACTCCCGCCATGAGTAGCCCACCGCCCGCATGGTGAGCCCGCAGCCCACGTATTTTCCGGCGAACCCGGCCGCCAGGAGCGTGCCGAGAGCCAGCAGCATGGTTCCATCGGTGACCCCGCCGAGCTTCGTGTTGAGGCCGGAGAACGCGAAGAAGACAGGCAGGAGGAAGACGCAGACGAAGTCCATCATTCTGCCGTGCAGCGCTTCCCTGAAAGCCGCGTTCCGCGGCATGGCCAGACCGGCGATGAAACCGCCGAAGACCGAATACACGCCGATGAAGTCCGTGAACCAGCCCGCGGTCAGCACGATCACGGCGACCAGATACATCTGCCCGGGGGCGAGCCTCCCGGTCCGCGCCACCGTCGCTCCCAGGGGCCGCAGCAGCCGCGCGACGACCAGCAGCATCAGCGCCGCGAAGATCGCGACCAGCACGATCGTCCGCAGCGCGCCCGTGAGGCCGGTACCGGCGTGTACGGCCGAGAGCACCGCCAGCAGGCACCACGCCGCGGCGTCGTCCATCGAGGCGGCGACCAGTGACAATTTGCCCAGCCGGCTGTGCTGAAGACCTCGTTCGTACAGGATGCGGGCGAGCATGGGGAACGCCGTGATGGACAGCGCTGAGCCGACGAAGAACGCGAACTCCGCACGGGATATGTCACCCCGGGACAACTCGTCGTACCACAGCACTCCGGCACCGGCGCCCAGCACCAGGGCCGGCAGCACGCCCGACATGGCGAGCACGGTGGCCTGACGTCCGGTCTTCTTCGCCTCGCCGCGTTCACCGTGTTCCATCCCGACGCCGACCAGGAACATGTACAGCGTCAGCCCAATCGTGCTGAGCACATAGAGGAAGGATTTCACTTCCGCGGGGAAGAGCCGCTGCTGAATATCAGGCAACAGCATGCCGAGGAATGTCGGCCCGAGAAGAACACCTGCGACCATTTCCCCGAGCACGCGCGGCTGTTTCACCGCGATGGCCAACCTTCCGCACACGGCTGATGCCACGAGCACCACGATCAAAGCAGGCAGGATCTTCAGTGCGAGCGCCAGGTTGGGGTCGTCAACCGAAGTAAATGCGAACTGGTACATAAGCCTCCTCGACCGGCCCACCAGGGATTCCGGGCAACCTTCCCACCCGGCGCCGAAGAACAGCCAAAGCGATCCCTAAGTACCGCATAAGCGAGGGACCTAAATGCATATCGCCGCTAATTTGTAGTTCCTTGTCGCGAAATATACGCACTTACGAAAACCAATAGATGCGCACTATAACAGGTGCCGACAAGAGGGCCTACTGGCCAAAGGAAGGGGAAATACCTTGACATGCACTCCGTGGCCCTCACATGCTTTCTCCGGGTGCGTCGTTCCGCGACTTCACGAGGAGACAGATGAGGTTCCACATTTTGGGCCCGGTGGAAATGGTGACCGAAGCTGGGGAAACAGTCACCCCACGGGCCTTCAAAGTGCGCACATTACTGGCCCTGCTCTGCCTCAACGCGAACCGACCGGTGCCCCCGGCACGCATCATCAACGCCCTGTGGTCCGGGAACCCACCGCGGACGGCGGCCACCGCGCTCCAGGTATACGTCTCCAAACTCCGGCAGCAGATCTCCCACGCGGACGCGGGCAACACCGTCATCACCACGGACTCGTCCGGTTATACGCTCCGGACCGATAGCTGCGCCTCGCTCGATCTCACGGTGTTCGACTTCCTGACCAGACGGGCCCAGCAGGTCGCCAGAGCCGGCCAGGCGCGGGAGGCCGCGTCGCTGCTGTCCGAGTCACTGAGACTGTGGGACGGAGCCGCCCTCGCCGACGTACGAGGCGCCTCCACCATGGACGCGTACGCCCGGCAGTTGGAGGAGCGGCGCAACGCGGTCCGCGAGAAACGCATGGAGATCGAACTCAGCCTCGGCAGGCACTCCCAGTTGATCGGGGAACTGTACGTGCTCCTGGAGGAGCACCCGATGTGGGAGAACCTGTACGCGTACCTCATGATCGCGCTCTACCGCAGTGGCCGCGTCCCCGAATGCCTGGCCGTTTACCACGCGCTGCGACGGCAGCTCGACGAGGATCTGGGCATGGAGCCCTGCACCCGCCTGCGGGAACTCCACCGTGCCGTACTCGCGCGGGAGCCGTGGCTCGACCACGTCGACTCTCCGCTCTCCGCCGCGTAACCCGGCCCGCCGCCCCGCGCAGCGCCCGGGCACAGGACGCCACGACACTTCGGCCGGCACCGAAGCGTCCGTCGAATACGGTTCCCCATGACCTCTCGCCCCACAGAAACTGGCCGGTCGGAAGCCTTAACCGCACCTGTCCGCGACTCCGGCGCGCGTGGCGCCCTGCCCTTCGCCGCAGCCGCCTACATCCTGTTCGTCCTGACGGTCGGCACGAACATGCCCACCCCGCTGTACGCGCGCTATCAGGCCGAGTTCGGCTTCACCCCGATCGTGGTCACCCTGGTCTTCGCCGTCTACGCCGGAACTCTCGTGCCCACCCTGCTGATGTCCGGTGCGCTGGCCGACAGCATCGGGCATCGCCGGGTGGTCGTTCCCGCCATCGCGCTCGCCGGGGTGGCCGCCGCGCTCTTCGCCGCGGCCGACGGAGTCGGCTCCCTGTTCGCCGCCCGCGCCCTCCAGGGCATCTCGGTCGGCGCGGCCTCCAGCGCACTGACCGCCGCCCTCGTCGAGACCGAGCCGTCCGGCAACCGCCCCCGGGCCTCCTCGCTCGCCTCGGCCATGGTCACAGGCGGCGGCGGGCTCGGCCCCGTGCTGGCCGGGCTCCTCGCCCAGTACGCCCCGTTGCCTCTCCGCCTGGCCTATCTCCTCGAACTCGGGCTCCTCGCCCTGGCCATGGCCGCCGTCACCCAGCTCCCCGCGCCGACCGGTCCCCGGCCAGCCTGGCGTCCACGGCGCCCCAGCATCCCGGCCGCCGCCCGGCGGCAGTTCGCGCTCGCGGGCGCCGTCAGCTTCCTGGGCTGGGCGGTGGTCGCCCTCTTCCTCGCCATGGTGCCTTCGTACACCTCGGTGATCCTGCACCGGGACAACCTGCTGCTGTCCGGGACGGCCGCGGGCATGTTCCTGCTCTGCGCCGCCCTTGCCCAGTACGTCCTGTCACGCACCGGCACCGTCGCGCGCCCTGCCGTCGGCCTGCTCCTGCTCGTCGCCGGTCTGGCGCTGCTCGCCGCTGCGGGTGCCACCCGGCTCACTCCCCTGCTGCTGGCCGCCGCGGTCGTCGGAGGGACGGGTCAGGGCATCGCCTTCATGGCGGCGCTGGCCCGTACGAACGAGCTGGCGCCGCCGGAGAGCCGGGCCGAAGTGCTGTCCGCCTTCTACATGATCACTTACCTCGGAGTCGGTATCCCGGTCATCGGCGTGGGGTTCCTCGCGGCCGAGGTCGGGCTCTTCCCCGCCGTCGTGGCCTTCTCCGCGCTGACCGGGGTCGCCTGCCTGGCCGTCGCGACGGCCGCCAGGACACAGCCGGACCCTCCCTCCCCACGCCCGGCTTAAGGCACCGGTTAGCCGGTCTTTAAGGCGGCTCCCTACGGTGTCTCCGGGCACCCCGCGCGGCCCCCGGACACCGCCTCGCGCCCAGGAGGCCATCGCGATGAATCCGCACCCCGGCCGGCCCCTCACAGGCACCGGCCCCCTCACGGACCCCGGCAGGCCCCGAGGCCAGGACGCGAACACGGAGCCCGGCAGGACCCGTCTGCTGGGCGTGTACCGGCCACTCCAGCAGCCCGTCGAACTGTGGAGCACCCGCTGCGCCGCCCCTCATACGGAGGCGTACGCCGCTGACGAGGCCACCCTCTCCGCCGCTGAACGCGCACGCCTCACCCGTATCCGCACGGACACCGCCCGGGCCCAGTACGTCGCGGGCCGTGCCCTGGCCCGGCGGGTGCTCGCCCGCCACGTCACGGGCGGCGGAGAAGGCGGGGAAGGGATCGCGTTCGGCTCGACGGACGAGGGCCGCCCCTTCCTGGCCCGGCCGGCCGTCGCCGGCCTCGACTTCAACCTCGCCCACTCCGGCCGGCTCGCCGTCCTCGCCGTGACGAAGGGGCCGGGACGCGTCGGCGTCGACGTCGAACGCCTCGCTCCCGGACGGGACTTCACCGGCATCGCCCGGCACTTCTTCTCCGCCGACGAGTACGAACAGTGGTCCACCGCGCCCGGGGGAGAACGCGTCGCCGACTGGTATCGAAGCTGGACCAGGCGCGAGGCGTGGACAAAGGCTTCCGGAGCCGGGCTGCGGGACATCGGTGCGGAGCACCACGGCCGCGGAAGCACGTGGGCGGACATCGCCTTCACCCCCGAACCGGGATACGCCGGATGCCTCGTCCTGCTGACCGCCCACTCCCCCGCCACAAGTGACGTACGAGGTGACGACCGACCGTGACCGTCCCCGCCCCCCTGTGGACTCCGCCCGACGACGTCCTGGACCGCACCCGCATCGGGCACTATCTGCGCTGGCTCGACGCACAGCGCGGCCTGCGCTTCCGCGACTACTCCGAGCTGTGGCGCTGGTCGGTGTCCTCGCTGGACGAGTTCTGGACCTCGCTGTGGGAGCACTTCGACGTCACCCCGCACGTACCGTCGACCGCACGTGCCGGTGGCCCGGACCCGGCGGACACCCGCTGGTTCCCCGGCGCCCGGTTGAACTACGCCCAGCGCGTGCTGGCCATGCCGGGGGCCGACGGCTCGGCCCCCATGGTGTTCGGTTACTCGCAGACCCGGGAGACCGTCGTCGTCACCGCGGACGAGCTGCGTGACCAGGTCGCCCGGGCGAGCCGCGGCCTGCGCCGTCTCGGCGTGACGGCGGGAGACCGGGTCGCCGCCTATCTGCCGAACATCCCCGAGGCACTGGTGCTGCTGCTCGCGTGCGCCGGACTGGGGGCCGTGTTCTCCTCCTGCGCACCCGAGTTCGGGGCCCGGTCGGTGCGGGACCGCTGGCAGCAGATCGAGCCCAAGGTCCTGGTGGCGGTGGACGGTTACCGTTCCGGGGAGCGGCTCACCGACCGCCGCAAGGAGGTCGCCGAGATCCGCGCCGCGCTGCCGTCGCTGACCCGCACGGTGTGCGTGCCGTACACGGGGGCCGGTCTGGACGACGCCCTCTCCTGGGACCGCCTGCTGGAGGAGCCCGGGGAGACCGCCGCGCCCGGCACCAGCGCACCGGCCGCCGGAGCGGCCCCGGGCCCCGGACGGGCCGCCGCCCTCCGGCAGCCCGCCTTCCAGGACGTGGCCTTCGACCACCCGCTCTACATCCTCTACTCGTCCGGTACGACGGGGCTCCCCAAGCCCATCGTGCACGGCCACGGCGGGATCCTCCTCGAACACCTCAAGATGCTGGCCCTGCACCACGACCTGGGCCCCGCCGACCGGTTCCTCTGGTTCACCAGCACCGGGTGGATGATGTGGAACTACCTCGTCTCCGGCCTCGCCGTGGGCAGCGCGGTGGTCCTGTTCGACGGCGACCCCAACCACCCCGGGTACGGGGCGCTGTGGCAGCTCGTCGCGGACTCCGGCACCACGTACTTCGGCACCTCGGCACCGTTCCTGATGACGTCCCGCAGGGCGGGGCTCACCCCGTGGCGGGATCACGACCTCTCCCGGCTGCGCGGCATCGGCTCGACGGGCTCTCCCCTGCCGGCGGAGGGGTTCCGGTGGGTCTACGAGGAGGCCGCGGCCGGTGAGGCCGCGCGCCTCCCGACGGACGGCGAGGCCCCGCGGCTCCCGGCGACCGGTGAGGGGCCGCGGCTCCCGGTCCTCACCTCGCTCTCGGGCGGCACCGACGTGTGCACCGGTTTCGTCGGCGGGGTGCCGTTGCTGCCCGTCGTCGAAGGGGAGATCACCTGCCGGGCCCTCGGCGCGAAGGTCGAGGCGTACACCCCGGAGGGCCGGTCCGTCACCGGCAGCACCGGTGAGCTGGTGATCACCGAACCGATGCCCAGCATGCCCGTCGCCCTGTGGGGAGACACGGACGGCACCCGTCGCCGTGCCGCCTACTTCGACAGGTTCCCCGGCGTCTGGCACCACGGGGACTGGATCACCGTCACCGAACGGGGGTCGTGCGTCATCAGCGGGCGCTCCGACGCCACGCTGAAGCGCGGCGGAGTACGCCTGGGGACCGCCGAGTTCTACGCCGTGGTGGAGGACATCGGCGAAGTGACCGACTCACTCGTCGTCCACGTGGAGACGGCGGGCAGCGGCAAGCTGATGCTGTTCGTGGTGCTGCGCGAGGACGTCGTGCTGGACGCGTCCCTGCGGGCACGCATCAGCGACGAACTCCGCGACTCCCTCTCCGGACACCACGTCCCCGACCACATCGTGCGGGTCCCCGCGGTTCCCCGGACCCTCTCGGGCAAGAAGCTGGAGGTGCCCGTCAAACGCATCCTGAGTGGGGCCGCGGCGGCGGAGGTCGCAGCCGACGGAGCACTGGCCAACCCCGGTTCACTCACCGCCTTCGAGGAGGTGGCGGTGCGTTACCGTACCCATTCGACGGCCGCCGCCGACCGATCCGACAGAAGTCTCCGAGAGGGCGCTGACGACTGATGACGACCACCGCCGACACCTTCACCACCCCCGTCCACGAGCGGTACTTCGAGGACTACGAAACGGGCTCGGTGCACAGCTACGGCAGCATCACGGTCACGGAGGAGGACATCCTCGACTTCGGCCGACGCTTCGACACCCAGAGCATCCACACCGACCCCGAGGCGGCGGCCGAGGGCCCCTTCGAGGGCCTGATCGCCAGCGGCTGGCACACCACGGCCGTGATGATGCGGCTGTACGCCGACCACTACCTCAGCAAGGTGGCCTCTCTCGCCTCCCCCGGCATCGACGAGCTGCGCTGGCTGCGGCCGGTCCGGCCCGGTGACAGCCTGTCGATCCGCGCCACCGTGGTCCGGGCCCGCCCCTCCCGGTCCAAGCCGGACCGCGGAATGGTCCACACGGATGTCGCCGTGCTCAACCAGCGTGACGAGACCGTCATGACCCTCACCATCATGAACATGCTGCGCCGCCGCCCCTGAGCGGAGCCGGTCCGCCCGCCTCCGGGCCGCCCGCCCCCGGTTCAGGCGAAGGTCAGCACGGTCTTCCCGATGTGCCGCCCCCCGCTCATCCTGCGGAACGCGGCGGCGGCGTCCTTCACCGGGAACGGGGAGCAGGGCAGCGGAGCCAGCTCGCCCGAGGCGAACAGCGGTGCCAACTCGTCCAGCAGCGAGCCGATCAGCTCCGGGCATTCCGTCATGAGCAGTCTGAGGTCGAGGCTGTGCATGCTGATGCCCCGCTGGAAAGGCAGCATCCCCAAGGGCGCGTCGGCCATGATGTCCCGCTTGCCGATCTCGACGAACCGCCCCCGCACCCGCAGCAGTTCCAGACCCGTGCGGATGGCGTCGCCGGGGAGGGAGTTGAGGACCACGTCGACGCCCTCCCCGCCCGTGGCCCGCAGCGTCTCCTGGCCGAACGTCCCGTCCCTGGAGTCCATGACGTGCCGGATGCCGAGTTCGCTCAGATGACGGCGCTTCTCCGGGGTTCCGGCGGTGGCCAGCAGCTCCGCGCCGCGGAAGGCCGCCACCGCGGTCGCGGCCGAACCGACCCCGCCGGCGGCGGAGTGGACGAGCACCCGCTCGCCGGGGCGCAGCCGGGCCAGGTGACTCAGCCCGTACCAGGCGGTGAGGTACGCGACGGGGAGCGTCGCGCCCTGGGCGAAGTCCATCTGGTCCGGCAGCGGCACGACGGCGCTCGCAGGTGCGTTGACCTGGGAGGCGAAGGCGTCCTCGACGACGGCCGCGACCCGGTCACCGGCCTTCACTCCCGGCACGCCGGGCCCCGTCCCGGTGACGACTCCGGCGCACTCCAGGCCCAGGGGCGGGACGTGGTCGTAGAAGGTCCCGGACAGCCCCATGGCCGTCAGCACATCGGTGAAGTTCAGCCCGGCCGCGTGGACGCGGATCCCCACCTCGCCGGGTCCGGGCGGCTCGTGGGGCGTGCTCTCCAGAGCGAAGGAGAGTACGCCGGGGCGCGGCAGCCCCAGTCGCTCGCGGGTGCGGGCGCCGGGTGCCCGCGGGGGCGAGTACGGCATGGAACGCTCCTGAAGGTCTGGCCGCCACGCGTCACACCACGGTGCGGAAGAAGTCGGTGAGGATGCGGTTCACCTCGTCGGGCCTTTCCAGGAATCCGAAGTGGCCGCAGCCCGCCAGCTCTTCGTAACGGCAGCCCTGTATGGCGTCGGCCACGGCGCGGCCCATCACCGGCGGCATCACCACGTCGTGTTCGAAGGCGAGCACCAGTGACGGGCAGCGGACCGCCGCGAGCCCCGCCAGCCGGTCGCCCGCGATCGTCGACTCGTACTGCGCTGCCCATCCCTCCCCGTGCTGCGGGAAGAGGGTGAACGTCGTGAGCCAGTCCTTCGCCAGCCGGTCGTCGGCGAGGGTGGCGGGCCCGAAGAGCTGGCTCATCGTGGACACAGCCGCGAACTCGGCGGGGATCCGGCCAGCGGCCCGCATCGCCTCCGCGCCGGACCGCGCCAGTGCCTCGCGGAACGCGTCACCTCTGCCACGGGTCGCCATGAGGGCCAGCCCGCGTACCAGTTCGGGGTACGCGCTCGCCACCTCCTGCGCGATCATGGCCCCGAGGGACACGCCCGCCAGCAGGCAGGGGCCGACGCCGAGTTCCTTGATCAGGCCGATGGTGTCCGCCGTGAAGTCCTCCAGCGTGTAAGGGCCGGGCGGGACGGCGGACGGCCGGCTTCCCCGGTTGTCGAAGGTGATGACCTGATGCCCGGCCCGCACGAGCGCGGGTACCTGACAGCGGTCCCACACGGCGGCGGGTGACGCCGCGGGAGCGATCAGTACCAGGGGGACGCCACTTCCACGTACCTGGTAGGAGAGCTGGGTTCCCCCTGCTTCTACAGTCGGCACTGCTTTCTCCCGAGGTCACCGTTTTCTGCCGAGGTCACGGTCTGCCACCCGGACTATGACGCACCGTTGAAGAACGTTTCCTGGATGGTGCGCAGCGTCTGGAACTGGTCCGTCTTGAGATTGCGGCGGTCGATGGTCCGGCCGCTCGCCTCCTCGATGACGATGACGAACTCGATCAGCGACAGCGAGTTGACCAGCCGGGAGTCGAACAGGTCGAGGTCCGGGTCTATCTCTTCCACGTCCGGGTTCTGCTCGTAGACCCAATTGATCACGTCGGGCGGAAGTGTGAGCGCGGGCATACTGACGGTTTCCTTTCCTTGCCTGCGTTACGGTCCTTGCCCGCATTACGGGCATTACGGGAACATCAGGGCGACGAACGTCGTCAGGCTCCGGCAGGCTGGCGGGCCCGCCTGATGCCGAGACGCGGCTTGGTCACCAGGTACAGGCCCGACGCGGCGTCGTAGAGGTCATTCGGCTCGATGCGCAGTGCGCTGAGGTTCGCCGCCTGCCCCTGCGGAGCCTCCTCGTCGGCGCGCTTCCGTGCCTGGTCGGCCTCCTCGACCAGTTCCGGCAGCGCCCTCACGCCCCGCGTGTCCTCGGCGTCGCGCAGATCGGTCAGGCCCGCCGATATCTCCGCGAAGGCACCGTTCGGCCGGTCGTACGTCTCCTTCTCCCGCACCAGCCGCTGCGCCAGCCAGAAATAGCTCTCGGTGCCCTTGTACTGCTCGTAGACCCCGGAGACCAGCACGATCAGGCGGGCGTAGGCGTTGCGGAACAGGGACTCGTAGAAGCCCTGGGCCTCCGTCTCGTCGATCTGCTCGGCGTCGACGCCGATGACCGAGGCCGCGGCCAGGACCGCGCTGTACATCGCCAGGTGGACCCCGGTGGACAGCAGCGGGTCGAGGAAACAGGCGGCGTCACCGACGAGGAAATAGCCCGGCCCGCAGAAGCTGTCGGCCACGTACGAATAGTCCTGCTCCACGCGGGTGGGCCCGCAGAAAGCGCCCATGGCGAGCTGCTCCCGCACCGTGCTGGATTCCTCCACCAGGGCCCGGATCATCTCGTCGTCCGAGCCGAACTCCTTGCGCCGTTCCACGAACCGCGTCTTGTGCGAGACGAAGCCGACGCTGAAACGACCCTCCCGAAGAGGTATGACCCAGTACCAGCCGTCCGGTGCCGACACGACGTTCAGACCGCCGGGCGGGGTGCCCTCCAGCAGTTCGCCCGCGTCCCAGTAGCTCCAGATGGCCACGTTGCGGAAGATCTCGTGGGCCCGCCGGTTCCTGAACTTCTGTGCCGAGAGCACCCCGGACCGGCCCGACGCGTCGATGAGAAAGTCGAACCCGGTCTCCCGCTGCGCGTTGCCCCGCCGGGTGTCCACCCACTTCGCGGAGACCGGCCGGTCTCCGTCGAAGACCACGTCCTTGACGTGCGCGCCCTCCACGACCTCGACGCCCTGCTCCTGGGCGTGCCGCAGCAGGATCTCGTCGAAGTCAGCGCGCTCGACCTGCCAGCCCCGCACGTCGGGACCGAAGAGCTCGGCCCAGTCGATGGTCCAGTCCTCGGCGCCCCAGCGGAGCAACGCGCCACGACGGCTGGTGAATCCGGCGGCGTCCACCTTGTCGAGGACACCGGCGATGTCCATCATCACGCGGCACGACGAGGTGAGTGACTCGCCGACGTGGTATCGGGGGAAGACGTCCCGTTCCAGGAGCGTGACGCTGATGCCCGCCCGTGCGAGCAGTGCTGCCGCCAGCGAGCCGCCTGGGCCACCGCCTATCACCAGGACTTTCGACATGAACGATCTCCTCGTTTCCCGCCTGCCAGGACGCGGTCGCAGTCATCAGGTGCCGGATCAAGGCAAACACGCACGCCTAAATCCGGGTTCGCCTCAGCTCTAAAGGCAGCCTTAACGGAGCGCGCGAGCGTGGCCTCCTCTGGGAGGGCGGAACGCACGGCGGGGCAAGGGGCAGGGAAGCCGGGGCGGGTGCGGGGAACCCGGGGGCAGGGGGCCCGGGGCGGGCGCGGGCGCGGGGGCGGTGTTCCCGGCGGGCGAGGGGCGCCCGTCAGAGCTGGCGCAGGCCCGTCAGAACCCGTTCCAGCAGGGCCTGGGTCGGGGTGTCGTCGGCGTCGGTCGCCGCCTCGTGGATGACGATCATCCCGCGGTCCGCCATGTCGCCGAGGAGCACCTTGGCCACCCCCAGGGGCACCGCGACGAGTGCCGCCACCTCGGCCACCGACCTCGGCTCCCGGCACAGGTCGAGCACCGCGCGGTCCCACTGCGTGGCGGCGGCGGGGACACCGCTCGGGTCGGTGGCGGTGACCAGGGTCTCGACCTCGAAGTGGTGGTGCGACCTCGTCCGGCCGCCCGTCCACGCGTAGGCGCGGACGAAGGAGGCCGGTGCGCCGGGCTCCGCGTTCCCCGCTTCCCAGGCGGGCGGCTGGTGGCCCTCCGCCTCCGGGAAAGCCGGACCGCGCGGCTCGGGGGCAGGGGCAGGGGGCCGCGGGGCTTCGCCGCGCTCGCCGTGTGCCGTGTCCTCCGGCGTGCCGCGATCGCCGGAGGTCTTCCGCTTACGCCGTCCGGTACCAAAACTGAACGCGTTGAGCACGTCGGCGAAGGTCTGTTCGTCCTCCGCGTCCTGATCTCTTCGAGGGCCGGACGGTCCTCCACCGGTGCTCATGTTCTCCCCGTCCGGCTATCGGGCAGCAGTCTGCTGGAACTGCTGCAACTCGGTTCGGAGTTCCGGAGTCAGCATCTCACCGGCCTGGTCGACGAGCACCGTCATCTCGTAGGCGATCTGGCCGATTTCGCAGTCCGGAGCCGCCAGGGCGACCAGACACGAGCCGTCCCTGATCGACATCATCAGCATGTTGCCGTGCTCCATCTGGATCACGGTGCGCAGCGCGTTCCCGGTCTCCATGCAGTCGGCGACGGCCTGGACCAGGCTGACGGCACCCGCCGCGATGGTGGAGAGCTGCTCGGCACGTTCGGGTGCCAGTTGGTCCGATGCGGTGAGCAGCAGTCCGTCGGCCGAGATCACCACGGCGTGCGCCACGTCGGGCACTCGCTCCGTGAAGTTGGTGACCAGCCATCCGAACTGGCTCACCTCCGGGGAGTGGGGTGCTGTCATGGGGTCTCCCTGCCCGTCGCCGATGGATTGTGCGTCTGATCAGGCTGAGCCCGACGGATGCCCGACTGGTAGCTGCTGAGGAAGCTGTGGGCGCGGCTGGCGTTCTTGCTCACGGCGCCCTCGTTCCCGTTCCCGTTCCCGTCCCGGTTCTCATTCCCGTCCCCGTTCCCGTTCCCGTTCCCGTTCCCGTCTCCGGCCCCGGTGGCGGGCCGCTCGGTCCGGGCCGGAGCGGGCCGCGTTCGCGGGACCCTCTTGGGCAGCCCGTTCTCCGTCAGCCCGGCCGGTTGGTCAGGCTCCCGCGCACCGTCCCAGGCCGGGCGGCGGGCTGCGGGCGCGGGGGCGGATGCGGGTGCGGGCTTCTCCGGCGCGGGGCGCCGCACCTGTGCGTTCGCGCCGTTCCCCGCGCCGTGGTTCGCGCCGTTCCCCGCGCCGTGGTTCGCGCCATGGTCAGACGCCGCCGACGCGGGGTGGTCGAACCACGAGGGACCGCCGGGCTGTTGAGACGCGGCCCTGCCGCCCGGAGCGGGCCTTGTCGTCACGGCGGCACCGGAGACCGGCCGCTGCGGCAGGCCCGACGCCGCCTTGCCGACGTCCGCCTTGCCGCCGCCCGTCCGACCGCCGTCCGTCCGGCCGCTGTTCGTCCGGCCGCCGGGCGTCCGCGTCGGAAGCGCGGCGGCGGGGCGTCGTCCGGCCACGGCGCCCGGCTGGTCCGTGCGGGACGGTGCCGTTGACTGTGCCGTGACCAGCTTGGCCGGTACCACGACGCTGGCGCGCAATCCCCTGACGCCCGGCTGCGAGCTGAGGCTGACGTCGATGCCGTGCCGACCCGCCAAGCGGCCGACCACGAACAGCCCGAGCTGCCGGGACGCGGGCGCGTCCGAGGCGGTGTCCGTCGCCACGCGCTGGTTGGCCCTGGCCAGGTCGCTCTCGTTCATCCCGATCCCCCCGTCCTGGATCTCGATCAGCAGCGAGCCGTCGGCCTGCCGGATGCCGCCGATGCCCACCTGAGTATGCGGCGGGGAGAACGTCGTGGCGTTGTCGAGCAGTTCGGCGACGAGCCGCCCCAGGTCACCGGCGACGTACCCGACCACGTCGACGGCGGGACTGGGCTGGACCAGCACGCGCTGATAGTGCTCGATCTCGGAGACCGCGCCCCTCAGCACGGTGTCCAGCGCCGCGCCGTGGGCAGGGCGCACCAGGCTGCTGCCGCACAGGACCATCATGTTCTCGTTGTTGCGCCGCATGCGCGTCGCCAGGTGGTCGAGCGTGAAGAGGCTGGCCAGCTGCTCCGGGTCCTCCTCGTGCCGTTCGAGCTGTTCCATCATCAGCAGCAGCCGGTCCACCAGGCTCTGGCTGCGCCGGGAGAGGTTGACCAGGGTGCTCCTGAGGTCACCGCGCAGTGCGGCCTGCTCCGCGGCCAGGCGCACGGCCTCGGCGTGCACCGTGTCGAACGCCCTGGCGAGCTGGCCGAACTCCTCCGTGGTGTGCACCGGCACGACGTCGACCACGCCGTCCGCCTTGCGCCCCTCGCGCATGCTCTCGACGGCGGCGGGCAGCCGGTTCTCCGCTACGTCGAGCGCCGTCGAGCGCAGGACGGTCAGCGACCGCAGCAGATGCCTGCCGATGCCGAGGCCGATGGTCAGGGCGAGCAGCAGCACGGCGAAGAGGATGACGGAGGCCGCGCCCGCGCGGTCGCTCGTCTCGTCCTGCGCCTGGGCCGACGAGGTGCGCAGCTTGTGGAGGAAGCCGCCCGACACCTTGTCGACGAGGTCTCCCGCGGTCTCCGAGTCTCGGTTCCACCTGTCGGCCGGGACGGGCAGCGACGCGGCGTCCTGCTGTGTGCCCGACGTGAGGGGCTGGGCCAGCACGGTGCTCACCACGTCCGCACGCCGGGTGACGGCGGGGCCCGTGACCGTCCGCTTGTACTCGCTCAGCTCAGCGGGGGTGGCCACGGCCCGGAAGTCGGCGAGCCTGTCCCGCAGGCGTACGTCGGCCTCTCGCAGCGCCTTCGTGAGCGTCGGGGTCATCGAACGGCCCCGGCCCGCTGCCTGCATCAGGATCGCGTGCTCCAGGTGGATCTGCTCCTCGACGGCCTCCAGGACGTACAACGCGGTGGCCGCCCTGGTGAGTTGGGGGGTCTGCAAGCCGCTGACGAGTGCTTGGTCCAGATCGAGCACCCCCGTGATGACCTTGCCGTAGCCGTTGAGCGCGGACCAGGAACTGACGTCGCCCGACGTCACCTGTGCGCGCAGGGCTGGCAGGCGGTCCATGAGGCCGAGGGCGTCGCTGTAACGATGCGCCGCGACGTCCGTGAGCGAGACCTCCTGCTTCCTGGTGTGGGCGACGGTGGTCCTGGCGCTGTCGACGCTCTCCCGCTGCTTCCGCAGATCGGCGGCGTCGGCGGCGTCCGCGTCGTCGGCATTGGCGTCGCCTGCGCCTGCGTCGGCGTCTGCGTCGGCGTCGGCGTCTGCGTCGGCGTCGGCGGCACTCAGTCGTTCGACGGACATCGTGCGTTCCATTTGCAGGGCCTTCAGCAAAGTCCGCAGCTCACCGCGCATCTTGACCAGCCGCTGCATATCCGCGTACGAGTTCGCACGCGTGACGTCGTCATGGATCTGCACGACGCCGAGACCGACAGCGAGCAGGGCCGGCACGAGCAGTACCGCCGCCAGCTTCACCAGCAGCCGCCAGTTCCGCCACTGCACGAGCGAAGCCCACCGCGACGGCCGTGCCGGACGCGTGGCCGCATGCCTGGCCGCGCTCACGGTATGAACTCCGTACTCGGAAGAGCTTGCTCGCTGGTACCTGTCACGATGCTGTTTTCTCCCGGGTTTTCACCTGAGCAGGACGGGGACGCCCGGCAGCACAGAGTGGTGCCGGAGGGGGATGGCGCGACTGCCTGCGGTCACGCCACGATGCACGACCCCAGGAGCGGGCATATGTCCCGGGCATTGGATAGTTGCATTTCGAAAACTAAGGGAGGGTTCACCCAAGGGCCCTCAACCGACCCGGCGACGTCGCGGGTGCGCCCAAGGAAAACCATTGTTCCCTCTCCCAATCCTCGGATGCGAACCGATCCCCGCATGCCGTGTGCCGACCTGTCAAGCGCTGTGGGACCCAGGCGAGTTTAGGACAGCCAGACGAACGGCAACAATGCGGCCCCCCGACCCAGTCGTCGACGAACCAAACCCTTACGCACATGATCTCCACATTCGGAGGTCCGGTCGACGACACCATGCGGGTTCGGTAAATGCTGGGCAAAAATAGGATCAAGTCGCCCTCAGTTCGGAGCCATTGCGGGCATTGAATGGTTCGAAACGGTTCTCGGGGTGCGTCTGGGCACCCACGCGGGATTCGACGCTCGCCGCGTGAGCCGTGGGGCACTGGTTGACGGTGTGTGGCGGCTCGCTACACTCTCCACCGCCCAGGGGCTACGGCTTGCTCCTTTCCATCGCTCGCCCGCTCGCCGCAGGAGCGCCCATGCGCCCTCCTGCCCGAATCCACAGAAAGAGGAACGTGACCAGGCCGGCAGGGTCGCCCCCCTTTGAAGTGTCCGAGCGGCCTGCCGGACGGGAGTTCACCGATCCCCGTCGCCAAGGCGAGCCCGACTACTCCGCGATTCAGCAGAGCGAGGAGTTCGTCCAGCTACGCAGACGGCTCCGGCTGTTCGTCTTCCCGATGAGCGCGCTCTTCTTCTGCTGGTACATGACGTTCGCTCTGCTTTCCGCCTACGCCCACGGCTTCATGAGCCAAAAGGTCACGGGCGAAATCAACATGGGCACCATCCTCGGTCTGTTGCAGTTCGTGTCCACGATCGTGATCGTTCTGGCGTACCGGCGTTTCGCCCGGAAGAGGATTGATCCGGAAGTGGACAGGATCCACGAACTGGCGGGAGTCGAGAAGCAATGAAACGGCAGATCGCATCCGACGCCATCGGCAGCCCCATGCTCAATCTGAGCGTGTTCCTGGTTTTTGTCATCATCACCCTGCTCATCGTCTACAGGGTCACCAACAAAAACCAGACGGCATCCGACTACTACGCCGCTGGCAGCGCCTTCACCGGTGTGCAGAACGGCATCGCGATGTCCGGCGACTTCCTCTCCGCGGCGTCCTTCCTGGGCATTTCCGGGGCGATCGCCGTCCACGGTTACGACGGATTCCTCTACTCCGTCGGATGGCTCGTCGCCTGGCTGGTCGCCCTCCTGCTCATCGGCGAGCGGCTGCGCAACACCGGGCGCTACACCGTGGGCGACGTGATGGCCTTCCGCATGAAGCAGCGTCCGGTGCGCGCCGCCGCCGCCAACGCCACCCTGGTCATCACGTTCTTCTACATGCTCGCCCAGATGGCCGGCGCGGGCGGACTGATCGCCCTGCTGCTGGACGTGCACACCAGGGGCGGGCGGGCGCTGCTCATCTGCGGCGTGGGCGCCGTCATGCTCCTGTACGTGCTGGTGGGCGGGATGAAGGGCACCACCTGGGTGCAGATCATCAAGGCCGGTCTGCTCCTGGTGTGCGTGTCATTCATCAGCGTGTTCATCATCGGCAAGTTCGGATTCAGCTTTTCCGCGCTTCTGCAACAGGCCACGGAGAACAGCCCGTTGGGCAGCCGACTGCTCGAACCAGGCAGTTCTTACGGCCAGAACGCGATCAGCAAAATCGACTTCGTCTCGCTGGCCCTGTCGTTGGTCCTCGGAATCTCCAGCCTGCCGCATGTGCTGATGCGCTTCTACACCGTGCCGAATGCCAAGGAGGCGCGCCGGTCGGTGGTGTGGTGCTCCTGGTCGATGTTCATCTTCTACCTGGGAATTCTCGTCGTCGGTTACGGCGCCACAGCGCTGGTCGGTTCCGACGCCATTGTCAAAGCCCCGGGCGGCGAGAATTCCGCGGCGCCGCTGCTCGCCTTCCATATCGGTGGAGTCGTGCTCCTGGGAGTCGTCTCGGCGGTGGCCTTCGCGACGATCCTGGCGGTCGTGGCCGGTCTGACCCTGGCCGCTTCGGCGTCATTCGCGCATGACGTCTACGCCAACGTGATACGGCGCGGTAAGGCCGATCCCCGGTCCGAGATCCGGGTGGCCCGGCTGACGGCGGTCGTGGTCGGCCTCCTGGCCATCGTCGGCGGCATCGTGGCCGACGGCCAGAACGTCGCCTTCCTCGTATCGCTGGCCCTGGCCCTCGCCGCCTCCGCCAACCTGCCCACGATGCTCTACACGCTGTTCTGGAAACGCTTCAACACGTCGGGGACGCTGTGGAGCATCTACGGCGGCCTGGTGTCCTGCCTCGTGCTCATCGTCTTCTCACCGGCGGTCTCGGGCACCTCCACGTCGATCTTCACGAGTGTCGACTTCCACCTCTTCCCGCTCGTCAACCCCGGCATCGTGTCGATCCCGCTCTCGTTCGTGCTGGGCTTCCTCGGCACCGTGTTCAGCAGGCGCCCCGCGGATCCGGACAAGCAGGCGGAGATGGAGGTCCGGGCGCTGACCGGAATCGGCGCCCGGCTGTAGCCGCTCTTCGTCCCGGCTGCCCCGGCGTGGGCCCTGGCGCGGGTCCGGGCGCCGTCGCGCCCACGCCGGGACGTGGGGCCCGTCCCCTGGACCGCTGCCGACGGTTTCCCCAGGGGACGGGGGTTCTATGGGGCGACGGTGGTGAGCTGGAGTGTGCGTCCGCCGACGAGGGGTGCCGTGAGGATGACGGTGCGTCCCTCGTGTTGCAGGGCCTTGCCGATACGGGTGTGACGGGCCTGCCACCAGTGGCGGGGCGCGAGCAGGGTGGACACGCAGTCGCGGGGTTCGCCGTCGACGGCGATGCGTTCGCTCTTCTCGCGCAGGCGGAGGGCGTGGCAGGCGTAGCCGGTGAGGAGCGTCGCGAGGTTGCCTTCCATGATCTCGATGACCTGCCCGGACGGCAGGGGGCGCGGGTAGCTGGTGAGGAACGCGGGCCCCTGCGGCAGCTCGTACATGAGCCGTACGGCACGGTCCTGGATGCGGCGCATGACGAAGCGCGCCTGCTGGCCGTCAAGTACGGCAACGGGGAACCCGGAGGTGGTGGCCCAGCCGTGGGGGTCGTAGAAGACGTCGTCGGGGTCGGCGGGGATGAGAACGGTGTGGTCACGCGGCACGGGGCTGCTCCAGATCAGTTGCGGGTGGGGGTCACGGTGCGCGCAGGGCGGGCGCGGCTTCGGTGTCGTCGGCGCGGCGTTTTCCGGCGCCAGTGAAGACAGTGATGGCACGGGCCACGGTCTCCCCCGTGACCTCGGCGCGGATCGCCGCGAGGGGGAGGTAGGCACCGTGCCCCGGACACAGCCACACCGGCTCATGCCACGGATAGCGCGCGGTGGGCAGATAGCGCATGACGGGGCCCACGTGGCCGCCGCTCTCCACCTCGCACTGGGGGCGGGTCACCGGTCCGCCTCCGGCCTCGCGGCGCGGGCCTCGTCCTCAGCGGCGATGTCGGCCGCGCACCCGTCACACACCTTCACCGGAACAGTGCGCGTGCGTGTCTGCGGGCTCGCGCCCCGCTCGTCACCGGAGTACAGCTCAAGGACCGTCTGCGTGCCGGGCACCCGACAGCACCGGAAACAGCGCGGGCTCACCGCCCGGCCCCACTCTCGCGGGGCCCGTGCTCGGCCCGGATCACCGCATCCAGCACCACGTACAGCAACCGTGCGTCCGTGAGCCCATGCTCCGCCCAGCCCCGCACCCAGTGCGTGAAGGACGAACGGGTGCACCAGCCAGGCGGAACCGTCAGGTGCTGTGTGCTGCTGAGCAGTTGTACGCACGAGGTCTCCGGTACCACCCACCCCTGTGTCGTGCCGGGCGGTACCAGCCAGGTGAGCCGGTACCCGTACGGGTCCCGGATGACCGCCCCCGACTCACGACCGAGCCGCACCAACACCCGCTCCCCCAGATACGCGGGCACGACGGCGGCATCCCACCACACCCCCGCGGGCAACAACTCGGCGGCGACCCCGGCAGGCGGGGACCACTGGGTAGTGAGTGGCACAGTCGGGCCTCCTGGTCCTTCGGGGAGCTTGTTGACCAGATAACCGCGTGAGCCGGTCCGCCAGGCCGGGCGTTTCGGAGCCGTTTCGTGCGCTCGGACCGGACGTTTTGCCTTTCAGGGCCCATAGGCGGGTCTACCGTCGAATCGGAAGAAGGGACACGGACATGAGCGGCGAGCGGCAGCGGAACAGGGCACTGGAGGAGCTGTTGCGCACGGACGGGTGGACGCGTGCGGGCCTGGCGGATGCGGTGTGCACGGCGTCGGCGCAGCGGGGTGTGCCAGTCGTGTGTACGGACCGGCATGTGCGGCGCTGGGTGTCGGGTGAGGTGCGGTGGCCGCAGGAGCGGTATCTCGTGCCGCTGCAACAGGTGCTCGGCGTGCCGCCAGAGGCGATGGGGTTCGTGCCGCGCAGCGCGGTGCCGACACCCGCTGCGCCCCTGCCGCCCGCTCCCGTCGTCGCGGGGGCCGGGCCCCGGCGGCGCACGGTACTCGCGGGAGCCGTGGCGGGGGTTTTGCGGTTGGAGGAGTTGCCCGTGCGTGGGCATCTCGCTGCCGCCGACATGGAGCGGCTGAACGGCACGTTGGCGCGGCTGAGCGCGCACTTCAACGGGATGGGTGGAGGAGCGACCCGCGCGGCTGCGAGGGAGTTGCTGGTGCGGCTGCGGGAGACAGCGGGGGGCTGTACATACGGGCCGCGGGCGGAGAGCGAGCTGTACGCGGCGATGGCGTCGGCGGCGGGGGGTGCGGGCTGGGCGGCGGCCGATTGCGGGAGGCGGCGGGAGGCCGGGCGGATGCGGCACGATGCGCTGACGGCGGCGCTGCTGTCAGGTGACCGTCTGGCGGTGATGCGGGCGTGGGGGGACTTGGCGGTGCAGGTCGAGCGGGAGGGGCGGCCGTGGGAGGCGGCACGGATCTGCCGTAATGCGCTGGCGGACCGGCACGTGCGCTCGTATCCGGCGATGGCGACGCTGCTGCACGCGCGACTGGCGGACTACGCGGCCGGAAGCGGGGATGTGCGGGCGATGGGGCGTCATCTGGCGGCGGCGGAGCGCGTCGACGACCGCCGCCAGGAGCGCGCGGGCGAACCGTCGTGGCTGGCTTTTCTCGGCGCGGGAGAACTGCGGGGGCTGGGGGCGCTGGCGCACCGGGCGGCGGGGCAGTACGGGCAGGCGGAGGCCATGGCCATGGAAGCGGCGGCCCTGACGTCGGCGGCGGGGATGGCGCGGAACGCGCTGTACTACGGCGTGGTCACCGCCGAACTCCAGTGGACGCAGGGACACCGGGAGGCGGCGACGGCCACGGTAGCGGGGCTGCGGGCGGGCCCTGGCGCGGTGGTGGACCGCGTCTCCAGCCCCGCCGTCGCACGGCGGCTGCGGGTGCTGGAGACACGTCTCCAGCACGCGGGCGGTGCGGGATGAGCGGCCAGCGGTCCGGGCAGCCGGTGCTGCGGCGCCTGGGCGGAGCGGAGGCCCGTGCGGAGCGGGAGCGGCTGCTGGACCTGCATGACGAGGTGTACGCGGGGAGCGGTGACGCGCTGGAGCCCCGCGAGGCCTTCGCGCCGTTCTTGGACCACTGGTCCGCGCGGCACGACTTCGCGGCCGTCGCGGCGACGGTCGGCGGGCGGCTGGTCGGGTACGCGTACGGGGCTCCGCTGAGGGCGGGCTCAAAGTGGTGGGACGGCGTCAGCCCCCGGCCGGACGAGGCGTTCGTGGCGGAGGACGGCCGGCGGACTTTCGGGTTCTCGGAGCTGTTGGTCGACCAGGCGCACCGGGGCACTGGGCTGGCGGAGCGGCTGCACCGGGAGCTGCTGGAGGGGCGGCCGGAGCGGCGGGTGGCGCTGCTGGTGCAGGCGGAGCACACACGGGTGGTGGCGCTCTACGAGCGGTGGGGCTACCGCCCCGTCGGAACATGTCGCCCCTTCGACGGGGCACCGTCGCTGCTGGCGATGGTGCGGCCTCTGCCACTGGGCGATTGAAGGACGCGGCCCCCGCCCTCAGCCCAGCGCGTCGAGGTGTGTGCCGATCTGGAGGAAGGCGGGGACCAGCGGGGCGGGCGGGACGGACGGGGACATGACCTGGGAGGCGAAGTGGACGATGACCAGGTCGAGTTGGGGTGAGACGAACAGCCGTTGGCCGTGGATGCCGCTGGCCATGAAGGAGCCGTAGGGGTCGTTGAGGACCCACCACAGGTCGTGGTACGAGAGGTTGGCGGGCGAGTCGGGCGGCGCGGCGGGGAAGCGCACCCGTCGGGCGTAACCGTCGGGGACACCGCTGACGATGGTGGTGGCGACGGCCTCGGGCACCACTTGGCACCCGCCCACCGCTCCGCCGCAGCGCAGCATCTCGCCGAGCCGGGCGACATCGCGCGCGGTGGCGCTGAACCCGCCGCAGGCGGCCTCGACGCCCTCGCTGTCGAGGACGTAGTACGCGTCCTCGTCCGCGCCGAGCCGGGACCAGATCAGCTCGCTGAGCAGCGCGGACGTCGTCAGCCCCGTCACCCTGCGCAGGACTTCGGCGAGGGCCTCGACGTTGCCGTTCTCGTAGCGGAAGGCGGTGCCGGGCGCTCCGGTGGCCCGCGCGGTGGAGAGGTGTTCGCGGATGCTGGTCGGGCCGTGGTAGCCGTAGGGCCGCATCTGGGGAGCGATGACCGCCTGGTAGCGCTGGGCCTCGATCGCCTTGTCGAAGGTGCGGCCCGCATAGCTCATCTGGGTGCCCATGTGCAGCAGGTCGTCGATCCGCGCGGCGCCGAACGCGGTTTCCGCCAGCTCGGGGACGTACGCGGACGTGCGGGCCGAGCGGTCCAGTTCGCCCTGGTGGGCGAGCGTCGCCGCCAGGAGCCCCAGGTACGACTTGGCCGCCGAGGCGTTGAAGTGGGCGGTCTCCGGACGGGTGCCGTGCAGGTATGTCTCGTGGACGACGGCGCCTCGGTGCAGCACCAGCAGGGCGTCCGTCTGCGCCGCGGCGAACAGTTCGGGCAGCTTGAGCGTGCGCCCGTCGGGTGCGGTGATCGCGACGGAGTCGATGCCCCCGTCCCGCTCGGGCAGCTCCCGGCGCTGCTCACGGCCCCGCCACACGCGTCGGCTCGGCGAGAGTTCGCGGCCCGCTGATGTGAAGCGGCGGATCCAGTCGGGGTCGGAGTATCCGCGGGTCCACTTCAGCTCGCCCAGCGGGGCCGTGTGGGGCATGGGGTGCGCTCCCGTTCCGTTCAGGTTCAGTTCACAACTTCCGTACGTGGCTCTCGTTAACGTACAGATTGTTCAGCAGATTGGACAGGGTGCGGTCGGAGTCGTTGACCGGAAGACGACCGACCGTTACGTTGCCAAATCAGTTGCTCACTACCGGACAACTTGTTTGGAAAATTCGTGCGTCGGGCCTGCGACCTGCGCGGGGGGACATGCGCAGCGACGGCCGTACGACCCTTCTCTCCGAGTCGCAGGAGTACCCATGGCCAACCCGCCACCGTCCACCGCACCCCTCGACGCCGACGCGGATACCGGCCCTGCCTCCGGCTCCGAGGCGGCGTCGGCACCCGTCTTCGACCGGCGGCACGCCTGGCTCATCGCCGCGATGATCGTCACGTTCATGATCATCAACTTCGCGGACAAGTCCGTGCTCGGCCTCGCGGCCGTACCGATCATGGAAGAACTGGACATCAGCAACAGCACGTACGGCGCGATATCCAGCTCGTTCTCGATCCTGTTCAGCCTGTCCGGGCTGGTCGTCGGGTTCGTCTCGGCGCGGATCTCCAGCCGGGTGCTGCTGTTCACCATGGCGATGCTGTGGGCGGTGGCCCAGCTCCCCGTCCTGGTCATGGCATCGGTGTCGACGCTGGTGGCGGGCCGGGTGCTGCTCGGCGCCGCCGAGGGACCCGCCACGTCCATGTCGATGCACGCCCTGTACAAGTGGTTTCCGCTGGACCGGCGCGGCCTGCCGTCGGCGTTGCAGATCAGCGGGGCCGCACTCGGCACGCTGATCGCGGCGCCGGTCGTCACATGGCTCATCACCAGCTTCGGCTGGCGCTCGGCGTTCGCCGCGCTGGCCGCGACGAGTGTGGTGTGGAGCGCGATCTGGTGGAAGGTGGGGCGCGACGGGCCGTACGGCGCCGCCCGCCCCGCCCGCGCAGGGGCGACCCGTGACGGTGCGGCACGCAAGGGTGCGGTACGCGAGAGTGCCGCTCCCGCGCCGCCCCAACAGCGGCTCCCCTACCGTCGGCTGCTGACCAACGGCACCGTGATCGGCAGCATCGCCGGCGCCTTCGGCGCCTCGTGGGCGATGGCCCTGAGTCACGCGTGGCTGCCCGTCTATCTGCGGACCCAACTGGGCCTGACGCCGGGCACGGCGGCCACGCTCATCAGCGCCATCGCGGCCTTCAGCCTCGTCCTGCTCCTGTCGGTCTCACCGCTGGTGGACTTCCTGAACCGGCGCGGAGTGTCCACCCGCTGGTCGAGCGGGGTGCCGCAGGGCATCGCCGTCATGGCCGCCGGTGTCGCCATGGCGACGCTCTCGTTCGCCGACGGGCAGGTGCTGGCGATCGTGCTGCTCGCCCTGGCGTTCGGCGGCCACGCCATCGTCTTCCCGCTGCACTACATGACCACGGCCGCCGTCGTACCGCCCCTCCAGCGCGGGGCGCTCTTCGGCATCGTCGCGGCCAGCGGCACCCTGCCCAACCTGATCGCCCCCTACCTCACCGGGCACATGCTGGACACGGCGGACTCGCAGAGCGCGGGCTACACCAGCGCGTTCCTGCTGACCGCGGCCGTCATGCTGCTGACCGGCCTGGTGGCGCTGCTGACCATCAGGCCCGAACGCGACGCGCGGCGCCTGGGGCTGCTCAAGGACTCCGCCGCCTGAGCGGGTCCGGGCCCGCACGGCCCCGTGCCCGGTCAGGCGAGGGCCCGCTCAGTCCTGGGCGTCGAAGCCGCTCGCCCAGTACCGCCCGCGCATCGCCAGATCCAGAAGCATCCGTACGACCTCCTCGGCCGGGAGCGACGGCGTGTCCTGCTCCGCCCACCAGCGCAGCACCGCGACCTGCTCGCCGACCCAGACCCGGGCCAGCAGGTCCGCGTCGATGCGCGGCTGTACGCCGTTGCGCTCGGCGCGGGCCCGGAACTCCTCGGCCGTGGCCCGCGCGCAGGCGTCGACGAACATTTGCAGCGGCTTACCGTCGCCCTCGCCGCGCAGCACGATCCGGTACAGGTCGCGTTCCTCGCGGGCGTGCCGCAGCATCTCCAGGACCGGCTTGCCGGTGAAGCCCACCGTGCTGTCGGCCACCGCGGGGGCCAGGCGTTCGGCCAGCGTTTCGAGCAGGTCGGACGTCACACGCGCGAACAGGTCCTCCTTGTCCCGGAAGTGCGCGTAGAACGTCGCACGCGCGACGTCGGCACGCTCGGTGATGTCCTCCACCGTCAGGGCCGTGAACCCGCGTTCCAGGACCAGTTCCACCAGGGCCCCGCCCAGCAGGCGTCGCGAGCGCCTGATCCGTCTGTCCTCGGCCATCGTGCCCTCTCCTCGCCTGCCGCCTTCGGTGCGCGCACCAGTGTAGGAGAGCCTTGACACCCAAGCAGTTAATGAACAGCCTGTATGTAATTGATCGTGTTGTAAGCCCCCGCTCATCGCCAGGCCACTGCCACCACCGCCACCGCCACCGCCATCACCACCGCACCGGGAGTACGCCCTCATGAACCTCGGCACCTATCTGTCCCGCAGCGCCCGCTACTGGCCCCAGGAGACGGCCCTGGTCAGCGGGGAACGGTCCTCGACCTTCGCCGAGCTGGACAGGGTCACGAACCGCCTCGCCTCCGCGCTGGCCGCCCGCGGCCTGCGGCCCGGTGACGCGGTGGCGTCCCTCGCGTGGAACCGCGGCGAGCTGGTGGAGGTCGAGTTCGCCCTCTACAAGGCGGGGTTGACCCGCGCCCCGATCAACGCCCGCCTCGGCCGCGGCGAGATCGAGCACATCCTGCGCTACGCCCCCGTACGCGCCCTGGTCTTCGACGCCGCGCACCGCGAGGACGCGCTCGCCGCCATCGCCGCCGCGGGCACCGGCTGCCTGCCCGTCCCGCTGGACCCGTCAACGGACCCGTCGACGGACCCGTCCGGAACCCCGCGAGCGGACGAGGCCGCCTACGACGCGCTGCTCGCCGAGGGCGCGGACGACCCGTTCAGCGTGGACGTCACCGAGGACGAGCCCTGCGTCCTGAACTTCACCTCGGGCTCCACCGGCGCGCTCAAGGCAGCCGTGCAGACCGTCGGCAACCGGCTCGCGAACATGCGCAAGCAGCTCATGAGCGACGAGTCCAGGCCACGCGCCGGCAGCCGCTATCTGGCCTGCGGTCCCATCACGCACGCGACCGGAATGGGCCTGCTCGCCGGTGTCTTCGGCGGGGCCACGACATATGTGCTGCCCGCCTGGAGCCCGGAGAGCTTCCTCGCGACGGTGGAGAAGGAGGCCGTCACCGCGACGTTCCTGGTGCCCGCCATGCTGAGCATGGTGCTCGCCCACCCCGGCGCGGCCGAGCGCGACCTGTCGTCGCTCACGAGCGTGCGCATCGGCGGCGCCCCCATCTCACCCCAACGCCTGCGCGACGCGGTGGAGTTCTTCGGACCCGTCGTCGCGCAGGGGTACGGGCTGGGCGAGACCACCAGCGTGGTCGCGGGCCTGAGCAGCGAGGAGATCGCGCGCGCCGTCAAGGAGGACGCCGAACTGCTCCAGTCGTGCGGGCGTGCCGCGTACGACACGGAGATACGCGTCGTCGACGAGGCGGGCCGGGAGCTGGGCCCGCGCGAGGTCGGCGAGATCATCGTGCGGGGGCCCGACTGCGTGCGCGAGTACTGGAAGGAGCCCGAGCTGTCCGCGCAGACCTTCCGGGACGGCTGGGTGCACACCGGGGACCTGGCGTGGATGCGGGAGGACGGCTATCTGTTCCTCGTCGACCGCAAGAAGGACATGATCATCTCCGGCGGGTTCAACATCTACTGCACCGAGGTCGAGGCCGCGCTCTACGAGCATCCCGCCGTACAGGAAGCGTGCGTGATCGGCGTCCCCGACGAGAAGTGGGGCGAGGCGGTCAAGGCCGTCGTCGTCACGCAGCCCGGCGCGACCGTCACCGCCGACGAGCTGACCGGCTTCTGCGCCGAGCGCCTGGACCGCCTCAAGAAGCCCCGCTCCGTCGACTTCGTGGCCGAACTGCCCCACAACCGGAACGGCAAGCTCGACCGCAAGGCCGTGCGCGAACCGTACTGGGCCGACGCCGCACGCCGCGTCAACTGACCCCCGCCTGCCCCTCCCCGCTTCCGCTTCCGCCCCCGATCCTGGAGTCACCGTGCCGTTCAGCCTGCACCCCACCTACGATCACGACCCGCGCCTGGCCGAACTCGTCGAGCGGCTGCGCACATACCTCGACGGCGAGCTGGCCGACTACGAGCGCGAGCGCGGCCTCACCCGCGAGAGCCGCCTCACCCGCGCCGACCTCGAACCGGTGTGGCGGCGCAGCCGCGAGCTGGGCTTCTACGGCATCCACCTGCCCGAGGAGTACGGCGGGCAGAACCTCTCGTTCAGCCGACTCGCCTCCCTCAAGGAGGAGATCGGTGCCAGTGGCCGGGTCCTGTCGCACAGCGTGCTCGGCGACATGGGCGGGCCGCTGCGCGCGGGCGACATCCTCAAACACGCCACCGCGCACCAGTTGGACACGTACCTGCTGCCGCTGATCCGCGGCGAGCGCGCCTGCTGCTTCTCCCTGACGGAGACCGACGCGGGCTCCGACGTACGCTCCATGCGCACCGTCGCCGTGCGGGACGGCGACGACGGCTACCGGCTCACCGGGCACAAGGTGTTCTCCTCGGCCGGACCGTTCGCCGACTTCGCGATCGTGGTGGCGCGCATGGCCGGAACCGGCGAGCGGGAGGGCGAGAAGCCGGAGTTCTCCGCCTTCCTCGTCGATCTGGACAGCCCCGGCTGCCGTGTCGAGGACGGTGCGACGCCGATGTCCGGGGAGCACATCGAGAGCGACATCGTCCTGGACGACTGCCATGTCCCGGCCGCCAACCTGTTGGGCGAGGAGGGCAAGGGCATGCGCATCGCCCTCGGGCGGGTCACCACCAACCGGCTGCTGCACTGCCCCACCGTGCTCGGCGCCACCCGTCGCGCCCTCGCCCTGACCCTGGACCGCACCCGCAACCGCAAGGTCGCGGGCGGCCGGCCGCTGCTGAAGCTCCAGGCCATCCAGCACAAGGTCGCCGACATGGCCACCGGGCTCTACGCCGCCCGCTCCATGACGTACGACGCGCTCGCGGCCCTCGACGAGGGCCGCGAGGTCCACAACGAGGCGTTCATGTGCAAGCTGTTCGTCGCCGAGTCGTCCTTCCGCGTCCTCGACGAGGCCGTGCAGATCTTCGGCAAGGAAGGGCTCACGCAGGGCAACGAGATCGAGTTCCTCTTCCGGAAGATCCGCATGTTCCGCGTCCTGACCGGGACGTCGGAGATCCAGCGCAACGGCATCGCCAAGTTCCTGGCCTTCGCGGAACCGGCCCGGCCCGGACCGGCCTGATCGCGCTGGGGAATCGCGCTAGGAGTACGTTTCGATCGAGCTGCTGGGGACCCAGCCGCACCAGTCGTTCGTGCGGTCCGAGTACTGCACCTTGGTCCACGAGCCGTGGAGCCCGTAGATGGCCATGGTGGCGCCCTTGTAGACGGTCTTCAGCGTGGCGGACGAACTGTCGTAATTCTTCTTGATGGCCACCGAATCCGCGGTCACCCTGGCCCGCAGACCGAGCGGATCGCCGGGACACAGCCCCTGCACGCCCCGCACGGAGTCCGCACTCTCGGCCGCCGCCAGGGCGGGCGCCGCGCCCAGGGATCCGAGCAGGGTCGCGGAGACGACCGTCACGCCGAACAGCCGATGCAGCTTGCCCATCGAGTAACCCCTCACTTCCACATGGCGGGGGCCGTCCCGCCTCCGCCTCCATGACCTTCCGGTTCCAGAGTTCCGGCTCCGTGCTGGGGCGGCCAGGCTTTTCAGCTCTGACGAGAAAGCCCAGGCGGCGAGGGGGAACGGGGTGTTCCCGGGCAAGGTGAGGCCGAAAAGGTGTCGTTGACGCGCGGGGCACCTACGGCAATCGTTGTTGCGGCGGAGGCCGCTGCGACGAACAGCGCTTCCGTCCGGCACGGGAGCCCGGTGACGGACACCGGCGCCGAGCCACCATGACATCAGGGGGAGTTGCACATATGCGTATCAAGCGCTCGGTCATCGGTGTTCTCGCGGTCCTTGCCTGGATGCTGGCAGCGGCCCTCGCGGCCGGTCCCGCCCAGGCCGCAACGTCTTCCGAGCACGCGGACGGGGGCACCGTCCTCACTCTGCCCCCGGCACCCGACGACGCCTCCGCAGCCCGCTCTGCGGCGGTATCACCGACGATCACACCGGAGGTCCGCACCGAGCACGGGCAACCGGGTAACGATTACGTCTGCCCTGCGGGCAACCTCTGCACGGTCGTCTGGGACCCGACGACCTCGGACTACAAGGTCTTCTTCCTCTACACCTGCCAGAAGTACGCCCTGTCGGACTGGGAGGGAACGGGCAACTACTGGAACGGCCAGACCGGCAACGTCACCTCCTACTTCTACGGGCAGAGCGGCAACGTCCTGAAGTCGTTCCAGCCCGACGCCGCCAACCACGCCCAGGACTGGTCCCCGGTCTGGTCCATCCGCAACTGCTGACCCGGCAGTGCTCCCCGCGCCGCCCCGCGGGGCTCTCTCAGCTCGTCCCGTCCGTCCCCGACTCGGATTTGATGAAGCGGGCCAGTCTGTCGATGCCCTCCTTGATGGAGTCCGGGGTGAGGTAGCTGATGGACAGGCGGAGGGCGGATTCGCCGCCTTGGTTCAAGTAGAAGTACGACATCGGGGTCCAGATGACGCCGAAGTCCTCCGCCGAGCGGGTCAGTGCCGCGTTGTCCGTGGGGAAGGGGACGTCGAGGGTGAGGAAGAAGCCGCCGGTGGGGGTGTTCCAGCGGATGCCGAGGGCCGTGCGTTCGGCTGGGGGGAAGCGCTCTTCGAGGCGGGTGAGTACCGTGCGCATCGCGTTGCCGTAGTACGCGGCCGTGTCGGCGTTGAAGTCCGAGGGGCGGCCGTCGGCGGCGAGGAGCATGCCCGCCACTACGGCCTGACTCACCGCCGACGTGTTGACCGTCACCATGCTCTTGATCTTCGCCAGCTCGTCCGCCAGCAGGCTCGCGCCCCCGCCGTCGCCGTGCACCGGCTGGTCCGCCACGGCGAAGCCGATCCGCGCGCCGGGGAACAGCGTCTTGGAGAAAGACCCCAGGTGGACGACGCTGCGGGTGCGGTCCAGGGACTTCAGGGTCGGCAGCTGCCGGCCGGGGCTGACGGAGCGGTACGGGCTGTCCTCCAGGATGAGGAGGTCGTGGCGGGCCGCCAGCGCGAGGAGTTCGTGCCGCGTCTCGACGGGCATCGTCGCGCCCGAGGGGTTCGCGTGGTCGGGCGTGACGTAGAAGGCGCGGGGTCTGCGTCCGCGTGCGCGTTGGGCGCTGAGCACCGCTTCGAGGTCCGCGCAGCGGAAGCCGCCGGCGTGCTCGGGGACCGCGACGGCCTCGACGTCGAGCAGCCGGGCGGCGCCCGTGATCCCTACATAGCAGGGGTCGGGGACCAGCAGCACGTCGTCGGGCCCGGCGATCAGCGCGCGCACCGCGAGCAGCATGGCCTCCTGGCAGCCCGCGGTGACCACGATGGACTCCGGCGGTACGTCGATGCCCTCGTCGCGGCGCAGCGTGTCGGCCACCAGGTCGCGGATCAGACCGCTGGTCGGGCCGTACTGGAACACCGTGTCCCGCACCTGGTCAGGGGAGTGGCCGGTGGCCGTCAGGTGGTCGAGGTAGCGGCGCAGGTGGTCGAAGATCTGCTCGGAGCGGAAGAAGCCGCCGTAGGGGCGGCCCGGTGCGAAGGAGATCGCCTCGGGGTAGCGGCTGGTGATCTCGTTGAGGAAGTTCATCGTGCCCAGGAGGGGGTCACGGACGCTGCCGTGCAGGTCATCCCTTCGCAGGACCTCCGTCCGCGCCTCCTCTCCCCGAGGCTTCGCTGTTCGCGCCTCCTCCCCTCGCGCCTCTTCTCGTCGCGGCTCTTCTCGTCGCGGCTCCTCCGTGCGCGCCTCTCCCCCTCGCAGGCCGTCCCGCGCGGACGGGCCCTGCGCGGGCAGAGCCGTTCGCGGTGCCAGCAGGTCCGGGCCCGCGTCCGACACCGAGGCGGTGCCGCAGAGCGCCATCGCCTCCGTCAGCTCGTCGGCGACGAGCCCCAGCACCCGCGCCACGCCCTCCTCCCCGCCGACGGCCAGCCCGTGCAGCACGGGCCGCCCCAGGAGCACGGCGTCGGCGCCCGACGCCAGCGACGTCAGGACGTCGGCGCCGCGCCGGACGCCGCCGTCGATGAGGACGGGGCAGGCACCCGCGACGGCGGAGGCGATCTCGGGCAGCGCGTCGAGCGTGGACGGAGCGCCGTCCAGCTGGCGTCCCCCGTGGTTGGAGACGATCAGGCCGTCCACGCCCGCGTCGACGGCCCGTCGGGCGTCGGCCCCGCCGAGCACCCCCTTCAGGAGCACGGGGAGCGAGCTGACCGACCGCAGCCAGCCGATCACCGACCAGTCCAGTGCCGCGTCGAACTCGGCGAGCGCGTGCTCCATGGGCGAGCCGAACCCCGTACCGGATTGCTCGAGGTTGGCCGGGCGGACCGTCGGCGGGAGCGTGAAGCCGTGGCGCAGGTCCCGCAGCCTGCTGCCGAGGCGCGGTGCGTCGACGGTGAGGACCAGTGCCTCGAACCCGGCGCGCTCCGCGCGGTGGATCAGCTCCCGGGTGAGGGAGCGGTCACGGAAGCAGTACACCTGGAGCCAGAGCGGGGACGTGGCCGCCGCGGCGATGTCCTCGAAGGTGCGCCCCGCGAAGGTGCTGACGACGAACGGCAGTCCGGCGGCTCCGGCAGCCCGCGCCGTCGCGATCTCGCCCTGGTCGTGGACCAGGGTGTGGTACGCCATGGGCGCGACGCCGACGGGCGCCGCCCAGGTGCGTCCGAGGACACGGGTACCGGTGTCGGGCAGGCCGACGCCCGCCAGCACCCGGGGCAGCAGTCGCGCCCGCTCGAAGGCGTCCGCGTTCGAGCGGAGTGTGCGTTCGTCGCCCGCGCCTCCCTCGATGAAGTCCCACGTCTTCACGGGCACGGCCGCGCGGGCGCGTTCGGCGTAGTCGGCCAGGGTGAGGGGACCGGGGCCGGTGTCCGTCACAGCGCCGCCTGCCGGTCGCGCTCCACCGCTTCGTACAGCGCCCGTATATTGGCGCTGCCGAACCCCCGGGAGCCCCGGCGCTGGATCAGCTCGTAGAAGAGGGTGTTGCGCTCGTACGGTGAGCGGCTGAACAGCTGGAGCAGGTAGCCCCATTCGTCGCGGTCGGCCAGTACGTGCACGTCCCGCAGCTCCGCGATCCTCTCCGGCATCTCGGTGAACCGCTCCTGGAGCATGTCGTAGTACGAGCCCGGCGTCTCCAGGAACTCGACGCCACGGGCGCGCAGTTCGCGCACGGCCGGGACGATCTCGTCGGTCAGGAACGCGAGATGCTGCACGCCGGGGCCGCCGTTGCGTTCCAGGAACGCGTCGAGCTGCCCGGAGCCCTTCGCCGGGTCCGGCGCGACCAGCGTGAAGGTGATGCCTCCCGACGCGCCGCGCACGACGATCGAGTCCATCGCCTGCCCGCCGACGTCCACGTACTCGGAGGAGTAGCGGGCGAGCCCGAAGGCGTCGCGGTAGAAGTCGGCGAACTGGTCGAGCGTGCCGCCTTCGAGGCAGACGGCCACGTGGTCCAGGAGCCGGATCCGCTCCGCGCCCGTGGGCCGTGGCGACGGCGACGGCGACGGCGGTGCGGGGAGCAGCGTGTGGCGTACGCCGCCGAAGCCGAGCACGGCCGGGGCTCCGCTCCCTGAGCCGACGGTACGACCGCCCGCCGCGAGGGCCGCGTCCCGTGTCGCGTCGACGTCGTCGCAGGTCAGGGCGATGTCCGCGACGCCGTCACCGTGCCGGTCGAGGAACCCCAAGGTTTCCGGGCCCGACGTGACGACCAGCCGTACGTCGCCCTGCGCCAGGTGGACGGAGCCGCGTCCGGTGCCGGGACGGTGGCCGGTCCGGGTGAAGCCCATGGCCGAGACGAAGTAGTCGACCATGGCGGCACCGTCGGCGGTGTACAGCTCGATGTAGGCGATGTCCTGTGCGGACACGGGGGTTACCTCCTGGAGGATGCCGGGGCGGGAGCGGGGGCGGCGGTGCGGGACGACGGCGCCTGGAGGAAGGTGTCGAGGTCGATCAGCCGGACCCGCTCCACGCCCGGCGACTTCGCCGAGTAGTCGAGGCGCGCCGGCCGCTCGGCGTCGTGGAAGTAGACGGCCTCCAGTTTCCCGCCTCCTCCGCTTCCTCCGCCGCCTCCGCCCCGTGCCTCGGCGAGCAGCGGATTGGCGACGAGGAAGTCCCGTACGGCCGGAGTGTCATGGCGCACCCGCAGGCACAGCCGCTTGCCGCCGAAGTGGTTGGGCGGCAGCACGACCCGGGTACCGAAGCGCCGCTTCCACTGGTACGTGCCCTTGCTGAGGAAGGGCTCGGTGCCCTGGAAGTCCAGGTGGTCGACCCCGTTGTCGGCCGCCCACCCCACCAGGAAGTGGTAGATCGCCTTGAAGGCACCGCTGTCGTAGTGCTCCTGCGCCCCGTCCCGCACCCCGAGCAGCCGGAGGGTCAGGGTGCCCGAGCGGGGGTCCCAGTGGCAGAGCGCCCCGCCGACGGGTTCGCCGCCCTCGCGCAGCATGAACAGGCGGCCTCCCCTGAAGAGGCACTCGTAGGACGTGGGCTTGTTCTCGGTCCGCTCGCGCTTGCCGTGCCGGTGCAGCATGGTGGGCCGGTAGTAGTGGTCGTAGAAGGCGTCGAACCAGGCGGGGTCCTGGCACACCTCCCAGCTCCAGTCCCGCTCGCGCAGGCTGCGGCGGTGCTGCGAGCGCTCGCGCTTGGAGAACCGTCGGCTGACGGTCTCGGCGTCGGCGTCGGTGTCGACGACGAAGTGCACGCGCATCGGCACGATGAGGGAGGCCGTCGAGGGTAGCCTGCGGGCGCGGGCAGCGCTGGTGCCGACGATCACGATGTCGGCGTCGGGCAGCGCCTCGGGCCTGGTGAGGGCCCGGCCCGTCACCAGCTCCGAACTGCGCTGGGCGCGCTCTTCGCCGCCTTCGCCGCCCTCGCGGCGCAGCTCGGTGAACTCCAGGGTGTACGCGAGACCTTCCGCGAGGCCCGCGTACGCGACCGAGAGCCCACCCAGCTCGGAGCGGATGGCGGGGAAGCGCGCCCGGTCCCGGGTGTCCCACTCCGTGCGCAGCCGGACGAGGAGGGGGCTGTCGCTGTTGCGCCAGCGGTATCCGGCCTGCATACGGAGCCGCTGCCCCAGCGGCGAACGCGGCGGGTGCGGAGGGTGCGGCGGACGGCTCGACGGGTCCTGCGGCGGGCGGCTCGGCGAGTGCCGGTGTGCGCCGGTCACGCCAGTCACGCCGGTCACAGCGCGGTGGCCTGGAGGACGACGTTCCGCAGGTCGTCGACGCCGTCGACCCGGTGCAGCTCCGTGGCGGACAGCGCGTCGAAGTCGCCGACGGCGTAGCTCCCAGAACCGTGCACGAGGATGTCCCCCTCCGGACTCCCCGCCGGACTCCCCGCCGGGCCCCCTTCCGGCACGAGGTCGCGGTCGAGCGCGTTGAGCGCGCCGACCACGGCCATGACGAGGGACCACTCCCGCACCTCGCGCGGATCGGCGGGCAGCCGCACCTCCGCGTCGGCGAGGATCGACCTGACCTGCGCGTACCGGTTCAGGCACTCGGCCAGGGAGACCACGATGCCGCCGCCGCCCTGCTTGCCGATCAGCTCGTTCATCCGGGCCGACGTCGGCGGTCTGCGGGTGTAGAAGGTGCTGTCGAGCCGTTCCTGCGGGTCGAAGGTGACGGCGGGAAAGCGCGGGTTCTCCGCCTGCGCGTACAGCCCCGACACGCTCTCGTAGGTGTAGCGGGGCGCGAGGGCGGGGTCGGTCGCGCCGTCGTTGTAGAGGCTGAGCACCATGTCGGGGGCGCCGAGGTGCTGGACGAGGAAGTAGCGGGGCGGTGTGCGCGCGGGCTCCGGCTCCGTCCCCGCCTCCGTACGCGACTGTCGCGGCAGCCGCGACAGTTCCGGCAGCCGCTGCCATCCGTACGCGTGGCCCAGCAGCCCGTACGCGCTGGAGACGGCGTGCACATGCAGGCGCGGAGCGCCGCCCGTCGCGGGGAAGAACTCGTCCTCGGCCAGGGCGCGGACCACGTCGGCGGCGAGGTAGTTCTCCAGTTGGAGGGTGTACCAGAGGTTCGTCTTGCCGCCGCGCTCCAGCGCCGTGCGGTGCTCGTCGATGACGCCGCGCGCGAGCGTCTTGACCTCGCCGGGCTCGGCGCCGTGGTGGACGGCGACCGGGTTGCGCGCGCGCAGGTCGGGGTCGGTGAACAGTTCCGTCCTGCGCAGCTTGGGCACGGACCCGGCCGGGACCACGGTGGTGATGTTGAGCTGGTCGGCGCCGACGAGGCCCGTGTTGATGGCCCGCAGCACGGCGTCGCGCAGCGCGATGGCCTTGTTCGCCGACGAGGGGGTGACGATGGTGACGCGCTCGCCCGTGTCCTGGATGAAGCGGACGGCGCGGGCCACGATGACGAGCGAGGCGAACGTCTTGGTGGTCATCGTGGCCGGGTTGCGCGTCAGGTCGAGGAGCGCGAGGTTCCGCCCCTTGTACGGCCGCATCGGGGAGTGGGCGAGCGCGGAGGCGCTGAGGAACTCCCTTACGGCGGGGGTGAGTTCGGGCAGCTCGACGCCGGGCGTGAAGTCACCTGTGCCCTTCTGGGACGGGGGCAGCAGTTCCCTCAGCGCGGTCTGCACCTGTCCGTAGTAGTGAGCAAGCGCGCCCTCAAGAAGCATGTCCCGTCCTTTTCGAAGCCTTACGGCGCTGGTTTCCGTTGAATTTGCGCTCGATCCAGGAGAAGAAGGCGTCGGCCACCATGGTCAGTTCGGGCTCCGGAAGCACCAGGAACCCCCCGTGCGCCGTGCTCCACTCGTTGAGCACCGGGCCGTTCTCCGTCAGCAGCCAGTCGACGCACAGGTACTCGGCCTGGAGGCTCTCGGCGAGCGCGCGGCAGTGGCCGACCACCTGCCGGTGCTCCTGGGTGGCCTCTGACGTACCGCCCAGGCTGATGTTGGAGATGTATCCGCCCGGCTGCGGCCGCTTGCTCAGGGAAGTGACCACCTCCCCGTCGGCGACATACACGCGCATGTCGGCGGTGTGCGGAAGGTAGGGCTGGATGATGTAGGGGAGCCCGCTCTGGGCCACGATGTCGAGAGCCGACACGAGCTGCTGAGCGGAATCCACCCGCAGGACGCCGATGCCCATGGTGAGTTCCCTGGGCTTGACGATGTAGGGCCCGGGGCCGATCTCGCGTTCCACCTCGTCGAGCACGAGGTGCGCGTACCTTCCGAAGGGGACCGCTATGGTGCTTGCGGTCGGCACCCCGAGTTTTGCGGCATGCTGCAACAGTGACAGCTTGTCCCGCTCCAGATAGTCGGGGCCCGATATCGCCCGGTTCAACAGGACGGAATCGCTGGCCTCTATTGTCCGGTATACGGCCCGCATGGCGGCGAGCGCCTGCGGGTCAAGGCTTTTGTCGCCCACGATGAAGCACTGCCGCTGCGCCAGCAGATCCTCGCCGTGATGACGCAGCACGGGTTTTCCGAGGCACGACGGTATCAGCTCGGCGGCGCCTATCACCCGGAAGTCGAAACCGCGCGGCTCGGCGACGGCCGAGTATTTCTCCGTGAGCCCCTTCTCGAAACGCGCGGCAGCGGACGCCGTATAGTCGCCGGACTGATATATCCATGTGATGGTCTTGCGCACAGCCGAATCCTCCGCTTTCCCCCGAGGGCGCGATCACTTGACGGCGAGATATCCCTCGAAGCACAGGCTCTTGTGCACGATCCCGACCGACCTGAATCCGGCCGCACGGAGCGCGTCCTGATTCTCCTCGGAGGTCGAGGGTTCCAGGACCGAGCGGATGCTGCGCGACTTCGCCATGACCTCGCCCGGCGTGAAGCCGTGCTGGAGCTTGTAGTCGAGGTAGAGCTGGCCGATGAGGTCCTGCAACTGCCCGTCGGGCTCGCGCACCTTCTCGAAGAGGACGAAGGCGCCTCCCCTGGCGAGCCTGTCGTAGATGGACCTGATGACGTCGTGCCGCTCCTCCAGGCGCAGGAACTGGAGCGTGTAGTAGGAGATCACCAGGTCACAGGGCTCGAACCGGTAGGCCATGAGATCGGCCTCGACGAATTCGACGCCGGGTATCATCCCGCACTTGCGGGCGGCCTCGGCCACCATCGCCTGCTCGATGTCGATGCCGATGACCCGGCGGATCTTCTTCGCGTGCCGCTGCGCGATCCGTCCGGCGAGTGTGCCGGTGGCCGTGCCCAGTTCGTAGATCAGGCTGTCCTTGCGGACAAAGAAGTCGGACAGTTCGAGAATGAGGTCGTGGCATTCCGCGTACATGGGGACGCTGCGAGAAATATGCTCGTCGAATGTCCGGTACACCCCGCCGGAGAAGGTCCATCCCGCAAGCCCAGCGGAGAGGTCGTCTCCGATTTCCTCGGGGACTTCCGAACCTTCCTTCTTGGCTTCCGCCTTGCCGTTTTTCGTGCGCGTGCTCTCGGTTACCGTGCCCTGCCCAGCAGTGTCCACTTTTACCCCGTATTGTTAGCGTTCTTTACGCATGACTGTGAGGTTGTACCGTGCACCGACTGATTTCGATCGCACCATGAGCGGGTCTGCGGGCGCAACAAGTTTTCCGCTCCTCGTGCACAGTGATCTGCGTCACATGGAGGGGAGGTTTCGCCGGGGGGTGGGCCGGGGTAGTTCCGTTCCGCCAAATTTCTAGATTCACAGGGGGAAAGGCAATGCCGGGTCGTTCGCCTGACAGTTCCACTGATGAGGACGGGCCCAGCGGGTTCGACGCGGCATGGGCCGAGCAGTATTCACGTCGTTATGCGGACCGGGAGAACGCGCGCGACGTCATTGACTTCCTGCTGAAAAGGGGCGGCGAAAGCGGCACCTATCTCGACCTCTGCGCCGGAGTGGGCCGCATCGGGATTCCGCTGGCCTCGCGCGGGGTCCATGTGACGGGGGTGGACAACGCGCCGGCCATGCTGAAGGTCATGGCGGAGCAGGGCGCGTCACTCCCCGTGGAGACCGTCCTGGAGGACTGCGCGGCGTTCCGGCTCGACCGCGAGTTCTCGCTCGCCTACGTCACCTTCAACTCCCTCTTCCAACTGGACAGCAACGCGGCGCAGCAGGCCATGCTCAACCGGGTGGCGGCTCATCTGCTGCCCGGCGGGACGTTCGTGGTCGAGGCGTTCGTGCCCCGCCCGCCCGCCGCTTCGACGCTGACAGGGCCGGAGACCACCCACCTCACCGGCTCCCGCGTGGAGTTCACCTCACGCAAGTGGGAGGTGCCGGAGCAGGTGCTCTGGGTGCAGCGCATGATCGTGGAGGAGCCGGGCGACGTCCGGCTCCGGTCGCTGCGGTTCCAGTACCTCTTCCCCCCGCAGCTCGACGCCATGGCGCGACGCGCCGGCCTGGAGCTGGAGGCCGAGTACGCCGACTGGACCGAGGGCCCGCTGCGCGAGGACAGCGACAACCGGATCGCCGTGTACCGGCGCACCGACGAGAACACGCGCTCGTGATGCCCCCGTCCCCTCCCCCGCGCCCGTCCCCCTCCCCCTGGTACGGGTCGGCGTCGCTGCCGCTGGGCTCGCGGCGCCCGGTGCCGGAGCTGGTGCACGACCTCGTCCAGGCCGTCGACGACGGCGAATACGTGCACGTCGTCCCGATGTCCCCGACCGCCGTGCGCCCCTTCGTCCTGCCCGACGCCTCCTACCGGGAGCTGTTCACGGCCACGTCCCACCTGCTCGGCCTGCTGCGCCGGACGCTGCTGGAGGCGGCGCCGACAGCGGCAGGACGTATCGCAGCGCTCCGCGCCGACGAGGCGGTCTACCCCCTGGTCATGGAGGGGCAGATCGAGGAGGAGTACGCGACGTGGAGCGCGCGTCCCGACCTCGTCGTCGACGCGGAGGGCCCGAAGTTCCTGGAGTTCAACATCGGCTCGGGCCTCGGCGGCGTCGTGGACACGTCGCTGCACTCGGCGGCATGGACCGAGGGCTTCGGCGGCGCGGCCCTGGCCCCGTTCCACGGGGCCGACCCCCTGGCCGTGCGCGCCGACGCGCTGGTGCGCGCGGTGGAGGACCTCGGGGCCAAACCGGCCGTCGCCGTCGTCGGCACCACCCGGGACCTCAAGGGCAGCCGCCCGCACCGCTATTGGGACGTGCAGCTCGAACCGCTGCGACGGCGCGGGGTCGAGGCCGAGTTCTTTGAACCGGAGGACCTGCTGGAGGGCATCGGGGAGCCGTCGGGGCTCCGCTACGAAGTGGGGCTGCGCCACTTCACCATCCCGGAGTGGCGCACGCTCGGCATCGACCTGTCACCCCTGCGCACCGCGCTCGACTCGGGGCTGAAACTCCTCGCGACCCAGACCGCCTATCTGATAGCGAACAAAAAGGTGCTGGCCTGGATTTCCGAGGGGCGTCCGTGGATGACGGCCCTGGACCGCGAGGCCGTCGAACGGTATCTGCCGTGGACCCGCGTCGTCGCCGACCGGCCGACCTCATGGCGGGGCGGCACCCATAAAATCCCGGAACTGCTCCTGGATCGTCCCGAGGAGTTCGTGCTCAAGCCCGCCATCGGCATGAGCGGACAGAACATTCTGCTCGGGCGCGCCTGCGACGAGCGGCTGTGGCGGGACACCGTGCGCGACGCGACGGCGAACGGCGACTACATCGCGCAGGAATACGTCCAGCCGTCCCCGTACCCCATGGAATTCGCCGAAGGCGAAGGCCCCGGCACCTTTGAGGCCGAGGTCTTCCCCGTTTTCAGCCCCTTCCTCTTCGATCAGCGCCCGGCCGGTTGCATGGTGCGCCATCTTCCGCCGGGGCACGGGGGCGTGGTCAGCGTCCACGGCCACCGGGCGCTGTCGTCCGTGGCATTCTCCGGCGGCTGATTCCGGCTGTCCCGGCTGTCCCGGCTTTCCCGGCTGAGCCCGTCACTCGGCGACGGCGGCGGGCGCGAGGTTCCTCTTTATCTGCACCGCCCAGACGAGAAGTGCCGCGAGAGCGACGGAGAACACCGCGGTGGAAATCCCGACCCGGATACTGAAATGGGTGGTCAACGAGCTTGCCACAAGGGCGCCCAAAGGCACGCCGAGCCCGGAGGAGAAGGTCCTTCGCGTGGTGTTCACGCGGCTCTGCATTTCCGGCGGGGTCACCTGCTGGCAGTAGTTCATCGTGTTCACGAGAACCATCAGATAGACGACTCCCCAGGTGGTGATGGCCACCATCGCGACACGCCAGTCCGTCGTCAGCACCACGAAGAGGCCGAGGAGGGAGCCGAGCGGCAGGACCACCAGCAGCACCTGGAACGAGCCGAGCCGCTGCCTGACCTTCGGCAGCAGCAGCGCACCGCCGATGCCACCGGCGCTCCAGGCCGTGTAGAGGAGGCCGATGCGGGCGTCGGAACCGGACAGCCCGAGGCCCCGGTTGGCGAAGACGACGAGCTGCCCGATGATCGCTCCGCCGGAAATGGACTGGAGGGTGCCGACGACGGTCATGATGCGCAGCGTCGGCTGCACCCACAGAAAACTCAGCCCCTCCTTGATGGATTTGCGGTAACCGGGCCACTTCGCCATGCCCTTGCTGGCCGCCGGCTCGCGATAGGTGACGCCGCGGATGCAGAGGGCCGAGGCGACGAACGTCAGCGCGTCGACGGCGATGGAACTGGCCGCGCCCACCAGGGCGATGAGCGCGCCCGCCGCAGCGGTACCGGCAATGCGGACCACCGTCGAGGAGCCGTACAGATAGCTGTTGGCCTTGGTGATGTTCTCCTTCCCTACAACAGCGGGGACCAGGCCGTAAACCCCCGCTTCGAAGAAGAGGGCGCCGCTGGAGGAAAGGATGGCGGCGATCACGATGTGCCAGACGGTGAGCGCGCCCAGCATATGGGCCAGCGGGATACTCGCCAGGGAAACCGCGCAGAGGACATCGGCCAGAATCATGATGAGACGGCGGTTGAACCGGTCCGCGACGGCGCCCGCGACAAGCCCGAACACCACATAGGGAATGGTCTCCGCAGCAGCGACGAGCGAGACCATGAAAGCGGACTGCGATTCATGGTAGGCCAGCACAGGCAAGGCCACCATCGACATCGCCGAACCCAGTCCGGAAACCGTCCGGGAGAGCCAGAAATAGCGGAAGCTGGGGAAGTTGAGAGGAGAGGAAGAGGAGATCGTCGTCGGTGGATTTTCCTCTTCGGCCCGGGCGGGATTTTCCGGAGACGAGGTCATGAGGGTTTATAGGCAGACTTCTGAACGGGAGTCAAGAGAGGGCCGGACGGGGCCGGATGGCCGAGGAGGGGCGGCGGCAGTTGTACGGGGCACCTGGTATAGCGTCCCTCCGGCTTCCGGCAACCGGCCCGGAGTCGGCGGGGGACGGACAGGCGGGGCAGGCGAGAGGAACGATGTGCGGATTCAGGTGCGCGGGCGGGGAGTTCCCCGGTGGGTCCCGTTCGGGGTGATCGCGTTCGGGACGCTGTTCCTGGTCATCGGACTGATCGTGGCGGGGACATCGGTCTCGTTCCTGACGAGCGCGGAGCGCGCCCAGGGCACGGTGGTCGATCTGGAGTGGCGCGTCAGCCACACGGAGTCGTCCCGCAAGAAGCACGGTGACGACAAGCCCTCGGCGTACCCGGTGGTCGAGTTCACCTCGGCTGACGGTACGCCGAGGACGTTCCACAGCTCGACGGGATCCAACCCGCCCTCGTACGAACGGGGCGAGCGGGTGGAGGTGCTGTACCGCGCCGACGCGCCCGAGGACGCGCGGATCAACGGCTTCGCCTCGCTGTGGCTGCTGCCGCTGATCTTCGGCGGGATCGGACTGCTGGCCGCGGGGATCGGAACGGCCCTCGTGGTGACGAGGCGAAGGCGGCCGTAGGGCAGCACTCCGGCACTCGACGGTCCGGGGCGACCGGGGCGACCGGGGCGGCGCCCGGCGTGAGTGCGTCTGCCCCGGGTGCGACACACCCGTCGCGTCAACCATGGTTGACAGGTGCCCGCTTGTCATCCTACGTTGACAGACATGGCCGGATCGGAAGCGAAGGAAGCGGTGGACACCGCGGAGGCCGCACTCAGCGGGGATCCGCGTGTCGGGTTGCGGGCGGTGGCCGCGCTGCGGCGGCTGACCGAGCGTCTGGAGGCGCTCCAGGTCGACAGCGCCCGCGCACAGGGCTGGTCCTGGGACGAGATCGGGACGGCACTCGGCGTGAGCAGGCAGGCCGTACACAAGAAGCACGCGAGGAGGTAGGGACGATGTTCGAACGGTTCACCGCACAGGCGCGGTCCCTCGTCATCGGGGCGCAGAAAGAGGCGCGCGGCCTCGGGCACGGGTGGATAGGCGCCGAGCACCTGCTGCTGGCGGCGCTGCGGCGGCCCGACGAGCCGGGCGCGGCCACGCTCGTACGGCTCGGGGTCACCGCGGAGAACTGCCGCGCGGCGATCGCGGGCGTGGCGGGCGGAGAGCGCGACGCGCTGGGCCCGGAGGACGCGGAGGCGCTCAAGGCCCTCGGCATCGACCTCGACGAGATCAGGCGCAGGGCCGAGAGCGCCTTCGGCGAGGGCGCCCTCGACACGCCCCCGCCGGGGCACGGCGACAAGCCGCGCAGGACGCTGCCCTTCGGGCGGCGGCGCCGGGGCGAACCGGAGCGCGGCGGCGACGGGACCGCCGCGAGCGGGGGCCGCGCGGCGGACGGCGGGCGGCACATCCCGTTCACGGGCCGGGCCAAGAAGACGCTGGAGCTGGCGCTGCGCGAGGCCATCGCGCGCAAGGACCGGCACATCGGGGTCGAGCACGTGGTCCTCGCGCTGCTGCGCGCGGACGACAGGATCAGCCAGGGCGTCTTCGCGCGACTGGGCGTCGAGCCGAAGGACGTCCGCGAACTGGTGCTGGCGGACCTGCGTACGGCCGCGTAACACGGTGCGGTGTGGGGGCGTGGCCCGTGGAGGCGTGGCCCCGTCTGGCCGTGCTCCGTAGAGACGCGCCCGGTGCAGGGCGTTTCTGATGGCTCTTGGACGGTGTCGCAGAGCCAGATGACGATGACTGTGACGGCGAGGGCACCGTTGAAGACGTAGTCGCGTTTGTCGTAGCGGCTGGCCACTGCGCGGTACTGCTTCCACATACTGATGCGCCGTTCGGCCGCGTTGCGCTGACGGTACTGACCTGGGTCGAAGACGGGTGGCCTGCCGCCTATCCGGCCGCGGCGCCGGCGGTTGGCGCGCTGATCGTCAGGTTCGGCGATGGTGCCCTTACTGTGCCGACCGCGCAGGTGGGCGTGGTTGCTGCGGCTCATGCGCCGAGGGCCGTCCGAACGCGCAGGGCGCGAGGTGCTCGGCATCTCGACCCTAGGCAGTGAGCTGTTTCAGCGTTGCCGCTCCAGGGTGAGGTGGCCGCGGTGATTGGCGACATTCGATTCGGACTGCACCGCGACCTGCGGAAGATCCGCCAGGACTTCAGCCGTGCGACGCCGCGCTCGACCGGCGCCCGTGCCGCCGATAGCGCACGGTTGACGGTTTGCTGGGTCGGTGTGAGGTCGCGTCCCGGCGGGCGTCTGAGAGGTGTCGTCACCCAGGGTCCGGCTCCCACGTAGGCGCGGTCGGCGAGGATGGGGACGCCCTGGCGTTCGCAGATCCGGATGATCCGGTGGGTGCGGGCCGCGGTGAGGTCGTGTGCGCGACCGGGCAGGACAGGCGAGGTCCATAGCAACTGTCCAGCCGGGTCGGTCACCACCTGCACGTTTACCCCGTGTCGGCGGTGCTTGTGGGAGAAGTCGGCCCGGCTGTCGCCGACTCGATCGCACTCCGCGAGGGTTCCGTCGACCAGCACGTAGTCGGGGTCGGCTTCGCGCAGAGCCCGCAGGAGCCCGGGTGCGCGGTCCGCGAGTAGCGCGATGACGGCTGTCGTGTAGGCGTGGGCGGTGCCGACGGAGATGCCGAAGCCGACGGCGAGCTGGGCGAGGGTGTCGTGCCGGCGCAGATACACCAGGCCGGCCAGGGCACGCTGGTGCGGTGGGAGCTTGCAGCGGCGGTCACCCTCGCGGGTGACGATGAGCATGGTGACCCACTCGACCAGAGCGTGAGGCAGGTCGAGTGCGGCAGAATACGGAACCAACGCGGCTCCTGTGCATGTGGGTTGAGACTTCGAACACCTCCCCCAACGGCACGGGAGCCTCGTGCGTTGCGGGCACCGATCCCGTCACCCGATCAGTGGACACACTGAAAACGCTCAGTGCGTGAGTGGCGGTCCAGGTTCGCCGCCGACCGCCTTGAGGTCTGGCCGACGCTCCGCGCTCCGGTGCCCGGCGCGGGATCACGGACGAGCAGGTCGAGTCCCTGGGCGCCCGGTCCCTCGGCCGGGCGCCCCCTTCGGGTGATTCGCGCTGGTCGACGCAGCCGATGGCCCAGGCTGCCGGCATGTCGCAGTCGGCCGTCTCCCGGGTCTGGCGGGCGTTCGGCCCAGAAGTACTGGTGCGCCTATTTTCCGGGACTTTTCGGCCGGGACACCTCTCCGCGGGAAAGAGGGGAGGAACCCTGGTAGCTCCTGGGGCCCGCTGAATTCCGTGACGGCGGCGAGGCCGCCGCATTGCGTACCCCGTTCCCCGGTGGGTAAAACCGGGCCGCTTGCGACACCGTCAACATGGCGGGAGAAGAGTGGGTGTTGCCAGTTTCCACAGCTCTACCTCGCCGGAGATCGTCATAGCGTTGTGCGAAATGGTGGTAGTAATTCTGGCCGGTGGTGGCCATCACCCATGCACCGCTGCGGTACTGGTCCTCCACCCAGTCTTTGGCGAGTTCCTCGATATCATCCCAAGTTCCCTGCTGATCGGCAGGGATTGTCCTCCGCCAATTCTGGAAGTCATCGAACGCCACTGGCTTATTTCGTCGATAACTTTGGCTAATACTGGACTCCCGGGTTGCCTGCATATGGATCACGTACGATGCGGCGTGAGCGTTGATCTCTTCGTCCGTCGACACCTGGACGTATTCCTCACGCGTCATTGAGCGCCAATCGGCGCATGCCCCGGTGACGCTCGCCATCAGGTGGCTAATTTCATGCCCGACGGCTACTGCCGTATTACGCGGATCATTCTGGGCCATATCGACCCAGATTTTGTTGTCGTAGCAGAGATCCTTTCCCGGTGGAGCCCAGAGAATCTCAATATCACTGGTACTGTCACGATACAAGTTGATATCTTCCAGGATTTCCAGCGCCCGTCCCGAAGAATGCAAGTAATGGAATATTTCGTCTCTGGTCGCGTCGGGTACCGGTTCACCGAGCGCTCGTTGCCGGGTGTGCCTGTGACTGCTGGAGTGCGCGTTCGTGTGGGGCATGGTTACCCACTCGATCCCTTCATGTCGGAGAAGCCAACAGTGCGGCTCGTCGAAATCACCGACCACGGGGGCGAAGTCCTTGTCGAGCAGCTACCAACAGACACCAACGCAGTCACGCCACAAAGAGTTCAATGGGTTTCGTCAGCGGCGCCTCTCCAGGGTGACGGCGGCTCGAACCACTGACGCGAGGCGGTTGCGGTTGCAGTGGCCATGACAGGGAGATCTGCCAGTCCTTGAGGCGGGCAAAGGAGCGCTCGACCGAGCTGCCGAGCCAGGCGTGCCCGGTCGGCACCCCTCTGATGCGCGGCGGTCAGCTCGTGCCCACAGTAAGCGTCGTCGCTACAGTGGGAGGACCCCAGGGACGAGCGCGTACGGGCGACAATGGCGGAACGTGCGGCGCCGCTACCTGTGCGCGCCTCTGTGGTGCGTGCTGTGCGGCAAGACGGCGACGGTCACCGACCACTTCCCCGAGGCGCGCCGTGCGCTGACCGCTCGGGGCATTGCTGATCCGAACGCGCGGTCTCGTCCGAAGGGCACGTCGTACCGCGACCGCGAAACCGCGAAGCACCAGCCGGGCGGATGGGTCGCCGAATGCGTCCTACCTCACCGCCATTGAAGGCGGGGTGGCGAGACGCGCACGCTCATAGAGGTTCCGGGCGGCTTGATTCTTCAGGTAAGGGCGAATTCGAGCCTGCATCCGGGAAATGCTTTGATCGCACTGCCCTGATTGCACATGCGGGTAGATATCGACAACTTTACCCCACGTGCCGCACGCACTCTCAAGGTGCCCAATCTCCAGTTGACGCTCTGCGAGCAATGAGAGATAGCGGATTCGATTCCTTTTGAAGGAACTGTGCCGCAGCTTATCGGACTCTTCCAATTCCTGGACCGACCCGCGAATATCTCCGAGCTCGTAACGGACTTGTCCTGCATGATAGGTAAGGGATGAAGGGTTATACGAGCCGAAAGTCTTTGTCTGTGACTCGGCCTTTTCCATCGCCACTTCAGCCTCTCGGAGGTACATCAGCGCGTTCGCTCGTTCCCCAAGCTGAGCCGATGCGTGCGCTTGTTGCCCAGCCAGGAAAGCGCGCATTCGGGGACCAGCCTGCGGCGAAGCAGATGCGGCGGCGTCGGCAAGACGCATGGCCACTTTTCCATGTCGGAGATCAACGGCCTGGACACTCATTCCCCGTAGCGTCGTGCAGTAGGTGAGATGGTCTTCCGATGCCCCTGCCAGTTCTAGCGCTTTCAAGTAATACTGTCGCGCCAGACCGTGAACACCCTCATCAACAGCCATGTATCCGGTGAGGTAGCAGAGATCGGAAGCCGCCGACATCATCGCCTTGCGGACTTCATCGGAGGCGTCGGCTCGAAGGTAGGGCGCGACCGTATTCACGAGGAATGCTGCTGCCATCGGCCGTGCGTGACGACCCCCGAATTGGTCATCCAAGTCGGATACGCGCTCCGTCATGGCAATGACCATATCCACTTCAGCCATTCCTATACGCGCGGACTTTCCAGTCTGAACCGCTTCCATGCGGCCCACGACATCCGGCCATCCGGGAACGGTGAGCGCAACGGAGAACAGTCCTGCGCTGAGGACGCTTCGGCGTGAGGGGTCCATGTCCTGCCTCCCGAGGTCAATCGGCCCTTCCACCGTAGTTGGGTGGCAGTTCAACTCGCTGATGCCCACGGTCGTTCAACTCCTCACGCATGAGTGCCCTAAGCCCTTAACGCTCTAACTCCTGCTCCCTTCCCAGCATCAGAGAGTCGGGTCTTTCGCCGAGCGCCCACACCGCCATTACGACCCCGAGCCCGGCGACGATGACGACTCAGACGTGTGGGACTGACCCTAAGAAGTCACAGAGCCCCTGCTCGTCACCCAACCAGAGTGGCGGACACGGAGGCTTCTTTCACGCTTCCGCCTACATGGCACGGCAGCGGTCATAGATTTCACAAGCCGCTGCATTTGCCCGGAAAGGGCGCAAAAGGGGTACGATTTTTGCAACCTGCGCGTCCACTCTGCCGGAATGGATAGTCGGCACTTCCTCCAGGACATTGCTCCAGGTTGCGCACGCCGCTTCAAGATGACCTATTCCCAACTTCCGTTCCGCAAGCATGAAGTTGAAACGAATGGCGGACCTTCGACTATCACTGGAATCCCGGAGGTGGAAATGCTCCTGCAAAGATTCAACGCTACCGCTCACGTCGCCGAGTTCAAAACGTACTTGGGCGGCATGGTACGCGAGGGTCGCGGAATTGTATGAGCCGAATGTCTTGGAGCGGGATTCCGCCTTTTCTACGGCGATCTCGGCTTCACGAAGATACCTTATAGAATTTTGACGGTCACCCATTTGGGCGCTGGCGTGCGCTTGTTGCCCGGCGAGGAATGCCCGCATACGCGGCCCCGCCTTCGGAGAGGCTGCGGCGGCCGCATCGGCAAGTCGCAGTGCGTGCCTCCCATGCCGGAGGTCCACCGCCTGCACACTCATGCCTCGCAGTGTAGTGCAGTAGGTTAGATGATCCTCGGCAGCTCCCGCGAGTTCTAGCGCTTTTAGGTAATAGCCTTGGGCGATCCCGTGAACGCCCTCGTCCACGGCCATATATCCAGTCAGATAGCAAAGGTCCGACGCGGCAGCCATCATGGCTTTACGGACGGATTCGGGTGCGCTTGCCCGCAAGTAGGGCGCTACGGTATTCACTAAGAAGGCGGCTGCCATCGGCCGTGCGTGACGCCCCCCGAATTGGTCGTCAAGGCTGGAGACTCGCTCGGTCATAGCGACGACCATGTTTACGTCGGCCATCCCTATACGTTGCGTCTGCCCCTTTTGAACAGCCTCCATACGTCCGATAACGTCAGGCCAATCTGGAATGGTGAGCGCAACGGAGAACAGTCCTGCGCTGAGGACGCTTCGGCGTGAGGGGTCCATGTCCTGCCTCCCGAGGTCAATCAGCCCTTCCACGGTAGTTGAGCGGCTGTTCGACTCTTCCGAGGGTGCTGGAAAGCCTGCTTCGGTGTGCGTGATGGGCCGGAGCAGTCTTCGAGCGAGTGCTTCCAGAATCAGCGGCCGGACGGGTTCCTTCGGCAGGTGGCCGGCCAACCACTGGTGGACTGAAGGCTGTTGGTACTTGAGAGGAGTTCCACGCTCGGTCCCGAGGCGGTTGACCTCTTGGGCGAACTGTCGCAGCGTCCACCCGGTCTCGCGGAACAGACGCTCTAACGCTGTGTTCGGCTCGCTGATGCCCACGGTCGTTCAACTCCCCACGTATGAGTGCCCCAAGCGCTTAACGCTCTTAACTCCTGCCCCCCTTCCCAACGGTACCGCCGACCGTGATCAGCCGGTTGCCTTTAGTGAGCAGCCCGGTTCGCGGCGGAAAGGACGCAGGCGAGTGAGTACAGATCTGGAACCGCCCTCCGTAGGCGCGCTGGTCGTGGACACCCAGCACGTGATGTTCGGGGAGTTCCGCGCGGTCGTCGGCCCCCGCTGGAGACTGCGGTCGCTCAGCGGCGGGGCTGAGTGGGAGGCAGAGCCCGAGCGCGTCCGCCCCGTAGACCCCATGGAGCGTCTGCGTGCGGAGACCGACCGCGCGAACGCGCGCAGCCGGGGTGAGCTTCTGTGACAGCCCGCCGCAAGTTCGCGTTCTTCGACTGGCGGCTACGGCCGGACCAGGACGACGACGCTCCGCCGACCACGTACACGTTCCGGTGTCTCACGCTCAACGACGACGACACCGAGTGCGCCGCGAAGTCACCCGCGAGCGATGATCCGACCGAGCCGCAGACGTGGGCCTTTGCCCATATGCGGGAGTTCCCCGAGCACACCAGCTACGCCGAAGTGACCGAACGCCCGTGGGCCATGTGGCGGGAGGGGCCGACGTGAACGGGCGATCGCGTCTGCCGGGCTACGTGGAGGCGCTGCGGGCCGCGTTGGAAGCCGTACGCCAGCGGACACCGGAGACAGATCGGTGACCGGCCACGCGTGCGAGGTGGAGGGCGGCAACCACCTCGGCCCGGCAGTCCGGTACGTGGCCACCGCGCGCTACCCGTGGCACGCACCGGTGTGGCTGTGCCCCCGGCACGGCACCTACCTTCCCATCGCCGCCGTCCGCGCCCACGTCACCGGGGAGAGCGTGGCCCGCGCCATCGCCGTCTTCACGGGCGCCGGGAATCGCCTCGCCGATACCGAGGCGACCGAGCCCGAGCCGGACCCCGAGCAGGAACCCGAACCCGCGCCCACCCTGCGCGTGGTGCGCACACCGTCACTCCCACCCGCAACTGACCTGGAGCAGCCCCGTGCCACGTGACCACACCGTCCTCATCCCCGCCGACCCCGAAGACGTCTTCTACGACCCCCACGGCTGGGCCACCACCGCAGGTTTCCCCGTCGCCGTACTCGACGGCCAGCAGCAGCACTTCGTCATGCGCCGCATCCAGGACCGCGCCGTACGCCTCATGTACGAACTCCCCCACGGCACCGCCTGCCTCACCAGCTACCCGCGCCCCATGCCACGAGGCCAGACCATCGAGATCATGGAAGGCAACCTCGCCACCCTCCTCACCGCCCACGCCTGCCACCCCCTGCGCCTGCGCGAGAAGGGCGAACGCATCACGGTGGACGGCACCACCCGCGACTGCGTGTCCACCGTCCTTGTGCCCCGGCACTGGTGGCACGCCCGCCACACCCGCATCGGCAAAGCCCTGCAACACGACGGCCGCACCGTCATCCTCACCGCACCCCTCGTCGGCGGACGCACGCTACAGCTCACCACCGTCGCACCCAGCCCAGCCCCCTGAGCCGCCCGCCCACCGGACGGGGCATCCGCGCCTCCGCACCACCACCAAGGACGACCCATGTTGCAGTGCACAGCCGTGCGGCAACTGCCCGCCCGCGAAACGCTCACGCAGATCCTCGCTGCGGACGACCCGCCCGACGACCTCGCAGGGGTCGCCAGCGGGTACGCGGTATGCGAACTGGGCGCGCACACCGAGGGCGAACACGCCAACCACATGTGGGACAGCCCCGAGCCCGAATGCGCCGTGTGGTTCCTGTGGTCGGACACGGGCCACCGCTTCGCCACGCTCACCTGGTGCGACGCCGAGTGCAAGGGCGACGCGTGCGGACTGCACGCCGAGCACCCCTCAGCGCACCTGTGGGACGTGGTGGACCCGACCACTGAGGCACTGGCACACGACCTGGCCGCGCACCCGGAGTGCTGGGGCTTCCCGCCGAACGGCTTCTAGCCGGCCCGGTCGTCCTGGCGTCCCCCCGGCGACCGCCCCCACGCCCCGCGCCGAACCGTCAGCCCGCCTACCGGGTCGGGCCCCGCCCGGCAGTCGGGCCCGTCAGACCGCGGACGCCATTCTGCTGACCGCCTCCTCCAGGACCTCGGGCGAGGTCGCCAGGTTCAGCCGCGCGTGGCCCGCGCCGCCGGTGCCGAACGCGGGGCCTGGGTTGAGGGCTACGCGGCCCCGTTCCAGAAAGGCCGCGGCCGGGTCGTCGCCCAGGCCCAGCGCGCGGCAGTCCAGCCAGGCGAGGAAGGTTCCGTCCTGCGGGCGGTAGCCGACCTCCGGAAGCCGTCGCTCCAGCAGCCCGGCCAGCAGTCTCCGGTTCTCCTCCAGGCCGCACAGCAGGGCCGAGAGCCAGTCGCCGCCGTGCCGGAGCGCGGCGGTGTGGGCGATGACGCCGAGGTGGCTGGGGCCGTGGCCGACCTCCTCCGGCATCCGGGCCAGGTCGGCCGCGGCGTCCTCCCCCGCCACGGCGACGGCCGCCTTCAGGCCCGCGAGGTTCCACGCCTTGGAGGCGGACATCAGTGAGAAGGCGCGCTCCGTGCCCGGTACGGAGAGGTAGGGGACGTGGCGGGCGCCGGGCCGCACGACGGGCGCGTGGATCTCGTCGGCGACGACGCGGACACCGTGCGCGCGGGCCAGCTCGGTCACCGCCGCCAGCTCGTCCGGCGTGTGGACGGTGCCCGTCGGGTTGTGCGGGCTGCACAGCAGATACGCGGCACTCCCGGACCCGGACCTGGCCGTCGGCCCGGACCCGGCCGTGGCCCGCGCGAACGCGGCGGCGAGCGTGTCCGGATCGAGCCGCCCCTCCGCCGTCAGCGGTGCCTCGACGACGCGGCGGTCCATGTGCGAGACGAACTGGTAGAAGGGCGTGTAGACGGGCGAATTGACGACGACGGTGTCACCGGGCCCCGTGATCAGCTTCAGCACCTCGACGATGCCCATCATCACGTCGGGCACGACCGCCGTCCGCTCCGGCGGGAAGCCCCAGTCCCAGTGGCGCCCGGCGAAGGCGGACAGCGCCTCGGCGTAGTCCGTGCCCGCCGGGTAGCCGGTGTCGCCGCGCGCGATCGCGTCGCGAAGTGCCTCGGCGACGGGCCCGGCCAGCGGCACGTCCATCTCGGCGACCCACAGCGGCAGCACGTCGGGCGGGTACGTGCGCCACTTCATGCTCGTGCGGCGGCGCAGTTCGTCCAGGGTGCACGCACGCAACGGGTTGGGCTCCCGGGCGGAGACATCAGCGACAGGGGACACCGGGGACGGACGCGAGGGGGGCGACGGGGTGCCGTCGCCGGGGCGGGAGAGAGGAGAGCTGGCCACGTCGCCACGCTAGATCCTCACGGGCCGCGCGGACAGGGGGCGGCCGGCGGGCGGACCAGGGCTCGGGCGGGCCCGTCAACAGCCCGGCCCCCGCCGGCGCGCACACGTAAGGCATCATTCCGGGCATGGGGATAGTCGCCGGTCTGGACAGCTCAGCCGATCACACACGCATCATCGTCTGCGACGCCGATACGGGTGCCGTCGTCAAGCAGGGGTACGCCGAGCACTCCGGTGAGCGTGACGACCCGCAGTCCTGGCTCATCTCGCTCGGCAAGGCGGCCAGCACGGGCCAGCTCGCCGACGTCCAGGCCATCGGGGTCTCCGCGCAGCAGCAGGGCCTCATCGCCATGGACGCGACGGGCGCTCCCGTACGGCCCGCGCTGCTCGGCAACGACAAGCGGATGCAGACCTCGGCCGCCGACCTCGCGGACGCGCTCGGCGGGCGCGAGGCGTGGGCGCAGGCGGTGGGCGCCGTGCCGCAGGCCGCGCACCCCGTCTCCAAGCTGCGCTGGATGGCGCGCAACGAGCCGGAGGCGGCGGCGCGCGTCGCCGAACTCATGCAGCCGCACGACTGGCTGGTCTGGCAGCTCCTCGGCCGCCCGGCCCGCAGGACCACGGACCGCGGCGACGCGTCGGGCACCGGCTACTGGTCGGCCGCCATGGAGTCCTACCGCCCCGACCTGATCGAGCTGGCGCTCGGGCACCAGGTCAGGGTCCCGGAGGTCGTCGGCCCGGCCGACTCCGCCGGGTCCACGCCCGAGGGGCTGCTGATCTCGGCGGGCACGGGCGAGACCATGGCCGCCGCCTTCGGGCTCGGCGTCGGCATCGGCGACGCGGTCATCTCGCTGGGCGCGTCCGGGTCCGTCTTCGCCGTGCACCACGAGGCGCTCGTCGACCCGTCGGGGACCATCACCTCGTACGCGGACGCCACGGGCATGCACCTGCCCGCCGTACGGACGCTGAACGCGACGCGCGTGCTGCGCGGCACGGCCGAGTTGCTGGGCACGGACCTGGACGGGCTCTCCGAGCTGGCGCTGCGCTCGACGCCGGGCGCGTACGGGATGGTGCTGCTCCCCTATCTGGAGGGCGAGCTGACCCCGCAGCTCCCGCACACAGCGGGCTCGTTGCACGGGATGCGCCGCGAGAGCATGAAGCCCGAGCATCTGGCGCGCGCGGCCGTCGAGGGGATGCTGTGCGGGCTGGCCGACGCGCTGGACGTGCTGCGCGGCCGTGGCGTACAGGTGCGGCGCGTCTTCCTGCTGGGGCAGGCCGCTGGGCTGGCCGCCGTGCGGGAGGCGGCGCCCGCGCTGTTCGGGGCCCAGGTCGTCGTGCCGCAGCCCGCCGACTACACCGCGCTCGGCGCGGCCCGCCAGGCGGCGTGGGCGCTCAGCGGCGGCGGACAGCCGCCGCAGTGGCCGGCGGCGGCGGCCGAGACGTTCGAGCCGGGCGAGGAGCTGCCGGTGGGCCAGGCCGTGCGGCAGCAGTATGTGACGGTGCGCGAACAGACCCACCCCGGCGCGTTCGGTCCTGGCCCCGTCGTCGGCCAGGCGCGGGAGCAGCACGGGCCGGGGCAGCAGCAGGTGCCGGACCAGCGGATGCCGGGGCATCCCGGGGAGACGGGCGGCGCGTACGACGGGACGTACGGCGGAACGTACGGCGGCGGCGTTTAGCGCGGGCGAGGACGGGGGCGGCGGGCCGCTGCCGTCGGTCTCGGCAGGACCGGCCGCCTTCCATCAGTCCAGGTAGCCCCTGAGCTGGTCGGCGAAGGCGTGATCGCGGAGCTTGTTCAGCGTCTTGGACTCGATCTGGCGGATGCGCTCGCGGGTGACGCCGAAGAGGCGGCCGATCTCCTCCAGCGTGCGCGGGCGCCCGTCGACGAGCCCGTAGCGCAACTGCACCACCTTGCGCTCGCGCTCGCCGAGCGTGGACAGCACCGCCTCCAGGTGCTCGCGCAGCAGCAGGAACGCGGCGGACTCGACGGGTGAGGCCGCGTCGCCGTCCTCGATGAGATCGCCGAGGTTGACGTCGTCCTCCTCGCCGACGGGCGCGTGCAGCGACACCGGTTCCTGGGCCAGGCGCAGGACCTCGGTGACCCGCTCCTCGGTCAGGTCGAGCTGGACGGCGACCTCTTCGGGCGTCGGCTCGTAGCCGCGCTCCTGGAGCATGCGGCGCTGGACGCGGACGACGCGGTTGATCAGCTCCACGACGTGGACGGGGACGCGGATCGTGCGGGCCTGGTCGGCAAGGGCGCGGGACATGGCCTGGCGGATCCACCACGTCGCGTAGGTGGAGAACTTGTAGCCCCGCGCGTAGTCGAACTTCTCGACCGCCCTGATCAGCCCGAGGTTACCCTCCTGGACGAGGTCCAGCATCGTCAGACCGCGCCCGACATAGCGCTTCGCGACGGAGACGACGAGCCGCAGGTTGGCCTCGATGAGACGGCGCTTGGCCATCCGGCCGAGGACGACCAACTGGTCCAGATCCAGGGCGAGTTGACTGTCCAGGTTGGAGTGGTTGGCGAGCTTCTCCTCCGCGAAGAGTCCGGCCTCGACGCGGCGGGCCAGCTCGACCTCCTCGGCGGCCGAGAGCAACGGGATCCGGCCGATCTCGCGCAGGTACTGGCGGAACAGGTCGGCCGAGGGGCCAGCGCCGGGCGACTCCTGCCGCGGGATCTCCGGCTCGCGCTCGTGCTCCCGCTCCCGCTCGCCCTCCGGGTCCGGAGCCGCCGTGCGCTCCAGCTCGGGCGGGCCCGGCTGGGCCGGTACGGCCCCGAGGACTTCGACGGACCCGGCCCCGGCCGCCTCCGTTTCCGTGTCCGCCGGTTCCGCTTCGGTGGGCGCCTCGGAGTGCGGGGGTGCGACGGTGACGCCGGGGGCAGCGGCGGCCGCGTGGGCCGCCGGGGACACGGATGACGCCGGTGAAGCGGTGGAAACCTCTGGGGCGGCGGAGGCCGCGCCGGTCAGGGTCTGGGTCTGCACGGGGGCGACCTCCAGTGTGATCGCTGCCGGTTCGGGGGGCGGCGTGCGCGACGGGGACGGCCGCGGCCGGGCCGCACTCCGTCCGTATCTGCTGTGCGGATCCGCGGGGGACTCCGGCCCCTCCTGGCCAGCACCGCCGCGCTCCGAGGACTCAGGCACCGCAAACCAGTGTGGAGTACGACACACTCCTGCCACGAGGGTCGTGCGCCCAGTTTTTGGGATGAACCGTGACCCAATGAGTACGAACGGTTACGAACCGGCCCCGAGTGCGCCGATTGGCACATGCCTCCGGCGCGGCCACGCGCTCCCGGGCGCGGAAGCGGGGTCCGCGAGACGGTTCGGGGGCGCCTGCGGGCGCGCACGGAGTCCGGCCGTCCGGCGGCCGGGGCGACGGCCGGGGCGGGACGCTACGCCGCCGAGGCGCTCAGAGCGCCGCCGCGCCCCGCTCCCGGAGGGCACGCCCGTACTGCTGGAGGGTCCAGATCTGCTGCCGTACGGAAGCCGACTGCTCGTAGTCCCGCTGGGCTTCGAGACGCCGGGCCGCGCTCTCCAGATCGGCGATGCGCGCGTTGACCGCCGCGAGGCGCACGGCGACGAGCTGCATGCCCGCGTACACCTCGTCGGGATCGCGTCCCCGCGCGCTGCGCAGCGGCTCCACGGCCAGCTCGGTGACGAGGGTGCGCACCGAGTCGTCGGGCGCCGCCTCGCGCACCCGGGCCAGATAGCCGCTGTCCGACTCGCCGCCCGCCGCGCCGCCCGCGGCCTCGATGGCCTGGCGCACGACGGCGTAGGGCGGCCCGGTGAACTCGTCGGCACCGTAGGCGTCGAAGGCCGGAGAGACCAGCTCGGGCCGCTGGAGCGCCAGCTTCAGCAGCTCGCGCTCCACGCGGTGCGCGGGGCTGCGCAGGTTCAGGGCCGGGCCCTGCTGCGGCGCGGCGGCCGGGGGCGCCGGCCGTCCGGCGCCCGGGGCGTGCGCGGGCGCCTGGCCGCGCGGCGGGGTGTTCCCGCGCTCGCGGGCCCAGCGGGCGAGCTGGCTGACGCGGCGCACGACGAACTGCGTGTCCAGGATGCCGAGCAGCCCGGCCAGCCGCACCGCGTACTCGTGCTGGATCGAGACGTCCTTGATCTGCGCGACGATGGGCGCCGCCTGCTCCAGCGCGGCCGAACGGCCCTCCGCCGTGTCGAGATTGTGCTGGTCGACGAAGGTGCGGATGGCGAACTCGAAGAGCGGGGAGCGGGACTCGACGACCTTCGCGACGGCCTCGTCGCCCTCGGCCAGGCGCAGGTCGCAGGGGTCCATGCCGCCGGGGGTGATCGCGATGGAGGTGCGGGCCGCGAACTTCTGGTCGTCCTCGAAGGCGCGCAGGGCCGCCTTCTGCCCGGCCGCGTCGCCGTCGAAGGTGAAGACGACCTCCGACTGCGAGTTGTCCATCAGCAGCCGCCGGAGGATCTTGATGTGGCCCTCGCCGAAGGCCGTGCCCGACGTGGCGACGGCGGTGGTGACCCCGGCCAGATGGCACGCCATGACGTCCGTGTAGCCCTCGACGACGACGGCGCGGTTGCCCTTGGCGATGTCCTTCTTCGCGAGGTCGATGCCGTAGAGGACCTGGGACTTCTTGTAGATCGGGGTCTCGGGGGTGTTGAGGTACTTCGGGCCGTTGTCGTCGTCGCGGAGCTTGCGGGCGCCGAAGCCGACGACCTCGCCGGTGATGTCGCGGATCGGCCACATGAGCCGTCCGCGGAAGCGGTCGATGGGCCTGCCGTTGCGGGCCTCCTGGGCGAGCCCGGAGAGGATCATCTCCTTGTCCGAGAAGCCCTTGCCGCGCAGGAAGCGGGTGAGGTGGTCCCAGCCGGCGGGGGCGTAGCCGATGCCGAAGTGGTGGGCCGCGTCCTGGTCGAAGCCGCGCTCGGTGAGGAAGCGGCGGCCGATCTCGGCCTCGGGCCCGCTCATCTGCTCCACATAGAACTGGGCTGCCACCTTGTGGGCCTCGACGAGGCGGGTGCGCTCCCCCTGCTGGCTGGCCCGGCCGTAGCCGCCCTCCTCGTAGCGGAGCGTGATGCCCGCGGTGGCGGCGAGCCGCTCGACGGCCTCGGAGAAGGAGAGGTGATCGACCTTCATCACGAAGTCGAGGGTGTCCCCGCCCTCCTGGCAGCCGAAGCAGTGGTAGAGGCCCTTGCTGGGGCTGACGTGGAAGGAGGGGGACTTCTCGTCGTGGAAGGGGCACAGGCCCTTGAGGTTGCCGCCGCCCGCGTTGCGGAGCTGAAGGTACTCGGAGACGACGGCGTCGATCGGGACCGCGTCCCTGACCGCCTTCACGTCCTCGTCATTGATCCTTCCAGCCACGCAGTGCAGTGTACGGGGCCCCTTCGCGGGGTGCGGAAGGGAACGGTGGGTCACCCCTTCACCGGGCTGCGCCCCCACACGGGGTGCGAGGTTGACCGCCACACGGGGTGCCCGGTTCTTGTAGGGGTGCGCCTTGGCTGGTGCCTCTTGGGGTTGCGGGCGCGTGCTGCGGGCCGGTGGCTACGGCGCGGCACCGGACACCCCCCGCCCACGCGCCCACGCGCCCACGCGCCCACGCGCCCACGCGCCCACGCGCCCACAACCACGGTGGAAACCCGGAATCACGCGGCGCCAGCCGCGAACGCACCGCAACCACACGCCGCGCCGAAGCCACCCACCCGCACCCGGAAAACAACGGCGAACCCGCGAAAACCCAGCGCGGGACCCTGCGGCGCCCACCACACCGGCCAACCATCCCGCGCAACACCCCCGTGCAGGGGCGAGCCCTACGGCCGGGGGACGTTGCGGAGGTTGGAGCGGGCCATTTGGATCATGCGGCCGACGCCCCCGTCCAGCACCGTCTTGCCCGCCGAGAGGGCGAACCCGCTCACCTGCTCGCGGGTGATCTTGGGCGGGAGGGACAGCGCGTTCGGGTCGGTCACGATGTCGACGAGCGCCGGCCCCTTGTGCTGCAACGCGTCCCGCAACGCGCCCCGGATCTGCTTGGGCTTCTCGACCCGTACGCCCTTCGCACCGGCCGCCTCGGCGATCGCCGCGAAGTCCGTGTGGCGGTACCCGGTGCCGTAGGCGGGCATGCCGTCGACCATCATCTCCAGCTCGACCATGCCGAGCGAGGAGTTGTTGAAGAGGACGACCTTCACGGGCAGGTCGTACTGGACCAGCGTCAGGAAGTCGCCCATCAGCATCGAGAAGCCGCCGTCGCCCGACATGGAGACGACCTGGCGGCCCCGGTCGACGAACTGGGCGCCGATGGCCTGGGGCAGCGCGTTGGCCATGGAGCCGTGGGTGAAGGAGCCGATGACGCGGCGGCGGCCGTTCGGGGTGAGGTAGCGGGCCGCCCAGACGTTGCACATGCCGGTGTCGACGGTGAAGACCGCGTCGTCGGCGGCCTCCTCGTCCAGGATGGACGCGACGTACTCGGGGTGGATCGGGGTGTGCTTCTCGACCTTGCGGGTGTACGCCTTGACCACGCCCTCCAGCGCGTCGGCGTGCTTCTTGAGCATGCGGTCGAGGAACGAGCGGTCGGCCTTGGCGCGCACCCTGGGCGTCAGGCAGCGCAGCGTCTCGCGTACGTCGCCCCACACCGCGAGGTCCAGCTTGGAGCGGCGGCCGAGGTGCTCGGGGCGCACGTCGACCTGGACGATCTTGACGTCCTTGGGCAGGAACGCGTTGTACGGGAAGTCCGTGCCCAGCAGGATCAGCAGGTCGCACTCGTGGGTGGCCTCGTAGGCGGCGCCGTAGCCGAGCAGTCCGCTCATGCCCACGTCGTACGGGTTGTCGTACTGGATCCACTCCTTGCCGCGCAGCGCGTGGCCCACCGGGGACTTGACGCGTTCGGCGAACTCCATGACCTCCTCGTGGGCCCCGGCGGTGCCGCTGCCGCAGAAGAGGGTGATCTTCTCGGAGTCGTCGATCATGCGCGCCAGCGCGTCGACCTCGGCGTCACCCGGGCGGACGGTGGGGCGGGAGGTGACGATCGCGTGTTCCTCGGGGCTCTCGGGTGCCTGCTCGGCCGCGAGGTCGCCCGGCAGGGCGAGCACGCTGACGCCCTGCTGGCCCACCGCGTGCTGGATCGCGGTCTGGAGGACGCGCGGCATCTGGGCCGGGCTGGAGATCAGTTCGCTGTAATGGCTGCACTCGCTGAAGAGCCGGTCCGGGTGGGTCTCCTGGAAGAAGCCGGTGCCGATCTCGCTGCTGGGGATGTGCGAGGCGAGGGCGATCACCGGGGCCATGGAGCGGTGGGCGTCGAAGAGGCCGTTGATGAGGTGGAGGTTGCCGGGGCCGCAGGAGCCCGCGCAGGCGGCGAGGCGGCCCGCGACCTGGGCCTCGGCCCCGGCCGCGAACGCGGCGGTCTCCTCGTGCCGCACCTGGATCCAGTCGATCGCGGAGTTGCGGCGGATGGCGTCCACGACGGGGTTGAGGCTGTCGCCCACGACCCCGTACAGCCGCTTCACCCCGGACCGCACCAGGGTGTCCACGTACTGCTCGGCCACGGTCTGCTTCGCCATCGCTGTTCACTGCCCTTCGCCGCGTGTTCTTCTGCTCTGGGGTCGCTCGGGGGCCTTACCGGTACGGCCCGGACCCATGCGTGGGCCGGGCCCCTCCGTGCGGAGGAGTCCGGCCGCGGGTGGGGCCGTCCGTCCGGAGTCCCCGGTCCGGGGTACCCCGGACCGGGTTCCGACTCCCGACTACGGCAATTTATCCCCTTTACCCCTTTTTGAGCGCGGTGAGCGGCACCGCCGGGTCGGCGAGGGCGTGCGGGTCCACGGCGTCGCCCGAGCGGATCAGCTCCTGGACGGGACCCGTGACGTCCCAGACGTTGACGTTGAGCCCGGCCAGCACCCGGTCGTCGCGCAGCCAGAAGGCGATGAACTCGCGCTTGCCGACGTCACCGCGGCAGACCACCTGGTCGTACGAGCCGGGCGGCGCGTAGCCGCTGTACTCCATGCCCACGTCGTACTGGTCGGAGAAGAAGTACGGCACCCGGTCGTAGCTGATCTCCCGGCCGAGCATGGCGCGGGCCGCGGCGGGGCCGCTGTTCAGCGCGTTCGCCCAGTGCTCGACGCGCAGCCGCTCCCCCACCAGCGGATGCTGGACGGAGGCGGCGTCGCCCGCGGCGAAGATGTCCGGGTCCGAGGTGCGCAGCGAGGCGTCCACCGCGATGCCGCCGCCTGGGCTCGGGGCCAGCTCCAGGCCCGACGCCTCGGCGAGCGCGGTGCGGGGCGCCGCGCCGATGGCCGCGAGCACGTCGTGCGCGGGGTGCTCCTCGCCGTCGTCGGTGCGCACGTGCTGGACCATCCCGTCCCGGCCCGCGATCTCGGTGAGCCGGGCCCCGAAGTGGAAGCGGACGCCGTGCTCGCGGTGCAGATCGGCGAAGAGGGTGCCCAGCTCGGGCCCGAGGACGGTGTGCAGCGGGGTCGGCTCCGGCTCGACGACGGTGACCTCGGCACCGTAGGAGCGCGCGGCTGCGGCGACCTCCAGGCCGATCCAGCCCGCGCCCGCGATGACCAGGTGCCCGTTCTCCTTGCCGAGGGCCGCGAGGCGTCCGCGCAGCTTGTCGGCGTGCGCGAGCCTCCGCAGGTGGTGCACCCCGGCGAGCCCGGTGCCCGGCACGTCGAGACGGCGCGGCTCGGCGCCCGTGGCGAGCAGCAGCGTGTCGTAGTGGACGCGGGTGCCGTCGCCCAGGCGGACGCTCTTGGCCTCGCGGTCGAGCTGGACGGCGGGCTGGCCGAGGTGCAGTTCGATGTCCGCGCCCGCGTACCAGGCCGGTTCGTGCACGAAGACGCTGTCGCGCTCGTCGGCCCCCATGAGATAGCCCTTGGACAGCGGTGGCCGTTCATAGGGGTGGTCGCGCTCGTCGCCGATCAGGATGACGCGGCCGGTGAACCCCTCCGCGCGCAGGGTCTCCGCGGCTTTCGCCCCGGCGAGCCCTCCGCCGATGATGACGAACGTCCGGTGTGCGTCAACCACTTGATGCCTCCTCGCTGGCCCCCCGCCGGAAATTGTTCACAGGCGAGCGTCCCGCATCGGCGGGGGCGCGGGAAGAGGGGCACAGGTCCCGGAGGCGTGTCGGCCCGCGCTGTGCCCTCCAGGAAACGGGCGAATGGCCAGGAGGAGGGCGGGGAAGTACCCGTGCGCGAGCGGCGAGGCGCGAAAAAGAACGGCGCGGCGGGTGAGGCGCGGAGACGGGGCGCGAAGAAGGGGGTGCTGCGACGGGGACACGGCGGAGGGGCACAGAGAGGGGGCACAGAGAAGGGGTGGCGAGAACCGCCTCCCCCGAGGACGGCTCCGCCACCGCAAGGAAAGCCTCGCGCGGTCGCGGACGAATCGCGGCGGTTTCGTGGAGAAAGCAAACGGAACCCCTGATTCCGCTCTTCCTTCCCTACCGTGGGACGACACGGCGGAGAGACCCGGGCGAAGCGGGACCGTGGAGGGAGGGCGAGCACGAGTGCTGCGCATCGAGTTCAGCAGCGCGGAACTGAACAGGCTGCGACTCGCGGACACCCCGGACCCGATGTGGGAGATCGCCCTCAGCCTGCACCTTCTCCAGAACCGCCAGGCCGCCCTCGCCTTCGACCCCTGGCGCCACGAGGTCAGGGCGGCGCTCGCCCGCGAAGGACTGCTCCGCACGACCTCGTCCCTCATGCGCCTGTATCCGCACGCCGTCTACTTCCCCGACTTCCTCACCCCCGAGTCCCTTCCGCCAGGTGAGGTACCCGGCAGCCCTGAAGCCGCGCTGGAGACCGGCATCGACACGGTGCTGAGCACGCCCAAGGCCCGCATGGGCGCCGAGATGACCCGGCTCTACGACTCCAGCGGGGGCCGCCTGCCGCCCGGGGCCCAGCGCATCGCGGAAGGCGACCCCGAGGCGCTGCGGCGGCTCGGCGAGGCGCTGCGCCGCTACTACGCGGTGGCCGTCCAGCCGTATCTGCCCGCCATCCGGGGCGAGGTGAGCGCCGACCGCTCCCGGCGCGCCGAGGCCGCGCTGTCCGAGGGCCCGTCCGGACTGCTGACCAGCTACGGGTCCCTCCTGAACTGGCACCCCGACGAGGGCGCCCTCGCGGCCCCCTACCCCGTACCGCGCGAACTGCGCCTGGAGGGGCGCGCGCTGACCCTGATCCCGTCCTTCTTCTGCGTACGGGCACCCATCACGCTCGCCGACCAGGACCTGCGGCCCGTACTGGTCCACCCCCTCTCCCCCGCGCCCGGCTGGCTCGCGCGCGCCCCGCGCAGGCCGGGCACGGAAGCTGACGGACGGGACGCGCGGTACGGCGCTGCGGCGCAGGGGCAGCCGGAGGAACTGCCCGTCTCGCAGCTCATCGGCGCCTCGCGCGCCCAGTTGCTGGAGGTACTGGAGCAGCCGAAGACCACCAGCGAACTGGCCATCGCGCTGCGCCTGTCGCTGTCCACGGCCAGCCGTCACACCTCCGTGCTCCGCGAGGCGGGACTCGTCGCCTCACGGAGGCACGGCAACCGCGTCCTGCACAGCCGCACCACCCTCGGCGAGGCCCTGCTCGACGGCTACCTCAGCCACCTGCCGCCAGCAGCCTCCGGGCCGTGAGCGCGAGGGACAGCTCGACGGTCTCGCGCGGGCTGCTGAGCGAACGCCCTGTCAGCTTCTCGTAGCGGCGCAGCCGGTTGAGCACCGTGTTGCGGTGACAGCTCAGCCGCTCTCCCGCGCGCTGCGCCGACTCGTCGCACTCCAGCCAGGCCGTGAGCGTGTCCAGGAGCAGCGCGCGGTCCGTGTGCTCCAGGCGCAGAACGGGCCCCAGGACACGCTCGGTGAGCACGGACGCCAGCTCGGGCGAGGAGACGACCAGGGCCGAGGGCAGGTTGTCGTGCAGCAGCGTGATCTCGCCGTCGGCCGGACAGGAGCGCAGCGCGGTCTCCGCGAGCGCCCTGGCCTCCCCGACAGCGGCCAGGCCCTCGACGGGCGTGCTGACGCCGGCACGGAGCGCCGCGCCGACGCCGGTACGGAGGGGGGTGACGCGGGGGTCGGGGGCAGGGCGGGCGGGGTGGCCGCCCGGCCGGGGGTGGAGGGCGCGCAGGGTGCGGGCCAGCGCCTCGGGGCCCGCGTCGCCGTCGAGCCCGGCGAGCCCGGGGCCGTCCAGGAGCGCGATGACGAAGTCGGTGCCCTCGTCGCCCTCGCCGCCGGGTGCGGGGTGCCAGAGAAGGGGGACGGCGGGGGTGGGGGCGGGCCCGTGTTGCGGCTGCGGTCCGCGCCCGGTTCCCTGGCCAGGTCTGTCGGCGAGAGCGCGTAACGCGGTACGCCCCGGCCCCGAGATCGCGGCCACCGCGTAACGCCCGTGCTCGGGCAGCCCGAGCGCCGCTGCCACCTCGGGCAGGTCGGCCACCCGCGTTCTGCCCTGGAGCAGCGCCTCCGTCATCAGCCGCAGCCGGTTGACGCGGCGCCAGGACAGCTCGCGCTCGGCCGCGCGGTAGGCGTCGGCGACGACGGTGCAGTGCTCGTCGACGAACTCCCAGACGTCCTCCGCCACATGGACGAGCAGCCGCATGTTCTGCGGGTCCTGGCGCGACGCGATCTCCAGCAGGTCCTGCCACACGGCGCCGCCGCCGAGCCGGAAGGCGTGCAGCACGGCGTCGAGCGGCAGGCCGCGCGCGGGGCCCGCCGCGCCGATGCGGCGCGAACAGCGGTGCGCGTCCTCGCGCAGTTCGCGCGGCCTGATGAGCGAGCCGACGCTGTAGCTGAGCGACTGGTGGACCTCGCGGCGCAGTTCGACCGGGTCGACGGCGGGTGCGCGGTACGCGGGCTCGTGCTTCTCGATGAGCGCCGTCACACGGTCGGCCAGCTCCGGCAGCCGGTCCAGCAGGGGCCGCGCCGAGCGGTGCAGCACGGCAGTGGCCTCCTCCTTGGCCGGTGGCCGGGGACGGAAGCGGGCGCGCGTCCCTACGACTGAGTGCATCACGACCTCCACCTCTGTGCGGATGGGTGTGCGGGCGGGGGGCGGGGCGGGGTGGGGCCGTCAGCGTACCGTCCGGTCGGTCATCTCTGAACGGTTCCGCTTCGCGAGGCTGCGGAAGGAAACGGGGGAGTTGCGCGGGACGGTCAGCCCGTGAAGTGGGGACCGCAGGTCCCGCGCCGGGGGTGGGCCCCGGCCCACCCGGAGCGGCAGTGGGCCACCGGCGGGACGGGGACGCGGTGGGGTGTCCCCGCAGGTCGAGACGAACGACGGCGGAAAGCCGAAAACGAAAGCTTCACGCCG
>NZ_JBSHAO010000047.1:39131-65204 GCF_053611545.1 Streptomyces sp. NPDC054796 | reverse complement strand
TCGGGGATCGAGCGCAGTTATGACGGTGATCTGCGGGGCAGTTCGGGTGTGACGCGGTATGAGGTGGACAACCTGGGGCGGGTGATGGGGCGGGCGAAGAGTGACAAGGCCCGGCCTGGCGCGAATCTGGTGACCAGCATTGATTCGCGGATCCAGGCGGTCACCGAGAAGCAGCTGGACAAGGCGATGAAGGAGGCCCGTAAGCAGCACGACAAGAACACGGGCCGCAACTACGAGGCGGACGCGGGCGCCGCCGTGGTGATGGAGAACAAGACCGGCCGGGTCGTGTCCATGGCCTCCAACCCCGAATACGACCCCAATGCCTGGGTCGGCGGCATAGATCAGGCGGAGTACAAGCGGCTGACGGGGAAGGACTCCAACTATCCGCTGCTGAACCGCTCCATCCAGGGCCTCGCGGCACCCGGCTCCATCTTCAAGGTGATCTCGACGGCGGCGGCCGTGAAGGCGGGCTACGACTTCGACGGCAGCTACAACTGCGGTGCTTCGTACAACGTGGGCGGCCAGACCTTCAAGAACTTCGAGTCCAAGGGCTACGGTCCGATCAGTCTCGGGCGCGCCCTGGAGGTCTCCTGCGACACCGTCTTCTACGACCTCGCGTACAAGCAGTGGCTTCAGGACGGCGGGAACAAGCCGAAGAAGGACGCGAACGACTGGTTCTACAAGACGGCCCACGACTTCGGCCTGGGCAAGGAGACCGGCATCGACCTCCCCAACGAGGTCACGGGCCGGGTCCCGGACCGTAAGTGGAAGAAGGACTACTGGGAGGCGAACAAGGACGCCTGGTGCGAGCAGGGCGAGAACGCCACGTCGTACGCGGACAGGATCGCCAAGGAGAACTGCGTCTCCGGGATGAAGATGCGCGCCGGTGACAGCGTCAACTACTCCATCGGCCAGGGCGACACCCTCGTCACGCCGATCCAGATGGCGACGATCTACGCGGGCATCGCCAACGGCGGCACGCTCTACGACCCGACGATCGGCAAGGCCATCGTCAGCGCCGACGGCAAGAAGACCGAGGAGATCGAGCCCAAGCCCCACGGCAAGCTGCCCGTCAGCAAGGCCACGCTCAAGCAGATGGACGAGGCGCTACAGGGCGTGACCACCCGCGGTACCGCGGCGTGGCGGTTCGGGCAGGCGGGCTGGCCTCAGGACGAGATTCCCGTACGAGCCAAGACCAGTACGGCCGAGGTCGCGGGCAAGCAGACCACGTCCTGGTTCGCGAGCTACACGGACGAGTACACGATCGTGATGACGATCTCCCAGGGCGGCACAGGGTCCGGCGCCTCGGCCCCGGCCGTGCGCGAGATCTACGAGGCGCTGTACGGAGTGACGGCGGACGGCGACGTCGACCCCGGCAAGGCGCTGCTGCCCAAGCCGCAGAAGGGCCTCCCGAAGATCGACAAGGACGGCACCATCGAGGCCCCCGACGACGTCCCCTACGCCTCCGCCTCCCGCAAGCGGTGAGCCGCGAGCCGTGCGCCGTGCGCCGTCTGTGGAGGGGGCGGTGCTAGAAGGGGGCCGGTCCGCTGCCCTCGGCGCGGATGAGCTTGCTGCCCCAGCCGTGCAGCAGCACCTCGCCCTCACGGCCGCTCTCGAAGATCCGCAGCACCGTCGGCCGGTCGACGAAGCGGCAGAAGTCCTCCAGCGGGTTGCCCGCCTTGAGGAGGCCGCTCCACTCCTCTTTGTGGTGATAGGTGTAGGCGGTCAGATCGGCCATCACATCGGTCTCGACACCGTCGAGGAGCAGGACCGCCGGTCCGCGGTAGGTCCGTTCTTCAGTCATCTGCCTCACTCCCACACCTCGGGTCCGCCACCACGCCACTCGATCAGCTCGTCGTCGTGGAGGTCGATGGTGGCGATGTCGAGCCCGGTCTGGCGAAGGAACTCGATCAGGTCGACCATGCCGTAGGCGACGCCGAGCGACCGCCCGTGGGCGGTGACGCGGCGGCCTCCGTCAGGGGGCGCCGGGTGGACGACGATGGGTACAGCCATGCATCCAGGCTGCGACGGTCTCCGCGGCGCCGCATCATGATCTTGACGCCGTGTACCGGCGTACGGGCGTACGGGCGCGGGCGGCCCGGCGCCGTACGGGCGCCGCCGGGGCGACCCGGACCGGACCGGTCGCCCCAGGCCGTCACCCCGGGCGGGTCACCGCGAGCAGCATGGCGAGCACGGTCAGCGCACCCGCGCAGCCGAGGGCCACCGTGGTGAGGCAGCGGGCCCTGAGCCGCCGGTAGCGCTCGCTGTACTCCGCGCGCAGTTCCGTGGCCCGGTGCGCGATCCGCAGGAGGACATCCCGGGAGAGGGCGAGCCGGTCTGCGGCGTAGACCCGCTCGACCTCCTCGCGCTGGGCGGTGGTCAGCCAGGGGAGCTGGTCGGCGAAGAGACTCGCCCGGCGCCCGGCCTCCCGCACCTCCGCGCTCCACAGCAGGTAGCCCTCCAGTCGGGCGAGGCCACGGGCGCTGTCCTCGTCCGGTCCCACGTCGGATGCGTCGGCTGCCACACGCTTCTCCTCGGCCGGAACCCTGCCGCTTCCCACTGTCCCGTCACTCCTGGCTCCGTCGCGCCTGCTTGTCGCCCGGTGCCACGGTGGCCGAGGCGTGGGGGCGGTTGTCGGCCTCGTCCAGGGTCAGCACGGCCGGGTGGTTCAGGTCGAAGGCGGGGGACTCGGACCGCACGCGCGGCAGGGTGACGAAGTTGTGCCGCGGCGGCGGGCAGGAGGTCGCCCACTCCAGCGAACGGCCGTAGCCCCACGGGTCGTCGACCTCGATCTTCTTGCCGTGCTTCGCCGTCTTCCAGACGTTGTAGAAGAACGGGAGCAGGGACAGGCCCAGCAGGAAGGAGCTGATGCTGGAAATGGTGTTCAGGGCCGTGAAGCCGTCCGCGTCGAGATAGTCGGCGTAGCGGCGCGGCATGCCCTCGGCGCCCAGCCAGTGCTGCACCAGGAAGGTGCCGTGGAAGCCGACGAACAGCGTCCAGAAGGTGATTTTCCCGAGCCGTTCGTCCAGCATCTTCCCGGTGAACTTGGGCCACCAGAAGTGGAAGCCCGCGAACATCGCGAAGACGACGGTACCGAAGACGACGTAGTGGAAGTGCGCCACCACGAAGTACGAGTCGGAGACGTGGAAGTCCATCGGCGGCGAGGCCAGGATGACGCCCGTCAGACCGCCGAAGAGGAATGTGACCAGAAAGCCGATCGTCCACAGCATCGGCGTCTCGAAGGAAAGAGATCCCTTCCACATCGTGCCGATCCAGTTGAAGAACTTCACACCGGTCGGCACCGCGATGAGGAAGGTCATGAACGAGAAGAACGGCAGCAGTACCCCGCCCGTGACGAACATGTGGTGCGCCCACACCGTCACGGAAAGGCCCGCGATGGCGATCGTCGCCGCGACGAGCCCGATGTAGCCGAAGATGGGCTTACGGCTGAACACCGGCAGGGTCTCACTGGCGATGCCGAAGAACGGCAGCGCGATGATGTAGACCTCCGGATGGCCGAAGAACCAGAAGAGGTGCTGCCACAGCAGCGCTCCCCCGTTGTCCGCGTCGAAGACGTGCGCCCCGAACTTGCGGTCCGCCTCCAGGGCCAGGAGCGCGGCGGCGAGCACCGGGAAGGCGAACAGCACCAGGACGGACGTGAGCAGCGCGTTCCAGGTGAAGATCGGCAGCCGGAACATCGTCATACCGGGCGCGCGCATGCAGATGATGGTGGTGATGAAGTTGACAGACCCCAGGATGGTGCCGAAGCCGGAGAGGGCCAGGCCCATGATCCACAGGTCGCCGCCGATGCCCGGCGAGCGGACCTCGTCGGAGAGCGGCGAGTAGGCGAACCAGCCGAAGTCGGCGGCTCCCTGCGGGGTGAGGAAGCCGCTCATGACGATGATGGATCCGAAGAGGAACAGCCAGTAGGAGAACATGTTCAGCCGCGGAAAGGCCACATCGGGCGAGCCGATCTGAAGCGGCATGATCCAGTTCGTGAATCCGATGAAGAGCGGGGTGGCGAACATCAGCAGCATGACGGTGCCGTGCATCGTGAACGCCTGGTTGAACTGTTCGTCCGAAAGGATCTGCATACCGGGGCGGGCCAGCTCGGCGCGCATGAAGAGCGCCATGATGCCGCCGAGGCAGAAGAACGTGAACGACGTGCACAGATAGAGCGAACCGATCTTCTTGTGATCGGTGGTGGTGAGCCAGTCGATGACGGCCGCGCCCCGGCGGCGTTTTCTGGTGGCTCTCTTCTCACTGCCCTCGGGCAGGGTTTCCGGCGTCACGTCCAGCGAGGTCATTCGCGTCCAGTCGCTCTCTTATCGTCCCGGCTCGACAGAGAGCGCCCCTCGACGGAACGGCCGCACCGTGAAGCAAGGCGGAGCGGCCTGGCCCTCTCATTGAACTGCTTGTTCCGGAGTGCATTTTCGTGGGTCGGACCCGTGGAACACGCAGATCAACGAATACCGGGAGTGTCGGCCGCTCCCGCCCCGTTTTTCGGGCCCCGCGCTGCCCTCGGTCGCGGGACCCGGCCGTCCTCAGTTGCGGGACTTGCTGCCGAACAGGACGCGGTAGAGGACGAGCAGGACGAGCGAGCCCGCGATCGCCGCCACCCAGGTCGCCAGGTCGAAGAACTGCTTCTCCACCGGCCGGTCGAGGAAGGTGGAGGAGAGCCAGCCGCCGATGAAGGCTCCGGCGATGCCGATGAGCGTGGTGCCGATCATGCCGCCCGGGTCGCGCCCGGGGAGGAGGATCTTGGCTATGGCCCCGGCGATGAGGCCGAGGATGATCCAGCTGATGATGCCCATGAGGGTGTCGCTCTCTTTCGCACGTGAGTTGATCTTCTACGCGATTGTAGAAACTGCGCGGTCACGAACCCTTCCGGGGGCTCGTGTAGTCGGGCCCGGTGTAGTCGGGTCCCGAGTAGTCGGGGCTGCTGTAGCCGGGCGTCGAGCCACGCCGTCCGGACGCGGCGTCCGTCCCGTCGGCCTCGTCCGTCCCGTCCACCCCGTCCGCCTCCCGCAGCGCGCGGGCGAGGAAGGGCAGCATGCCGTGCTCCAGCAGCGCCTCCCGCCACGCCTCGCGGGCCCGCTCCGCCTCCGTGCGCCGCGCACCGGTGTGCCCGTGCGGTGGCGAGGCGCGGTGGCGCGCGACGGTGACGAGCAGCCAGAGGATGCCGAGCGCCGCGGTGAGGGCGGCCAGCCCGGCGCCCGCCCACCCCGTCAGGACCAGGGATTCGGCGAGGTCGCGCTGCACTCCCGCCAGCTCCAGCGCGTACCCCAGCAGCAGGAAGATCACGGCCGCCGACCCGGCGATGACGGGCGCCATGACCGCGAGCGCGGACAGCAGTCCGCGCCTCCGCAGGCCACCGCTCCTGGCACGGCGGACGGCGTCGCCCGCGCGGGACTCCTTGGTGCGCAGGGCGACGTACGCGCGGTACTCCGCCTCGGCCCCCACCATGACGCGGCCCGACTCACGGCGCGCCCGCTCCCGCAGCCCGGCGGCGTCGATGCCGCCGGAGGAGCCGAGCAGCGCGTCACGTATCCGCGCGGTGCTCATCGCCTGGTGCAGCACGCGCTCGTAGTCCGCCCTGTCCTTCGACTGGAGCCGTACCCCCTTGTCACGCGTTCGCGCGATCCCCACGATCCCCTCCTGGACTCGGTAGGCCGGACGGCTGAATCTACAGCACTGTAGAAATTGGAGAGAGCCCGCGGCGGCGCCGTCCCGCGACCCAGGGGGCCGGACCTCAGCGGGAGTTGCCCGACCCGCCCCCGTGCGCCTCGGACATCTCGCGCACCGCGCCGCCCTCCCCGTGCGATCCCTGCGATCCCTGCGACCCTTGCGACGGCTCGCCCTCCACCTTCATCGCCTTGGCCTCGCTCTTGAGGATCCGCATCGACTTGCCCAGCGAACGCGCCGCGTCCGGCAGCTTCTTGGAGCCGAACAGCACGATCACCACCACGGCCACGATCAGCAGATGCCAGGGCTCCAGCCCGTTGCGCAGCATGCCCGCTCTCCCTCTCCTCGACCTTAGTTGCCTGTTTGCGCAACCATATCAACCGGGTTCCGGCGGTCGTAGCGACGCCTGGCCACCGTGAGGGCCAGCGCGTACAGCGCGAGGACGGGGACGAGCAGCAGGTAGTACGAGAGCGGCAGCGCGGTCAGGCCCAGCGCAGCGGCGGGCGGGGTCAGCGGGAACAGCAGCCCGACCACGGCGAGCCCCGCCGTGGCCGGCCGGAGCGGTCCCGCCACCCGGAGCCGGACCCGGGCCCCGGCACCGGCACCGGCACCGCTTCCCGCACCGGGGCGGCAGGTGCGCAGGAGGAGCATCACCAGCGCCTGGGTGAGGAGGTTCTCGGTGAACCAGCCGGAGTGGAAGCCCGCCTCGTCGCCCGCCAGCTCCCCACCGCCCAGGGAGAACGCGAGGACGCCGAACGTGGCGAGGTCGGCCGCCGCGTTGAGCAGGCCGAATCCGGTGAGGAAGCGGAGGAGGGCGCGAGGCCTCAGCCGCACGGGATGCCGCAGGCTCTCGGCGGCCGGCCGGTCGAAGGCGAAGGCCAACTGGGCGGCGTCGAAGCAGAGGTTCTGTACCAGGACCTGCGCCGGGAGCATGGGCAGGAAGGGCAGCAGCAGCCCCGCGCCGAGCATGGCGAGGACGTTGCCGAGGTTGGAGGAGAGCGTCACGCGCAGATAGCCGGTGATGTTGGTCCCGGCCGCGCGTCCCGCGAGGACGGCCTGGTCGATGGCGGTGAGGTCCTTCTCCGCGAGCACCACGTCGGCGGTCTCGCGCGTCACGTCGGCCGAGCCGCGCGGGCAGATGCCGACGTCGGCGGCGTGCAGCGCGGGCAGGTCGTTCACCCCGTCGCCGAGGAACCCCGTGGTGTGGCAGTGCGCGCGCAGCGCGGCCACGACGCGTGCCTTGTGCTCGGGCGTGCAGCGCGCGAACACCGTGGCATCGGCGGCCAGCGAGGCGAGTGCGGTGTCGGTGAGCCCGTCGATCCTGTCGGCGGTGACCACGGCGCCCGGCCGCTCCGGGTCCAGGCCCAGCTCACGGCAGACGCGGGCCGCCGTGCCGGGGTGGTCGCCGGTCAGCACCTTGACGGCGACGCCCCGGCGGGCGAGGTCGGCGAGCGCGTCGGCCGCCGAGGAGACGACAGCATCGCGCAGGGCGACGAACCCGAGGAAGGTGAGGCCGCGCTCGTCGGCCGGGGTGTACGGGCCGGGGCGCGCGGGCCGTTCCGCGACCGCGACCGCCAGCAGCCGCAGCCCCGAAGCGGCCAGCGCGGCGGCACGTGCACGCAGTTCCCCGCGCGCCGCGTCGTCGAGAGTACGGGTCGCCGCCGCGACGGGGGCGGGCGCTTCGGCGTCCGGCTCGTGGCCGTCCCGTACGTGGTCGCAGCGCGCCAGCACCTCTTCGACGGCACCCTTGACGACCAGCGTGTGCGTCGCGCCGTCGCCGTCGCCGTCGGGTCCGCACACGACCGCGCAGGAGAGGCGGCGCACGGAGTCGAAGGGGAGCGCGGCCACGCCCTCGCGCTCCCACAGCTCGCCTCCCCCCTCCTCGGGGTCGAGCGCGGCCACACCCTCCAGCAGCGCGTCGTCCAGCGCGTCCGGGGTGGGGAGGTCGGCGAGCTGAAGGGTCCAGAAGCTGTTGAGCGCGGCCCAGTGGGCGACGAGCGGGTCCGGGCGCCCCTCGGCGTCGAGCGAGCGGTCCAGCACGGGGCGGTCCTGGGTGAGCGTCCCCGTCTTGTCGACGCACAGGACGTCCATGGCGCCGAGGTCGTGCAGCGCGGGCAGCCGTCGCACGATGATCCCGCTGCCCCGCGCGAGCAGCGCGGAGCCGCGCGCGAGCGCCGTGGTCACGACGACCGGCAGCATCTCGGGGGTGAGCCCCACGGCCACGGCGACCGCGAAGGGCAGCGTCTCCAGTCCGCGTCCGCGCAGCGCCGCGTTGGCCATCAGCACGAGGGGCGGGGTCAGCAGCATGAACCGGATGAGGGTCCAGCAGACGCCGTTCACCGTACGGTCGAAGGCGCTGGGGCCGCGCCGTTCGGGCTCGCGGTAGGCACCGGCGAACCGGGTGTGCCGTCCGGTGGCGATGACGACAGCGGTCGCGCTGCCCGAGGTCACGCTGCTGCCCTGGAAGAGGAAGCGCGGCTGCGCGAAGAGGCCAGGGGCACCGGTTCCGTCCCCCGCTCCGTCAACGGGCCCGTCCCCCGGCCCGTCGGCGGAGTGCTTCGGGACCGGCGCCGACTCGCCCGAGAGCGCCGACTGATGAACCGTCAGCCCCGTGGCACGCAGGACGAGCGCGTCGGCCGGCACCAGCTCGCCTGGCCCGAGCTGGATCACGTCGCCGGGGACGAGTTCGCCGACCGGCAGCTCCCTGGCGACGGAGCGGGCGGGGCGGGCGAGGTGGGAGCCGTCCGCAACGCGCCGTCGCACGGTCGCCGTCGCGGCGACGAGTTCACGCAGCCCGGCCATGGCCCGGCCGGCGCGGTGCTCCCCCGTGGAGCGCAGCGCGCAGCTCACCGCGACCAGCAGCGTGATCACACACGCGGTGCCCCACGAGGCCACGGCGGCGGAGACCAGGCCCAGCGCGAGCAGCACGGTCGTGAACGGGTCGCGGAGACCTCCCACGAAACGCCGAGCCCAGGAGGCGGTGTGCGACCCCGGCAGGACGTTCTCCCCGTACCGGCGCAGCCGCTCCGCCGCCTCGTCCTCCGACAGCCCTCTCGGTCCGGCGTCCAGCGCGCGCAGGATCTCCAGGGTGGTGAGGTGTTCGGCGTCGGCGCAGGAGGCCACGCGTACGTCGCGCGGGCCGCGCGTCTCGCGTGCGTCCGCCGCTTCCGCATCTGGCGCATCCGCTTCGGCCGCTTCGGTGTCCACCGCTTCCGCCACGGGGGTCAGCGCGCCCGTTCGCCGTCCGGGCCCCGCGCGTCCCCCGGGCGGTTCAGGCCCCCATGTCACGCACGGATCCCGGCGGTGTCACGGCCCCCTGGGTCCCCTGGATTCCCTGGGCCCCCTGGGACCGCTGGGCCAGCCGTCCGACCAGCAACTGGACGACGCTGACGACGTCGGGATCGTCGACGAGATAGACCACGCGACGCCCCTCGCGGCGCGAGCGCACCAGACCTGCCAGCTTCAGCTTGGCCAGGTGCTGGCTCACCGCGGGCAGCGCGCCGCCCACCCGCTCGGCGAGCCCGCTGACATCGCTCTCCCCCTGTGCCAGCGCCCATACGATGTGCAGCCGCGCGGAGGAGGCCAGCAGCCCGAAGGTCGCGGCGGCCTCGGCCAGTACCGCTGCCGGCGGATCCGCAAAGCCGTCGCCGTCTTCCGTCACGCTCGCTCTCCCCTTCGCCGGGGCAACCGCCCTCGCCCCTCGTGCCCCGTGCCTGGTCATGGCCGGTGCCCCAGTCTAAGGACGACGCCGCGACGCGAGGGCGCCGCGTGGAGGCTGCGCAAAGCGTTGACGCGTCATCACCTTCTGCCTATGTTGCCGTTCGAGTTCACGACCGACGTTCGAAATACCGTACACACGCTCACCCGCACCTCGCGTCCGACCCCTGGCCCCCTGGCCTCCTGGAGGCATCCATGCCACAACTGCCACGCCAACGGTGGAAGCTCAGATTCGTCCCCGTCGTCCTGCTCTCCTGCGCGCTCGCCCTGCCCACCGCGGCCCAGGGCGACCCGGCCCCCGAGCCCACCGACTACTCGCTCAGCATCGACACCGGCGCGAAGGGACCGGCCATCGAGGACACCATGCACGGCGTCTTCTACGAGGACATCAACCGCGCCGCCGACGGCGGCCTGTACGCCGAGCTGGTGCAGAACAGGTCCTTCGAGTACGGCCCCGCCGACAACGCCTCGTACACGCCGCTTACCTCCTGGGACACGGCCGCCGAGGGCGGTGCGGGCGGCGCGCTGGAGGTCGTCGACGACGGCGGCCGGCTGAACGAGCGCAACCGCCAGTATCTGCGTCTCGATCTCGACGGCAACGGCGAGGGCCCCGGCAGCGGGTACGGGGTCGTCAACTCCGGCTACACCACGGGCATGTCCGTGCGCGCGGGCAAGAAGTACGACTTCTCCGTGTGGGCGCGCACCGACCAGAAGCGGGGCACGCCGCTGACCGTCGGCCTGCGGAGCAAGGACGGCGACACGGCCGTCAGCACCCCGCTGCGCGCCACGGTGCGCGGGGACCGCTGGACCAAGTACACGGGGACGCTGACCGCGCGGACCACCGACACGTCGGCGCGGCTCGCGGTACTGGCGGGCGGCGCGGGAACGGTGCGCCTCGACATGGTCTCGCTCTTTCCGCGCGACACCTACAAGGGCAGGACGAACGGGATGCGCGCGGATCTCGCGGAGAAGATAGCCGCGCTCGATCCCGGATTTCTGCGCTTCCCCGGCGGCTGTCTCGTGAACACGGGAAGCCATGAGGCGTACGAGGGGCCCGGCTACGAACGTCGGCGCTCTTACCAGTGGAAGGACACCATCGGACCCGTCGAGGAACGGGCAACGAACGCGAACTTCTGGGGCTACAACCAGTCCTACGGCATCGGCTACTTCGAGTACTTCCAGTTCGCCGAGGACATCGGCGCGATGCCGGTACCCGTCGTACCCGCCCTCGTCACGGGCTGCGGCCAGAACAAGGCGACCGAGGACGAGGCACTGCTGCGGCGGCACATCCAGGACACCCTGGACCTCATCGAGTTCGCCAATGGTCCGGTCTCCTCGGAATGGGGCGCTAAGCGGGCGCGGATGGGACATCCGAAGCCCTTCGGTCTCACCCGGCTCGAAGTGGGCAACGAGGAGAATCTGCCCGACGAGTTCTTCGCACGCTTCACCGAGTTCCGCGAGGCGATCGAGGCGGAATACCCCGATGTGACCGTCATCAGCAACTCGGGCCCCGATGACAGCGGCACCACCTTCGACCGCGCCTGGGAACTCAACAGGCAGGCCGATGTCGACATGGTCGACGAGCACTACTACAACAGCCCGGCGTGGTTCCTGGAGAACAACGACCGCTACGACTCCTACGACCGCGAGGGCCCCAAGGTCTTCCTCGGCGAATACGCGTCCCAGGACAACCGCTTCGCCAACTCCCTCGCCGAGGCCGCCTACATCACGGGCCTGGAACGCAACGCGGACGTCGTCTCCATGGCTTCCTACGCGCCGCTCCTCGCCCATGAGGACGCGACGCAGTGGCGCCCTGACATGATCTGGTTCAACAATGAGAAGTCGTGGGGCTCGACCAGCTACGAGGTGCAGAAGCTCTTCATGAACAACGTCGGTGACGAGGTCGTCCCGAGCCGCGCTTCCGCCACCCCCGCCACCAGCGGGCCGATCACCGGCGCCGTCGGCCTGTCCACCTGGGCCACCAGCGCCGCCTACGACGATGTGAAGGTCACCTCGCCCGACGGCGGGACGCTGTTCAGCGACGACTTCTCGGGCGACGCCTCGCGCTGGACCAAGGCCACGGACAAGGGCGCGTGGGCGGTCGAGGACGGCGCGTACGTGCAGTCCGACGCCGCCGCCGAGAACACGCTCGTGACCGCGGGCGACACCGGGTGGCACGACTACGACCTGCACGCGAAGGCCACCAAGCGCTCCGGCAGCGAGGGCTTCCTGCTCGCGTTCGGCGTCAAGGACACGGGCAACCACTACTGGTGGAACCTCGGCGGCTGGGGCAACACGCGCTCGGCGGTGGAGAAGACCACCGACGGCGCCAAGCAGACCATGACCGAGGACGACACGAAGATCGAGACGGGCCGCGCCTACGATCTGCGCGTCGAGGTGCGCGGGCGCCAGGTGACGCTGTTCCTGGACGGGGAGAAGTGGGGCTCCTTCACCGACGACAAGCCCGCCGAGCCGTTCCGTCAGGTGGTGACCCGCGACAAGGCCACGGGCGAGCTGGTGGTGAAGGTCGTCAACGCGCAGGACTCCCCCGCGCGCACCCGCGTCGACTTCGGCGAGAAGGCGCAGGTCGGCGGCACCGCGCGGCTGACGACGCTCCAGGGCGACCCGGACGCGGTCAACACGGAGACCTCACGTCCGATCCAGCCGCGCACCTCGACGCTCGACGGGATCGGCAACACCTTCACCCATACATTCCCCGCCAATTCCGTCACGTTCCTGCGCGTCAAAGCGAGGTGACGGCAGCGGGTGATACCCGGCACAGGAAACCGTGAAACTTCTCAAATACGACCAAAAGGAGAATGCATCGTCACACCCAAGGCGGCCGAGAATCACGAGGGGTGAGTGAGGGAGGCCGCTCATGAGGCGCCCGGGATGCCGGGCGCCTCACATATCACCGGCACAGCGGACAGACGCAGCTGACGGACACAGCAGAGGGCCCCGCGAAATGCGGGGCCCTCTTTCGCGCGGTTCAGTGTGCCTGAGCGTAGGCGTCCTGGATATTGGCCGGGATGCGACCCCGCTCATTGACCTCGTAGCCCTGCTCCCTGGCCCATTCACGGATCTTGGCGGTGTCCTGGCTCGGCACCGTCCTCTTGGAAGCGGTGGCGGTGGTGCCGCGGCCCCGCTTCTGCTTCCGCCCGGCCTTGATGAAGGGCTGCAAGACATCCATGAACTTGTCATAGGAGTCCGACGCGAGGTCGATTTCATACACGACGCCGTTCACGGCGAAGGTGTGGGTCTGAGCGTCCTCACTCTCCTTGCCTGTGAGGTCGTCAGTAACGATGGTGATGACCTTCTGAGCCATGCAGTGCCTCCACAAAGTTCCGTATGGCGACACATCATCGCCGAAAGTCCGATCACACGTCAATTCCAGAGAGTTTCGATAGCTTCACGATCCCCTGGAGCCTCCCCCGTCGGGGAGGATTCCACTCGAAAAACTTCTCGCCCAAGACCGCCCCGTCCGCCACGAGCACGGTTTTCCGGGGCTTCCCGCCGTTTCCCGCCCCGTCCGTCGGCACGGGAAGCGCCGACGCCGCGCACCCGCCGGGCAGTCCGTCGCGGGACGAAGGGGGCCGCCCGCGCAAACGGCAAGGAGAACACCGGCGCGCGCGGGTGCACACGGATGTTCGGTATGCCCCGCGCCACGCTCGTCCCCGATTCCGTGGTTGATGTGGCCCACGTGTGGGACTTGTTGAGGGTGCTCGCGGGAGCCGCGCGGGAAGGCCCCTTCCCCGACCGCGCACGGGCGGGTCGGCGGATGGCCACGACGGCGGACCGGGCTCGCCCCCACTTCAGACCGCAACCGACCGCCCCTGGAGGGATGGAGTGCACCAACTGATCGCCGCACCGTTCCTGGACGAGTATTTCGTTCTCCGCCCCGGCAGCAGGCGGGGGCTGAGAATCCCCGCCCGCCGCTTCGCCGAACTCCAACGGTGTGCCGGGGCCGGAGAGGCGGTGCCCACGTGGCTCCATCGCCCCGCACATCAGCAGTGGGGCATCGAAACGGCCGCTCTCGCCCCACCGGAAGCGGTGCTCGTGCGCAGCCCCTCACGCTTCGCCTACGGACGCGCGTCCTACGAGCTGAATTTGGGCTGCAACTTCGGCTGCCGTCACTGTTATCTCGGCGAGAAGGAATTCTCCGGCCTTCCCTGGCCCGAACGCGCCAGGCTTCTGCGCCTTCTGCGGGACGCCGGAGTGGTGTGGTTGCAACTGACCGGTGGTGAGCCCACCATCGACCCCCACTTCCCCCAGGTGTACGCGCTCGCCTACGACCTGGGCATGATGCTCGAAGTCCTCACCAACGGATCCCGCCTCCACGACCCGGCGCTGCTCACGCTGCTCACCGAACGGCCCCCGTACCGGCTGACCCTGAGCGTCTACGGCGCCCAGGAGGCCACGTTCGACGGGCTGACGAGGCGGCGCGGCGCGTGGAAGTCCTTCAGACGCGGACTCGAAGCGGCCCGCGAAGCCGGGCTGCCGGTGGAGCTGAGCGTCGTCGTCACCCGTGAGAACGCCCACGAGGCGGCGGAGATGCACGCCCTCGCACGGCGGTACGGGGCCCGCTCGCGCGAGTACAGCAGCATCTCCCCGACCATCTACGGCGGCGCCGAGACCCTGCTCTCCCAGTCCGCCGTACGACGGGAGAAACGGGCGCCCTTCACAGGATGCGACGCGGGGCACACGTCGCTGCACGTCGATCCGCACGGGCTGGCCAGCATCTGCAAGGTGGCGCGCGACAAGAAGGTCCCGCTGCTGGACGACGGCGTCGACGGGCTCTCCCGGCTGGGAGGCATCGCGGACGGCCTGCTGCGGCGGCAGGGCGGCTGCGCCGGCTGCGCGCTCAGCGGCTCGTGCGGCACCTGCATGCCGCTGGCGGCCCTCTTCCGCCGGTCCGGGGCGCCCCTGCGCGCCTACTGCGAGCACACCGAAGAGAGGACGTAACCCCTCGTGTCACTCACGCCCGTGGAGAACCCGGTGCCGCCTCCCGCAAGCGGGACCGGGGTATCACCCGTATGGGTGGAGATCCAACCGCGCCGACCGTCCGACGAGGAGGAGATCGAGATCGTTCCCGACCTCGATGTGCTGGTCAGCACCGAGGTCATGCTGAGCTGCGGGGAGGACAACCCCTACTGAGGCAGCCCTGACCGGGGCCGCTCTCTCCTGGGTGAGCGGCCCCTGCGGGCCCCCACGCACTCATAGACTCCCCGCGTGGTGACCAAGAGGAAGCGCTGGGAGGACCTCCCCCACCCCGTGCGCGACGCCGTCCTGGAGCGCACCGGCCCCGTCCTCGGGGCCGAGTCCGCCGGGACCGGCGCCAACAGCGCGGTGGCCGCCTCCCTGCTGCTCGCTTCGGGCGGCCGGGTGTTCGTCAAGGGCCTCCCCTCCGGTCACCCCCGCGTGTGGACGCAGCGGCGCGAGGCCGCCGTCGGTCCGTACGTACAGCCCGTCGCGCCCTGGCTGCTGTGGCACCTGGAGCGGGCGGGCTGGAGTCTGCTCGGCTTCGAGCACCTGTCAGGACCGACGGCGGACTTCTCCCCCGGTTCGGCCGACATCCCCCTCGCCGTTGAGGCGCTCACCGCGCTGGGCCGCCTCCGCTGTCCGGACATCGAGGTCAAGCGGGCCACGGCACGCTGGGCCGCCTACCTCGACGATCCGGCCGACGCCGCCCTCTTCGACGGCGACGCGCTGCTGCACACCGACTGGAACCCCACCAACGTGATCGTGCGGGACTCCGTCGCGCGCGTGGTCGACTGGGCCTGGCCGACCCGCGGTGCTTCCTGGATCGACCCGGCCTGCTGGGTCGTCTGGCTCACCGCCGAAGGACACGCCCCCGACGAAGCCGAACGCTGGGCAGCGAAGATCCCCTCCTGGACCGCGGCCCCCGATCCCGCCCTCGATCTCTTCGCCTCCGCCCAGGCCCGCCTGTGGCGCGGCATCGCGGACGACGCGCTCGCGCGCGACTGGACGCGGCGCCTCGCCGGGGCGGCCGCCCGATGGGCACGGCATCGCGCGAATCCCTGAATTTGAGGTTTTGCCCGTGAACAGCGACCTCTCGATCCATGCCTCCCAGAGCCTCGTGGCACCCGACGGAGAGCTGGTCGACATCGACGTGGAGATGGTGCCCGTCATCCAGTCCCTGTGGCAGATGGGATACGGCACCACCGCCTGCTGCCAGGACGTCGGCGAGGCCACGGCCGCTCTGCGCGCGGCCAGGAAGGCCCCTTCCCGCTATGGAGGGGACGGCTTCATCGCATTCCACCGGGGCTACGCGCTCCTCAAAATGCCGGTTCCCGACGCCCGCCGCCTCATTACGCTGCTGCTGACGACGGAGACCTTCCACCAGCGTGTCCGCACGCCCTGGCGTGCGGGTTCCTGGCGAAAAAACGTCCCCCTTCTCTGTGACGAGTCCTCCGTGGATCTCTCCCCCAACGCGCTGCTGCACTTTCCCAGGAATCAGATCAGCGAACTCGCCAAATTCCTCGCCGAGACCGCTGGGCCGAGGGGCCACCGGCCGGTGCGGTGACGGTGACGGCGGGTCCCAGGGGTGCGGCCGGGGGCCGGGGGGCCGTCGCGCGGGCGGCGTCGGAGCGCACGTAGACCGTCCGGGTTCCGCGCCACCCGACCGGCAGCACGCCTCGCGACGGAGTCGCCCGGAAAAGAAATTTCCGGCCCCCGGACGAGCGGTACCGCCGTCGTCCGGCACGCCAACTCGCCCTGGATTCCGCGTCATTGGAAGCCCGGAAAGCGGAGTTTGTGCATTCTATGAAAATTGCACGACTTCACGCTTATGGTCCAAATTGCGAGCCTTGTGGTTCTACGCTCCAATGGTTGGCGTAAGCGAAACCACGCTTCCCAATGAGGGGATGGTGTCATGTTTTCCACTGAGCCCGAGACCAGGACCACGGGACTGGACACAGACATCGAGGCTGCTCTGAACCCGATCGAGGCGGACGGCGTCTTCCGCGACTCCCGCAAGTGCGCCGGACTGGCCCTCGCGTCCGGAGGCGGCCACCTGCTGCTTTCGCCGCCCACTCCGCGGCCGAAGAAGGGCTGAACGGGGTTATAGATGGAGCAGTCAAGCGCTACCTCCCCTTTGGCGGGCGCAGTGCTGGACCTTGCTTCGGAGGTGGTCTCCGCCCTCAGGGGCGGGGACCACTCCTCTGTGGTCCGGACGACGGCCGGCATCGGCGAGAACGACGACGTGGGCATCGCGGCGGTACGCGTACTGGGAGCGGATGTGCTGCTGCCCAGCACCATGCTCCGGCTTCCTCCCCAGCAGGACGACCTCGCCGTCTTCCAGCAGGCCGTGCGCGCCTTCCCGCCGGGAGCCGACGCCTCCGCCGCGACGGCGTGGAGCCACTGGGCCATGCGGCGGACGCTGCGCTCCCTCGACGGGGCCGTCTCCGCCGGCCTCCCGTCGGCGCCGGTACGGGCGGACACGGCGGCGCACGACGCGATGGACGCTTCCGACGAGCCCGACGCGTCGTGGCTGCGGGACACACCGTGGCAGCAGCTCACGCATCACCTCGCCGTGCTGAGCGCCCTGGCCGTGCCCTCCGTCGACTCGGGGGTGGCGCGGGCCGCCGGTGAGCGTCCGGTCGACGTGGCACGGGGCTTCGTGCGCGCCGTCAGGCGCCGCGACTGGCTCCAGGCGGCCGGTGCGGGACGCTGGCTGGCGGTGCTCGACGGGGTGCCCGCCACCCTCGGCCTGGACAGCGGGCTCGAATTCGTCCTCCATATGGGAGGCACGGACCCACGAGTGGCACTGCATGTGCAGGCGGCCCAGCTCATGCGGGGCGGAGACCGCTCGTGACGGCGGAGCAGCGCACCGTGGACGGCGGCGCGCGGGATGTGGCCCGCGCGGCACTGGACTGGCTGCACGGGAACCGTGACCGCTTCCGCCTGCCCGACGATGTCCTGGCCCCTGACACCAGCGTCGACCGGACGCTCAAGCCGCTCGGTGAACTCGCCCAGATGTGCACCTCGATGCGGCAGCACACCGGACCTGACGACCCCCACCATCTGCGCGCGGCGGAGCTGGTGGAGTTCGCGTGGCGGGAGACGGGCGAGGGCGCGCTCTTCCTCGACCTGTTCCGCTCCGAGCCCGCTGCGACCTACCCGCTGGAGATCTACGCGGCCTTCGCCGGGGGCGGTCTCCGGCACGCTCCGGCCGAGGACTTCGCGCGGACCGTGGCGCGCACCCGCGCCTGGGCCCTGACCGAGCAGCAGCCGAACCGGCGCCTCGGCGTACTCAACTCGGAGCGCCGCATCGGCCTGCCACCGCACGACTCGCCCAGGGAAGCGCTGCGCCGCACCTGGCTCGGAGGCCTGCCCGAGCCGTGGACCTTCGAGTGCGCCTCGGGCTACACGCTGACGCACGTCGTCTTCCACCTCACCGACTGGGGCAACACCCCGCACGCGGTGCCGCCCGACATCGAGGACTACCTCGCCACATGGCTGCCTTCCTGGCTGGACACCTGTGTGGAGGACGAGCAGTGGGACCTGACGAGCGAGCTGCTCGCGGTCGCCGCGAGCCTCCCCGACCCGCGGCGCGCCGCCACGGACGACGCGGTGCGCGCGGCATGGGCCGCGCTCGCGGCGGCCCAGGACGGTTCGGGCGCCCTGCCCGAGGTGGGGCCCGGCAGCCGTGGCAGCCAGGGGCGGGACGTGGAACGGAACTTCCTCGACTGCTACCACTCGACGCTGATGGCCGCCTTCGCCGCGGTCCTCACCCTCGCGCACGACCACGGTGACCTCGGCCACGACCGCGGCGAAGAGGCGGCGGACGCGGTACGCGTGGGGAACGGAGGGCACACATGACCAGCACCCGGCTCATCCACGAGGTGGGCGCACGCGCCATGGAGTGGCTCTACGCCAACCGGGACGGCTTCCGGCTCGAACCCGACGCGGACCCGGACGTCGGGTTCCTGGACCGCTTCAAGCCCGTCGGCGAACTCGCGCTGATCAGCAAGGTGCTCTTCCGCGAGGGGGTCGCGGGCTCCCAGCAGGCGTCCCTCGCGCGCAAGCTGCTCGACCACGCCTGGCGGGAGGTGCTGGACGGCGGACGCATGCTCGTCGAGGGACAGCGGACAGAACCCATCTCCGCCGTGCCGTTCGACACCTACTTCCCGTTCAAGGAGCTGGGCTACTCCGAGCCCGAGCTGGAGCGGGCCGTGCGGCTGAACCGGCGGCTGGAGAGCTGGGCGGCGTTCGAGGTGACGCCCGTGCGGCGGCTGGGCCTCTCCACCTTCGAGCGGCGCCTCGGGCTGGAGCCCAGTGTGCCCGTCGAGGAGGCCATGTCCCGCACCTGGCTGGCCCGTACACCCGAGCCGTGGACGGTCGAGGGCCACATCGGCTACGACATCACGCACACCGTCTTCCACCTCACCGACTGGGGCGAGAACCCGGAGGGGCTGCCGCCACGCATCGCCGACTACCTCGCGACGTGGCTGCCCGTGTGGATCGACGACTGGCTGGACCTGCGGCGCTGGGACCTGCTCGGCGAACTCCTCGTCGTGGACGCCTGTCTGCCCGAGCCCACCCTGGACGAGCGGGCCTGGGAGGGATTCGCCGCAGCGCAGGGCCAGGACGGTGCCATGCCCGCGATCGGCGAGATGCCCGAGGGCGAGCGGGACGACGTCTTCGACCTCGTCTACCACCCGACCCTCGTCGCGGCGTTCGCCTCCACGCTGGCCACCTCCCGCTCGATGTCCGCGCTGGCGGGGAGCCCCGTGTGAGCTGCGGCGAGGGCGCTCTGACGGCGGCGCCCGCGCCGCCTGCCGGGAGCGCGCCGCGCGGTGGGGGCACGCCGCGCGACCGGCTCGAAGCGGCCGTCGACGAGACCGTACGGGCCATCGACGCGCCCGATGTCGTCGTGGCGGTCTCCGTCGACGGGCACCGCACCGTGCGCTGCGGCGGCACGGCCCCTCCCCCGACCGTCCCCCGTGAACTGCTGCGCTACGAGATCGGCTCGGCCTCCAAGACCTACGCGGGGCTGCTGCTCGCGGCGCTGACGGGGTGCGGGGGCGGGGGCGGGGGCGGGAGCGACACGGACGGGCTGCCGCGCGCGGGGCGGGGGCAGCTGAGCCTGGGCGATCCGGCCGTCGTGCATCTGGACCCCGGGCGGCCCGTCGGACGGCACCCGGTGACGCTGCTGCACCTGATCACGCACACGTCCGGGCTGCCTCCGCTGCCCGCCGACTTCTATCCGCAGGCGCTGCGGAACTGGTCGGCGAACCCCTACGCCGGGTACTCGGGCGACCGGGTGGTGGACGCCTTCCTGCGGAGCAGGCCGCGGCACCGTCCGGGCACGCGCTGGCGCTACTCCAACTTCGGCGTCTCCGTGCTCGGTCACACCCTCGCAGCGGCCATGGGCACCCCGTGGGAGGACCTGCTGACGTCGCGGGTGCTGACGCCGCTGGGCCTGACGGGTACCGCGCTGCGCCCCGGCGGCCGGGAGACGGACGCCGTCGGACGGGGCAAGGACGGGGTGAGCGAGGTGCCGCCGCTGCTGATCGGCGGCCTCCAGGCGGCGGGCGCCGTCAGGGCCACCCCGCACGATCTGCTCACCTTCCTCGAAGCGCATCTGCGGCCCGGCGAGGGCCCGTTGGGCGGCGCGCTGCGCACGGTGCGGCACCCGCTGCTGCGGCGCGGCCTCGACCACCGGCACGTGCACACGCTGACCTGGTTCCAGCACCCGAGTGATCGGGGGCCCGTCTGTTTCCACGCGGGGGCCACCCGAGGTCAGCAGGCGTTCCTCGGGTTCAGCCCCGAGACGGGCACGGCGGTCGCGGTCCTCGCGACCCGGCGGCTCCGCGTACGCGGCGACGCGTTCACCGGCGCCGCGTACTCCCTGCTCACCGACGCGCTCTGACGACCGACGCTCTGACGACGGGGCACCGGCGGGCCCCGTTCACCCGCGTGTGACGCGCGTGGCCCCGCTGGGCTCCCGGTCCATCACGCCTTCGCGGTCCGTCGCGGACTCGTCGAGGAGGCGGGCCACGACGTGGTCCAGGGCGCGGTCGAGGCGGGTGCGGTCCTCGGGGTCGGTGATGTCCCAGTCCTGGAGGCCGTGTTCGAGCCAGCGGCGCCACGCCGCGCCGATGCGCTCCAGTTCGGCGGTGCCGGCCCCTGACAGCGCGAACCGTTCGCCGTCCCGCTCCGCGTAGCCCTCCCGTGCCGTGTGGTCGAAGACGGGCTCCAGCACCTCGGGCGGCAGCTGGTGCGCCCTGGCGACGGCGCCCAGTGTCGCGCCCTCGGGCAGCTTGGCGTGCCAGTGGATCTGGAGCAGCACCCACGCCTCGGCCACGGTGAGGGGCGTTCCCGCGTCGGCGAGGATGCGCTGCTGCACGGGGTGGCTCTTGGTCCTGTGCATGACGGCGGCCACGGCGCGCTCCAACTGACGTTCCGCGTCCGCCGAGTCGGGAGCCGAGAAGCCCTCGCCCATGTCGCCCGCGCCCGCACGCGCGCTGTCGCGCAGCGGCACCTCCTTGAGGAACCAGGCCACCACGAAGCCGACGAGGGCGACGGGCACGACCCACTGGAAGACGTAGTCGACGGTCTCCGCGTACGCCTCGATGACGGGCCTGGCCCGGGCCTCGGGGAGAGCGTGCAGCCCCTGGGGGCTCTGGACGGCCTCGGGCGGCACCCCGGGCGACTCGGCGAGGGCCTGCTCAAGGTTCGGGTCGAGCTGTCCGCTGTAGAGGGTGCCGAAGATGGCGGTGCCGAAGGAGGAGCCGAGGGTGCGGAAGAAGGTGACGCCGGAGGTCGCCGAGCCGAGTTCGTGGTACGCGACGGTGTTCTGCACGGCGATCGTCAGCACCTGCATGGCCAGGCCGATGCCGAGCCCCAGCACGAACATGTAGAGGGATTCGAGCCAGGTGCCGGTGTCCGGGCCCATCGTGGACATCAGGAACAGACCGAGGGCCATGACAGCGGTGCCGAGGATCGGGAAGACGCGGTATCTGCCCGTACGGCTGACGACGATGCCGGACAGCATGGAGGTGCCCAGCAGACCGGCCACCATCGGAAGCGTCCGCACGCCGGACGACGTCGCCGAGACGCCGTCCACGTACTGGAGGTAGGTCGGCAGGTACGTCATCGCGCCGAGCATCGAGAAGCCGACGATGAAGCTGAGGACGGAGCAGACCGTGAAGACCGGGTTGCGGAACAGGTGCATCGGCAGCATCGGTTCCTTCGCCCGCAGCTCCACGAGCACGAAGCCGGTCAGCGCGACGACGGACCCGGCGAAAAGACCGATGATGACGGCCGAGCCCCAGGGGTACTCGTTGCCGCCCCACTCCAGGCCGAGGACGAGCCCCGAGGCGCCCAGTGCCACCAGCACGATGCCGAGGTAGTCGATGACGGGGCGGACTGCCGAGCGCACGACGGGGATGGTCCGCGCGGCCATCACGATCATGACGAGGGCGATGGGGATGTTGACGTAGAAGCACCAGCGCCAGGAGGCGTGGTCGGTGAACAGCCCGCCCAGGGTGGGCCCGACGACGGTGGTGATCCCGAAGACGGCGCCCAGCGCGCCCTGGTACTTGCCGCGTTCGCGCAGCGGGATCACGTCCGCGATGAGGGCCATCGCGGTGACCATGAGGCCACCGCCGCCGATGCCCTGGACCGCGCGGGCCGCCACGAGCATGAGCATGCTGTCGGCCGCACCGGCGAAGACCGAGCCGCCGATGAAGACGACGGCGCTGAGCTGGAAGACGACCTTGCGCCCGAAGAGGTCGCCGAACTTGCCGACCAGGACCGTGGAGACGGTCTCGGCCAGCAGATAGGCGGTGACCACCCACGCCATGTGCCCGCCGCCGCCCAGGTCGGCGACGATGGTGGGGAGCGCGGTGGAGACGATCGTCTGGTCGAGCGCGGCCAGGAGCATGCCCAGCACGATCGTCACGAAGACGAGGTTGGTGCGGCGCCGGGAGAGCGCGGGCGGCGTCGGTCCCGTGTCCCCGGTGCCCCCGGGCTCCCCGGTGCCCTCGGTCGCCGTGGCCTGTGCTGCCATCCGCGCTCCCTGGGCTGTCGGGGCTCTCGGCGAGAGTGATCGACGGTGATCGTTCCAGGGGTAGCACGGAAGCCCGGACCCGGCCATCGGCGCGGGGCCGGTGGTGGTGAGGGGGCAGGGCCGGTGGTGAGGGGGTTCCGGTGAGGCCCGCTGGGGGCCTCACCGGAACGGGCGCGCCGCCCCGTCCCCACGGTGCGGCGCGTACAGGCCGCCGTCCTCCGCTCGCGACGACGGCCTGTGCTCAAGGGCGCCCGGACAGTCCGAGCGCGGGCAGCACGGAGGCTTCGAGGAAGCGGGTGAGGTAGGGCCCGTCCGCGAACCGCCCTTCGAGCAGCGGCCTGGCCCGCAGCACGCCGAGCAACTGGGGGGCGACGAACTCGATGGCCGGGTCGTCGGCGGCCACCTCGCCGCGCTCGACGCCGCGCCTGACCATGGCCTCGATCGCGGCGACCTCGGGTTCGATCAGCGCTTCGTGCAGGGCGCGCAGCAGTTCCGGGTTGTGCAGGGTCGCGTGGCCGAGCGCGTGCAGGAGCGGGGTGTCCCGCCCCGATCCGGCGCCGATGGAGCCGGTGGCCGCGCGCAGGTCGTCGGCGAGCGAGCCGGTGTCGATGCCCGCGAGGCGCACCTGCCGGGTGCCGCGCAGCGCGGCGGCGACGAGCCGTGGCTTGGTCTTCCACTGGCGGTAGAGCGTGGACTTGGAGCACCGGGTTCGGGCGGCGACGCCCTCCATGGTCAGTACGTCGTAGCCCCCCTCCCTGAGCAGGTCGAGCACGGCCTCGTACAGCTCCAGCTCCCGCTCGGGGGTGATCTTGGAACGGCGTGCGGAGGCCGGGGGCGCGGTGGTCGTGGCGTCCGCCGCCGTTGCCGCGGCTGCTGTGGTTGCCGCGGTCGCCGCGGTCACGGTGTCCTGCGTCGGCATGGCTCTTCCCTCGCTTCTGGAGGCCGTATCGACCGTATCGATACGCGAGTGTACCGATACGGTGGCGTATCGGTACACTCGCGTATCGCAGCAACAACACCGTTCCGTCATGCAAAGGGGCCGCGCGATGAGCGCCCTGACCGAGCCGCCGGCCGAGCCCGCACCACAGGCCCCGGAACAGACCCTGGCACCGCTCCCGGCCGAGCCGCCGGCGGAGCCCTCCGCGCCCGGCCCCCGCGCCGCACGGCCCCCGCTCGTCCGTGAGCTGCTGCTCGTCGCGGGCCTCTTCCTCGTCTACAAGTTCGGCAGGCAGGCCGCGAACGGGCACGAGGCCCGCGCTTTCCGCAACGCCGACCGCGTGTGGGGCGCCGAGCGCGCGGCGCACCTGCCGGGCGAGGGCATCGTGCAGCATGTGCTGCTGCACAGCGAGACGCTGATCCATCTCGCGAACACGTACTACGCGGCGGTCCACTTCCCCTCGACCGTGCTCTTCCTCTGCTGGCTCTACTGGCGCCGACCCGCGCACTACCTCCGCTCGCGGCGCGTGCTGGCCACCGTGACGGGGGCCGCGCTCGCGCTGCATCTGCTGATGCCGCTCGCCCCGCCCCGCATGCTCACCGCCGCCGGGCTGGTGGACACGGCGCAGGTGTACGGGCCCTCGGTGTACGGCGCCGTACCGGAGAGCGATTCCATGGCGAACCAGTTCGCCGCGATGCCCTCGCTGCACTTCGGCTGGGCGGTGGCGGTGGCGGCCGGGCTCATCACCGCCACCCGTACCCGCTGGCGCTGGCTGTGGCTGCTGCACCCGCTGGCCACGCTGCTCGTGGTCGTGGGCACGGCCAACCACTACTGGCTGGACACGATCGCGGCCACCGTCCTGCTCGCCCTGGCCGCCACGCTCATCCGCCTGCCGGGCGGGCGGGGCGGTGGCCACGGGCCCGGGCCGCACGAGGACGCCGCCCCGGCGCGGGAGAGGAAGGGCGCGGGAGAGGAAGGGCGCGGGCAGACGGCGGTACGGGCGCGGGAGAGGAAGGGCGCGGGCAGACGGCGGTACGGGCGCGGGAGAGGAAGGGCGCGGGCAGACGGCGGTACGGGCGCGGGGCGGCACGGCACGGCGCGGCCCGGAGCGAGGGGCGCCGGGGTGCGGCTGCCCGTTCCGTGTCCGGACGGGGACGGCCCACGGTGACAAGGACCCACCCTCCGTACTCCACCAGGCGCAGACCCCCTACGCGCCGGGTCCCCCACCGTCGCCCCTGAAGGGCCGTAGGTGCTTCGTCGGCATGGTGTATCCCCTCCCGACCGCTCCCGCGGCCCGGCCGACGGGCTGGTCGGCCGCACGGCGTACGGCTCCGTCCCCCGTCCCATGACCCCCTCCGGAGGCACGCGGCTCACCACGGAGGAGCGCCGGGGAGCGTGCATGTCCCGTCGGAGCGGGGTGACGGCACCCGAATTCGACACTTCCATAGACGGCTGCGCATCACAGCGTAGACAATCGGCAGACAGACTCCACATGGATGTCCGGGCTCCGGGGCAATGCCCCCTCGCACGGACATCCGGTCCCGCTCCCACCTTCCCGTCGCGCGATGCGCGGGGATAGCGTCCGGAGCGCGGCGGACCGCGCCCTCCCCCCCCTCGGGGCGCGGTCCGCGTTTTTCGCCGGTGCCACGGCCCGTGCCCCTCGTTCCCCGGTGGCCTCGCCCCCGGCTTCCTGGCCCGGCCCGCAGGTCCCGCCGCTCCTCCCGTCGCCAGGCCGAGGCAACCGATTGGCCGAACGTCTCGGGAGCGGCCCCGTCGTTGGCACTGTGTGATCACAGTCGAGCCACTCCCGCCCCACACAGCACCATGCGCCCCACGGCCGCGCGGGCACGGGCCGGAGTCGGCCGATGGCCGCCTGCCCCGCCTGGTCCGCCCGCGCCACGCGTGGTGCCGTCCGGCGTCCGCGCCGGGACGCCCGTGCGCCCGCACGCCCCACATGACGCCGAGGTCCGGCACACCGTGCGCCGGGACGGGTCTCCAGGCCGGGCCGTACGAGAGGAAGGCTTGATGAGCAAACGTCAGAAGGGCCGTAAGCACCGCACGGTCAACCGCACGCCCCGCCCGCGCGGAGCGGGCCGCCGCACGAGCGGGGCCTTGCCCGAGCAGACCGGTTCCGCGCCGCCGCCCCGCGCGCAGGCGCCGGAGCCCACCGCGAAGGCGTCCACGGCAAAGGCTGCCGCGACGGAAACGGAAGCGGGCACGAGCGGGGGTACCGGCGCGGGAGGGGACGCCGCGGTCTTCTCCGGGCCCGCGCGGGACGGCGGCCTCGGCCGCAACGCGGCCCGCACCTGGGAGCGGCTGGAGGGCAGCGCGGACGGGACCACCGTGGACGAGCTGTGCGTGAGCGTCGGCTACACCGCGCCCACCATCCGCAAGCACCTGTCGGGCCTGGCCAAGCACGGCATGGCCGAGGAGCGGGACGGTCGCTGGTACGCGGCACCTGACGCGCGGCCGACGCCCTCGGAGCGCGAACCCGATGTGTATAAGAGACAGCTGCAACAGCGGCTCAAGCTGCGGGTCGACGGCGAACTGGTCGACGCGCCCGCCGCCACCCGCGACCCCGAGCCCGCCGCCCCGCACCGGTCCGCCCGTGGCTTCCTCGACACCGGGCTGGTCTCGGCGTTCCTGCTGGCCGGGTTCGTCTCCTTCTACGCCTCCGCCGACCCGGACGGCCTGGAGC
>NZ_JBSHAO010000047.1:0-39121 GCF_053611545.1 Streptomyces sp. NPDC054796 | reverse complement strand
CACGGCTGGGCCGCGGAGGGGGAGGGTGGATGGTAGGCGGCACCTCACGCGGGGCGGACGCCCTCGGCGCGCGAACCCGCGCACGCCCCCCACGGCCCGCGACGGCGACCGCCCCGGGCGGGGGTGTGCCGGCCGGGGCCGGTCCGGTTCCGTACCGCCCCTCACCGCCGGGGCGTCGGCGTCGGGCTACAGCGTCAGCAGCGCCCTGACCGGCAGCCGCGCGTCGGCCAGGGGCCGCATCGCCATCCGGAGCAGCACCAGGGTGCTGTCGTCGCCCGCGGTGCGGTTGGCGCTGAGTTCGCCGCAGGCCAGACACTGGTGGATGAGCATCCACTCCCCGTCCGGCCTGACGCTCAGGCACAGCGCGTTCATACGCGCCCGGCACTCCGCGCTCCGGTCGCCGGGAACGCGCTGGTCGACATGACGGCTCGTCAGACAGTACGGGCAGTGGTTGCGGTGTGCCGTGCCAGGTGCCGTCAGCGGCACGTCCAGGCGGCAGCCCACGCACCGGAACGCGTCGCCCGGCGCGCCGCCGGGGCCGTGCAGCACGTCCTTGGGCCGCTGCGCGCGCCGCCGCTGGGAGCGCTGGGGCCGCTGGGAGGGTTTACGTCGTGGCATGACCGTCTCCTCCCGTCTCACAGATCGCCGAACGCTTCGAGCGGGAACGGCGGTTGGGCGAGTGGACGTACGGCCATGCGCATCAGGATCAACTGGTTGTCGTCCCCGCACACGGGGCTGGAGGTCAGCTCGTCGCACCGGGTGCAGCGGTGGATGACCATCCAGTCGCCGGTGCGGAGCACCGCTATGGCGATGGGCGTCATCCGCGAGCCGCACTCGGAGGGCCCGCCCTCGACGTGGTCGTGGACGTGCCGGGAGTGGACACAGCTCGGGCAGTGGTTGCGGCGGCTGCCGTCGGGGGCGAGCGCGGTCACGGTGAGCCCGCACCACAGACAGCGGAACGTGTTGGTGCGCGCGAAAGAACTCGCGGAAGAACTTGTGGAAGAACCCGTGGAAGAACTGGGGCCGGGGATGTCGTTGTCGTTCAGCACCCGGAATACTCCTTGCCGAGAAATGAGTCAGCTACAGCAGGAGCGGGCCGAGCGGCCTCGGAGGGAATGTCCCGGATTTCGGCCACCGCACCATGAGGTGCGGGCATGCCGGTACTCCGGAGGCGTCGCGCCGGTGCCGGTTGCGGTTCCGGAAAAGGCTCAGCGGCGCGAAGAGTCCGTCGTACGGTGAGGCACGCTCGGCTTGGGCCGGGTCATAAACGCCTTCTTTCCAGGGCTCGGCCCCGAGTGGTTCTCATGGCGGACGTGGGCACGTTAGCAGCGGCTTCGCGCGACGCGCCAAGGGTTTTCCCGGCCGCCCCGCCGACCGGCGCACGTCGGCCGGTCGGCGGCCCCGGACCATCGGACCAGGTCTCGGGCCTGGGCCCTCACCGGTTCAGACGCGGTCGAGCAGCTCCGCGTGCCCCTGCGCCCGCGCGCAGTGCGCACAGCAGAAGAAGTGGCCCTCGGTCTCCAGGCCGTGGCCCAGAATGCGGCAGTTGCAGTTGTCGCACACGGGCGCCAGCTTCTGCGCCGCGCATTCGAAACTGTCGAAGATGTGCGGAACCCCGGCGGTACGCACCTCGAAAGCCATCGCGTAGTCGTTTCCGCAGACCTCGCATTCGGCCATTTCCGATCACTCCGTTTCTGTGCTGGCTGGTCGGCGCTTTCCGTGCCGCCGATTCCTGTGCTGCCGATGATCCGGGCGCGCCGTCCCTTTCGCGGACGCCCGAAATCCAGCATCCAGTACCGGGGGCATGCGGTTCGGCGGCCTTGCCGGGACGCGCGAGGCGGGCCCGTGGCTATCACTCCGCTGGCCGACCCACGTACCGCCCACCGGCCCCGTACCGGTCCCATACCGCCTCTGACCGCCCCTCACCGCCCCGGCGAATGCGCCCGACGAACCGTCCCGGCTTGTCCTGGATCCGATTGAACGGCGGCCCGGCGCGCGGCATGCTGAGGCCATCCGACGTGCCGGTCCGAGCCAGAGCGACAGCCCCCGAGAGTGGGTCCCCGATGCCTTCCGCGGCCGGGCGCTGCGAAGCCTGCGGCGCCGAACTGCCCGCCCGTTCCCCGGACACGCGCCCGAAGCCGGGACGTCCGGCTCGGTACTGCTCCAGCGCGTGCAGGCAGCGCGCCTACCGCAGGCGGACCTCGTCGGCAGCCCCCACACCCGCGACCGCACCGGCACCGCCTCCCTCCCCGTCCCCCGTCGTACGGTCGGCGCCGCGGGCCGCCGGGCGGATCGCGGCGCCGCTGGACAGCTTCGTCGGCCGGACGCGTGAGCTGCGGGAGGCCGGGGCGCTGCTGGAGGGCTACCGGCTGGTCACGCTCACCGGGCCCGGCGGGGCGGGAAAGACCAGGCTGGCGGTCGAGTTGGCCCTGCGGGTGCGGCCCCGCTACGGCGACGGCGTGTGGCTCGTCGAACTGGCGCCGCTCATGGACGGAACGCGGCTGGCCGACACCGTCGCCGGGCGCCTGGGTGTGCTGGAGGAGGCGGGGCGGCCCGTCGCCGACACCCTGGCCGAGGCGCTGGCCGGACACCGGTCGCTGCTCGTGCTGGACAACTGCGAGCACCTGGTGCGCGAAGCGGCCGGGTTCACGGAGCGGCTGCTGCGCCACTGCCCGGGGCTGCGCGTCCTCGCGACGAGCAGGGAGTCGCTGGACGTGCCGGGCGAGGCGGTCTTCCGGGTGCCTGAACTGTCCCTCCCGGAACGCGCCGGATCCGAGCCGCCCGAGACCTCTGAACCCTCGGAGCCGACGGACCCCTCCGCGTCCCGTCGGCGCCCCGCGCCCCGTGCCGACGCCGCCTCGGACGCGGTGCGGCTCTTCGTCGAGCGGGCCGCGGCCGTCGCTCCGGACTTCGTGCTGACCCGCGCCAACTCCCGTGCCGTGGCCGACATCTGCACCCGCCTCGACGGCATGCCCCTGGCCATCGAGCTGGCGGCGCGACGGGTGCGGCTGCTGCCCGTGGCGGAGATCAGCGCCCGCCTGGACGACCGCTTCCGGCTGCTGACCTCCGGCGCGCGGACGGCCGACGCGCGCCACCAGGACCTGCGGACCACCATCGAGTGGAGCCACGACCTCCTGGAACCCGCCGAACAGGCCCTGCTGCGGCGGCTTTCGGTGCTCGTGGGCGGCTTCGGCGTCGAGTCCGCGACGGCCGTGGGCGCCGACGGGAACCTGGTGGAGCCGGGGCAGGTGCTGGGGCTGCTGGCGGGTCTGGAGAGCCGCTCGCTGATCGTGCCGGAGCGCGACGCGGCACGCGGCAGGTTCCGTCAGCTCGAATCGATCCGCCTGTACGCGCGTGAACTGCTGGACGGGGCACGGGAGACGGACGCCGTCATGGAGCGGCTCGTGTCGCGGTTCGTCACGCTGGCGGAGCCGGTCGCCGGGGACGCGATGCTGCACTGCTACCAGGAGCTGGAGCCGCTCGACGCCGAGAAGCCCAGCCTGGACGCGGCACTGGAGTGGTGCGCCGGGCGCGGCGACACCAGACGGCTGGCGCTCGCCGCCGCGCTCGGCCGGTGCTGGCGGCACCACGGCCACTTCTCGCGGGGCCACGCGCTGTTGACCACGGCGCTGGCGGAGTCGGCCGCTGACCACCCCTGCCGTGGCGCGGCGCTGGAGCAGGTGGCGGCGCTGGCCGCTGCGCGCGGTCTGCACGCCGAGGCCGGAGCGGCGGCGGCCGAGGCGGAACGGCTCGCCGCGGCCTCCGGGGGCCCGGTCCCGCTGGGCCGCGCCCTGAACACCCTGGCCCTCGTCCAGCTCGCCGAAGGGCGCGCCGAGGACGCCTTCGCCACGGCGGGCCGCTGCCTGCGACTGGTCGAGCCGCTGGGCCGTCCTCTGGACACGGCCGTCTATCTGCACAACCGGGCCTGGTTCGCCTTGCAGTGCGGCCGTACGGAACTGGCCGACCAGCTCATGCGGCGCTGTCTGCCCATGTACCGCGCGCACTCCCCGCATCCGCTGCCGCCGGAGTGGTCGCACACCGCCGGGGTGCTGGCGCTGGCCGTCGGCGACGTGGCGCACGCGGAGGAGCGGCTGCGCGAGGGGCTGCGCACCTATCTGCCCCCGTCCGCGTACGCGTCCACCTCCGCGTCCGCGTCTCCGTCCGCCTCCACGGACTCGGCTCCGGCTCCCGCGTCGGCCGTGTCCGGTGTGCTGCCCGTCGTCGGGATCGAGCTGCTGGAGGGGCTGGCCATCGCGGCTGCCGGGAGCGGACGGCCGCTGCGGGCGCTGCGCCTCGCCTCGGCTGCCGAGGCCGTGCGCCGTACGCGGCGCATCCGTGCCGCCGGGTCCGACGGGGCCGACGGCGACGGGCTGAAACGGGCGCTCGCACACGCCCGGGTGCGGCTCGCCGCCGCCGAGGCGGCGCGGGCGACGGCCGAGGGCGCGCGGCAGCGGCTGCCCGAGGTCCTGCGCTACGCGGTGGACGGCGTCTGGGAGGTCCCCTCCGTGGAGAGCGTGCCGCTCACGGCGCGGGAGATCGAGGCGGCGCTGCTGGTGACGGAGGGCTACACGAACCGTCAGATAGCGTCCCGGCTGCACATCTCGGAGCGCACCGTGGAAGCGCACCTGGCCAGCATCAGGACGCGGATCGGGCTACGTTCCCGGGCGCAGCTCGCGAGCTGGGCGGTCCGGCATCTCGACGACGGCGCCCTGGCCTGAAGCGCGCGCCGCGCGCCCCCGTCGTCCGGGCCGAGCGCTCATCGGCACCAGTACCAGCACCGGCCCTGGCCCTGGCCCCGGCACCAGAACGAGCACCGTCCTCCGCCATCGCGCGGCTCAGCGCGCGCATCCCGTGGTAGAGCCGCGCCTTGACGGTCCCGGCGGGCAGCCCCAGCGCACGCGCCGCCTCCTGGACCGTCCGGCCCCGGAAGCAGGTCTCCTCGAACGCCTGCCGGTACTCGACGGGAAGCGCGCGCATCGCCTCCGCCACGGTCTCGCCCTTCGACGTCGGCATGGTCCGTCCGCCCTCCCGGCTCGTGGACACCCCAGCCTGCGCGACACCCGGGCACGGCCGCATCGGGTGAAACCGCGAAGGGTTTTCGTGACGGAGCCCGTGCGGGTGGGAGCGGGTACGGCCGGGCACGGGGCCGGGTGGCGTGACGAAACGCCGTGACGCGACGAGGCGCGACGTGACGCCACGAGGCGACGGCGTGCCGCGCACGCGGGGCTACGCGGCGGCGTCCGCGTCGCGGCGGTAGACAGAGTCGAGTACCTGGTCCTTCGCCGGGCCCCGCACCCGCCAGCGCAGCCGCCACTCGTCGGGCGAGAGGACCGTGAAGGTGCCCTCGTAGCGGTCGGCGGCGCACGGGTGGACTGCCGTCCACCGTCCCTCGCGCAGGTCCAGCGTGTGGAAGGGGCGGCCGTCGCCGAAGGCGACCTCGGCCGTGCCGTCCGCGAGCGGGCGCACGCGCAGCGTCCGCCCGGCCTCGCGCGGCACGCCCTCCCACACCAGCACGCCCTCCTCGACGTGCAGCCACTCCCCGCCCCCCGTCGCACGGAAGTCCGCGGTGCCGGTGAAGCGCCCTGAGTGCCCCGAGGTCTCCTCGCGCAGCTCGCGTTCGACCCGCCATCTCCCGGCCAGATACGCGAGCGCGTCGGGCACGGGGTGGGCGGGGAGTGCGGGGGCAGGGGCGGGGTCGGGACCGGCCGGGGCGCCGGCCCGGCGCGTCGGGTGGCTGTCGGTGGGCATGCCCCCAGTCTCCCAGTACCCGCCTGCCACGGCACCGGCACCGGCCCCGGCACCGACCCCAGCACCGGCACACCGGGCCCTGTCACGGGGGGGCGGGCCCGGTCACGCGCCCGGATCTGTCACGCCGCTGGAAGCCCCAGGAGCCTGCGGGTCACGGTGTACGGGGACTCGTCGCGCTCGCGGGCCAGCGCGATGACGGCGCGGCAGGCCAGCTCGTTCACGCCGAAGCTCAGCGCCTCCTGGGAGACCCCGGAGGCGGCCTCGGCGCCGCGGCGTTCGTCGCCGTCGGCGCAGGCCGCCACATAGACAGCCGCCGCCTCGAAAAGATTGCCCTCGCGGCGCGCGGGACGCGCACGCTCCGGGTCAGGACGCGGGCGCTCCGGCGGGGTCCACACGGCGATGGCCCACTCGCGGATCCTCTTCCACACGTGAATTCCTCCCTCGGGCGGTCAACCCCGCGGATGGTTCAAGTGTGCCTCACCATGCGCGTGTTGGCCCCGGCACGCGCTGCGGTGCCGCGTCGGCGCCGGAGCAGGTGTGCGCTGCGGGCATCCGGTCCTCGACGGGTATCAGCGCGGTGAGGCCCGCGATGTCGATGAGCCGGCGGACGAAGGGGTCGGCGGTGACGATCACCAGCCGTCGGTCGTCGGCGCGCAGCCGCCGGTAGAGGCGGTGGAGCCCGCCGAGCCCGCTCGCGTCGATGAAGGTGACCTTCCGCAGATCGGCCACCACCTCCGGCTCGCTCCCGAGGTCGGTCCCCTGGAGGAAGTCGGCTCCCGCCGGGGCGACGACGAGGTCGATCTCCCCGCTCAGCTCGACCACGAGGGTCCGCCCGAGGGAGTACCGCCTGATCTGTTCGCCGGGATGCCATGTGGCCATCCGCTCCCCCCTCTTCCGCCTCGGCCTCCGCCTCAGCCCGGACTTCGCCCGCATACTCCCGCCGCGTCTGCCGGAGCGCATGGGCCCAATGGGGCACATCGCGGCACCGGGCCCGGCGCGCCCCGGTGATCGTTTCGGCGCCGTGCCGGTACGGGTATCCCGCGGCCACGTACGCGCCGCCCTGGCCGTACGGCTCCCGGCCGCGCCGGGCGGGAGGAGACGGCGCCACCGGCGAGCCCCGCCACCCACGCCACGTCGGCCGGTGCCCTTTCGGAGGAGGCTTCATGACCAGGCTCGAACGACGGCTGCCGCGCCCGAAGGACCTCGCTCCGCTGCTGCGGCTGCGGGCCCGTGAGCCGGACGCGGTCCGCAGGCGGCTGGCGCACGCGCACACCATCGGGGATCTGCGCCGCATCGTCAGGCGCCGCACACCCGCCGGGCCCTTCCACTACACCGACGGCGCGGCGGACAGCGAAGGGGGCCTCCGCCGGGCGCGGGAGGCGTTCGCCGATCTGGAGTTCCGGCCCAGTGTGCTGCGGAACGTCGCCGAGGCGGACCTGTCGACGGCCGTGCTGGGCGCGCGCTCGGCGCTCCCCTTCGGCATGGCGCCCACCGGCTTCACCCGGATGATGCACGCGGCGGGAGAGCGCGCCGTCGTCGCCTCGGCGGCCCGCGCCGGTATCCCCTACGCGCTGTCCACGATGGGCACCACCTCCATCGGCGACGTCGCGGCGGCGGCGCCCTCGGCCCGCAAGTGGTTCCAGCTCTATCTGTGGAAGGACCGCGAACTCTCCCTCCGGCTGGTGGCGGACGCGAAGGCCGCGGGGTACGAGGCGCTGCTCGTCACCGTCGACGTGCCCGTCGGCGGCAACCGGCTGCGCGACCTGCGGCTGGGCATGACGATCCCGCCGCAGCTCACGCTCAAGACGTTCCTGGACGCGTCGTACCGCTGGGAGTGGTGGTTCAACTTCCTCACCACCGAGCCCCTGTCCTTCGCCTTCGACAAGGAGGGCGAGGGGGCGCTCAGCGAGATCGTCGCCAAGCTCTACGACCCGACCGTCACCTTCGAGGACCTGTCCTGGATACGGGAGGCGTGGGACGGGCCGCTGATCGTCAAGGGCGTCCAGACCGTGCGCGACGCGGAACGGGCCCTGGAACACGGCGCCGACGGGATCGTCGTCTCGCACCACGGCGGGCGCCAGCTCGACCGGGCGCCCGTCCCTCTCCATCTGCTCCCGGAGATCGTCGGCGCTGTGGGCGCGCGTGGCACGGTCATGCTCGACAGCGGCATCACGAACGGCGGCGACATCGTGGCCGCGCTCGCCCTGGGCGCCGACTTCACCCTCGTGGGGCGTGCCTATCTCTACGGGCTGATGGCGGGCGGCGAGGCGGGCGTGGACCGGTGCGTGGAGATCCTCGCCGCCGAGATCGAGCGCACGATGAAGCTCCTCGGGGTGACCAGCGTCGCCGAACTGTGCCCGGACCATGTGCGGCTGATGTCCCGTCGGGCGCCCGTGCCCCGCTCCGGCTGACCCCTCCACCGGACCACCGGTCGCGGGCCACGCGCGTACGGGGCGCCCTCACACCTCCCGGACGAGGGCGCCTTCCGGGACGGGGGCCGGGCGGCGGCACGTGGTGGTGACCTCGGCCCGGCCCTCGCCCTCGGCCGCGTCCAGCAGGGACTCCATCACGTCCAGCACATGCAGGGCGACCTCGCCTGAGCAGCGCTGGGGCCTCCCGTCCCGCGCGGCACGCGCGAGATCGGCCAGCCCGATGCCGCGCCCGGCGTCCGCGTACCCCTGCGCCGGTGGCACGGCCCGCCACAACGGGTCCTGCGCGGTCAGCAGCTCGACCTGCCCCTCGAACCTGTTGGGGTCGGGGACGGAGACGCTGCCGTCCGTTCCGTACACCTCTATGCGGGGCAGCCGCGCCGCGTGTATCTCGAAGCTCATGACCACGGTACTCAGGGCGCCCCGCTCGTGCTGGAGGACACCGGTGACGTGCGTGTCCGTCAGCACCGGGAACGGCTCGCCCCGGCGCGGGCCGCTGCCCACTGTTCGCTCGGCCCCGGAGCGCGAGGAGGCGCCCAGCACGGACCGCACCGGGCCGAGCAGATGCACCAGTGAGGTCAGGTAGTACGGGCCCATGTCCAGCAGCGGGCCCGCTCCCGGCGCGTAGAGGAAGGCCGGGTCGGGGTGCCAGTCGTGCCCCGCGCAGGTGAAGAACGCGGTCGCGGCCACCGGTTCGCCGATCAGGCCGCCGTCCACCACGGCACGCGCCGTCTGGAGCCCGCGCCCCAGCACGGTGTCGGGCGCGCAGCCGACGAGGACGCCCGCCTTGTCGGCCGCGGCCAGCACGCCCATCGCCTCCTCGCGGGTGGCCGCGAGCGGTTTCTCGCCATGCACGTGCTTGCCGTGGGCGAGCGCCGCGTGCGCGACGGTGGCGTGCGCCGCGGGGACCGTCAGATTGAGGACGACGTCCACGTCGGGCGCGGCGCACAGTTCCGCGACGGTCAGCACCCGGGTGCCGGGCCGCCCGGCAGCGGCCTGCTCGGCGCGGCCGCGGTCGAGGTCGGCGACGGCGGTCAGCTCCAGCCCGGCCGCCGCGCCGTGCGTGTCGAGGTAGTCGAGATACTGGCCGCTGATCTTGCCGGCGCCGACGAGCCCGACCCTCATCGCGTCCCCGTGCCCGCGCGTACGGCCGGGTCAGGGCGTCCTCTTCGTGTTCGCGCTCCTCGCGTCGGCGCTCCTCGCGTGGGCACGGTCAGCGGAACCACGGTTCGTGGGGGCACGGTTCGTGGGGGCACGGTCCACTCCTCTTCTCGTACGCCGAGTGCGGGGGCGGTGCGGCGGGCATGGTGCGGCGGGCTGCGTACGGCGCTGTGCGGTCGTGGGTGCTCCCGTGCGGAGGGCCCGGCGATCTCCCACTGTCACCCGTGGCCGGGGCGAAGTCCATGCCCGGGGCGCGAACTCGGGCGGGAGGCGGCGGCCGGTGAGTGGATGCGCCAGATCACGTCGACCCCCACCTCACCGGGGGCCTCGGCGCCCTCGGGCACCGGCACGCGCTCGACCTCCGTGAAGCCCAGACGGCGGGGCACGCCCTCGCTCGCCAGGTTCGCCGCGTCGTGGTGGATCTCCACACGGTCCGTCCCCGGCAGCGCGAAGCCCTGCTGGAGGAGGGCCGCCGCGGTCATGGTGGCGAGGCCCCGGCCCGTCCATCCGGGGTGGAGCCAGTAGCCGATCTCCAGTCCGCCGCGGCCGATCCGCCGCATGAGCCCGCAGCTCCCGATCACCTCGCCACCGGAGGTGATCGCGTAGTTGTACGCCTGCCCTGACGCCCACTCCTCGTCGCTCCGCGCCAGAAAGGCGGCGATGGCGTCGCGGCCGTGGTGGGCCGCCCACGGCATCCACGGCCGCAGGTGGGCGAGCGCTTCGGTGGCCACCCGGTTCAGGGTGTCGACGTCGTCCGCGCGCCACCGGCGCAGTTCCACCTCGTCGAAGGCGACGGTCTCAGCAGGCTGCTCCAGCTGCTCCATGCGAAGGGATGCTCCTCCGAACGGGCGCCCGCCGGCAACGCGTTTACCGTCGACGGGCACCGCCGCCCCTCGCCGTCGCGCACCCCCACCAGGGCGCACCGCACAGGCCCGTACGGGTCCGATACGCCACACGCGGGCCCGACACGCGGGGGGCGCGCCCGGTGCGGACCGCACACTCGTGCCCGGCGCGCCGATGACCGACCATCGCGGTCGCGCCCACACCCTCGTCCCGCGCCCCCTGGAGATCCCTCCATGAGACCCGCGAGCCCCATGAGACGCCGCACGCTGCTCCTCTCGGGCCTGGCAGCCGGAGCCGCCGCGGCCACCAGTCCGCCCGCCACCGCGCGCCCACGACGCGACGCACCCCCGGCGGCAGCCCTCCCCGCCGCAGCTCAGAAACCGCTCCACGAGACCCGCACCCTGGCCGTCTCCGGCAAGGGCGCGCACACCTACCGCATCCCGGCGCTCACCGTGACCCGCGACGGGACCCTGCTGGCCGCCTACGACCGGCGCAACCGCAGCGGGCGCGATCTGCCCGGTGACATCGACATCATGGTCAGGGCCAGCCGCGATCTGGGCAGGACCTGGAGCGCGCCCCGCGTCGCCGTCACCCACCCGTCCGACGGTTCCGGGGTGGGCGATCCGAGCCTGCTGGCCGACCGGGACACCGGCCGCGTCTTCCTCTTCCACGCCTTCGCGCCGCGCGGCGTCGGCTTCCTCACCTCGGGCCGCGGCAACGACCCCGAGAGCCGCGAGATCCTCCAGACCGACTGCGCGTGGTCCGACGACGACGGCACCACCTGGCACCACCGGCGCCTCACCCCACACCTCAAGGACCCCGCGTGGAACGGCATGTTCGCCGCCTCGGGAACCGGCATCCAGCTCTCCTCGGGGCGGCTGCTCCAGCAGTACGTGGTGCGGCACGACAGCCACAACCGCGCGGCCAGTGCCTACAGCGACGACCACGGCGCGACCTGGCGCCTGGGAGAGCCCACCCGCGCCGACCTGGACGAGAACAAGGCCGTCGAGCTGGCCGACGGCACCGTCATGCTCAACTGCCGCGCCACGAGGGGCACTCGACGCCTCGTCGCCTACTCCCGCGACGGCGGGCTCAGCTACGGTCCAGCCCGGCCCGACCGCGCGCTGGCCGATCCCAAGGTCAACGCCGCCGTGCTGCGCTACGCGCCCGGTTCCGGCACGGTGAAGGCCGACGAGACGGAGGCGGACTGGCTGCTGTTCAGCAACCCCCGCCACCCCACCGAGCGCCGCAACCTCACACTCAGCCTCTCCCGCGACAACGGCCGCACCTGGCCCGTCTCCCGGACGGTGGAGAAGGGCCCGGCCGCGTACTCCACCATGACGCGCCTCCCCGACGGCACGATCGCCCTCCTCTACGAGGCCGGACCGTACGGCAGACTCGTCTTCGTCCGCTTCAACCTCGCCTGGCTGCTGGACGCATGACGGGGCATCAGGTCCGGCGGCGGACGTCAGAGCACCCCGGCCACGGGCTCCCTGCGGGCCACGTCGATCAGCGACAGGTCGGTGATCTTCAGGCTCGGCGAGACCGCGAGCGTCAGCGTGGACACGCTCATGAAGGGGTTGAGGTGGTCCCAGCCCCACTCGGTGAGGGCCGTACGGACCGCGCGGGCCCGGCCGGCGACGTCGTCGGGCACGTCCTGCGACATCACACCGCCCACCGGCAGCGGCATCCGCGCGGCGACCCGCTCGCCGTGGACGACGGCCACGCCGCCGCCGTCGTCCACCACGGCGGCGGTGGCGGCGGCCATCGCGGCGCGGGAGGTGCCGACGGTGAGCAGGTTGTGGCTGTCGTGCGCGTAGGTGGTGGCCACGGCGCCCGGTGACAGCTCGCGCCCCACCAGGGGCGCGAAGACGGCTCCCGCGCGGCCGTACCTGTTGCGCACGCGCACCAGCGTGACGCGCCCCTCCCACTGGACCTCGCCGCCGCTGACCGGCAGTTCGGCCTCGACGGGCTCGGTGTAGGTGTCGCGGGAGTTGACCCGCATGGCGCGGAAGCGGTGGGTGCCGTCGGGCAGGTCGACGTGCCAGCGGAAGGCGTCCTCGCCGGGCCGCTCCACCCGCACGGTGCCCGCGAGCGCCCCGGCCTCAGCCAGTGTCCCGGCCTCCTCGCGCACCCCGGTCTCCGCGCGCACCCCGGTCTCCGCGCGCCGCGTGCCCGCCCGCCCGTCTCCCCGCTCCGTCCCCTCGCCGCCGGTCTCCGCGCCGACGGCCACGCCGTCGCGGCCGACGATCCTGCCGCCCGCGAAGACGAGCGCCGGGTCGAAGTCGCCGAGTTCGCCGCGCAGCAGCACGAGGTCGGCGCGCTTGCCGGGGGCGATCACGCCCCGGTCGTGGAGCCGGAGCCGCTGGGCCGGGGTCCAGGTCATGGCGCGCAGCGCGGCGGCGGGCGGCAGCCCGGCCCGTACCGCGACACGGCCGATGTGGTCGAGGTGCCCGGTGTTGACGATGTGGTCGGCGGCGAGGTCGTCCGTGACCAGGCACAGCGGCGGCAACTGCGGCAGGGCCAGCAGCGCCGCCACCACGTCGGGCAGCAGGCACTTCTCCTGGAGCATCATCAGCATGCCCATCCGGGCCTTCTCCAGGACCACTTCGGTGCGGTTCTTGGTGTGGTCCGAGTCGACGCCCGTGGCCATGTACGCGCTCAGGTCCGCGCCGCTGAGGTTGGGGCAGTGGCCGTCCAGGATCACACCGCGGTCAGCCGCTGCCCCGATGACGTCGGCCATGCGCGGGTCGCCGGAGACGACGGCCCGGTAGTCCATCACCTCGCCGAGCGCGATCACGTCGGGCCATCCGAGCATCTCGGCGATGTCGTCGGCGTCCAGGCTCGCGCCCGCGTGCTCCAGTCCGGCCAGCGCCGGGACGCAGGAGGGCACGCCCCACAGTTGGGTCTGCGCGGTGTCCCTGCCCGCCTCGATCATCCAGCGCATCGCCTCGGCGCCCGCCACGTTGACGATCTCGTGCGGGTCGGCCAGGACGGTGGTGGTGCCCCGGGCCAGGGTGAGGGAGGCGAAGGTGTGCGGGGTCAGGAAGGAGCTCTCCACGTGCATGTGCGCGTCCACGAACCCGGGCGCGATCAGCAGCCCGGTGGCGTCCACCCTGTCGTGTGCCTCGGCGGGCGCGTCCGGGGGCAGCACACCGCTGATGGTGTCGCCGCGCAGCAGCACGTCGGCCGCGAACTCCTCGCCGGTGAAGGCCGAGACGACACGTCCCCCGGTGATGCGGATGTCGTGTGTGCTGTGGTCACTCATGCGTGTGTGCTCCAGGGTCCGGGGTTCGCGGCCGGTCACGCCGGTCAGGGGACGAGGGTGTAGAAGTAGTAGCCGAGCGGGATCATGACGATCCACAGCCCCCACGGGATCTCCCGGAGGCGCCCGGAGACGGCCTTGACGAGGACGTGCGCCGCGAGTCCGACGGCGATGCCGGTGCCGAAGTTGCCGAAGAAGACGGTGGTGGCCACGGTCAGCGCGGCGGGGACGGCGTTGGTCGGTTCCTTGAAGTCCACGTTGCGCAGCGCGCCGAGCATGGTGAGCCCGATGAACATCAGGACCGGTGCCGTGGCAGCCGACGGGATCAGGGTGGCGAACGGTGTGACGAGCAGCAGCGCGGCGAAGGCTCCCGATGCGACCACGGACGACAGGCCCGTACGTCCTCCGCTGTCGGCACCGGCCGAGGACTCCAGATAGGCGGTCATGCTGGGCGCCCCGAGCCCGGCGCCCCCGATGACGGCGGCGGAGTCCACGTAGAAGGGCCTGCGGACACCGGGGATGTTGCCCTCCGCGTCGGTGAGCCCCGCCCTGCCCGCGACGGCCAGCAGGGTGCCCGTCATGGAGAAGAACTCCGAGACGAAGAAGGCGAAGATGTAGGGGAAGTACTCGGGCTTGAGCGCGCCGATCAGATCGACGTGGAAGGCGACGGGTCCGGGGCTGTCGGGGCTGCCGAAGAGGCTGTCGGGGATCTCGGTCACACCGAGCGGCACACCGGCCACGGTCACGACGGCGATGGTGATCAGGAAGGCGCCCGGCACCTTGCGCGCGCTGAGGCCCGTCAGCAGGAGCAGCCCGCCGAGCGCCAGGAGCGCCGTGGGCTGGGAGAGGTCGCCGAGGGCGAGCGCGTCGCTCTCGGGCTTGGCCACGACGAGGCCGCTGTCCCGGAACCCGAGCAGCGCGATGAAGAGCCCGAGCCCGCCGCTGACCGCGTACTTGAGGTTCAGCGGCATCAGCCGTGTCACCAGATCGCGGATGCCCAGGGCTGTGAGCAGCAGGAACGCGATGCCCGACCAGGCCACCATGCCGAGCGCGTCGTCCCAGGGGACGTGGTCCTGGCCGACGATGGTGACCGCCACCAGGGCCACGCCGCCGAGGCCGGGCGCGAGCACGAAGGGGAGGTTCGCGAACAGCCCCATGGCGAGCGTCGCGAGGACGATGGAGAGGATCACCCCGGTGGTGACCGGGCCGTGCGGGATCCCGGCCTTGGCGAGCTGGCCGGGTACGACGACGACCGCGTAGGCGGCGGCGACGAACATCGACAGCCCGGCGACGACCTCGGTGCGCGGCGTGCTGCCCCGCTCGCGGACGCGGAACGTGCGCTCCAGGAGCCCGGCCTTGGCGGCGGCCTCGGGGGCGGGCCCAGGTGCGGGCCCGGGCACGGGTGTGGTTCCGGAGTCGGTCTCGGGGTGGGGCATGGCTACCTCGACGGGGATGGCGGGACCGCGAGCGGGGGCGGCCCGGAGCGGCCCGGCGGCGTCGACGGGACGGGAGGACAGGGCAGGGCGGGACAGGGACGGGTGGTGGCACGCAGACCTGGGAGCGAGGGCGCTCCCGGCTGGTTCCGGTCTCTGCAACCGTTTGATGCAACCGGTTGCAGAGACCGGTTGCAGATAGGATGGCACGGCGCGGCGCCCCTGTGAAGACGGGCCCCGTCCCGGCGCGCCGAGCGCGGCGTCCGGGAGCCGACCGGCCGGAGGGGAACGAACGTGGCGACGCTGGCTGATGTGGCCCGCGAGGCCGGTGTGTCCAAAGCGACGGCCTCGCGCGCGCTGATGCGCCCCGACATGGTGGCGACGGACACCCTGGAGCGGGTGCGGGCCGCCGCCGAGCGCCTGGGCTTCCAGGCGAACCGGGCTGCCCGCGCGCTGACCACGGGGCGCACCGGCATGGTCGGGCTGATCGTGCCCACGCTGGCCAACCCGTTCTTCGCGCCCCTCGTGCTGGGCGCGCAGCGGGCGGCCGAGGAGACGGACAGCCATCTGCTGGTGGCCGTCTCCGAGTACAGCGCCGAGCGCGAGGAGGCGCTGGCCGCGCGGCTCTCGCAGCAGGTCGACGGGCTGGTCATGGTGGCGCCCGTCGGGGAGGACGCCGCGCTGCGGGAACAGGCGCGCCGACGCCCGCTGGTCCTCGTCGACCGCAGGGTGGGGCGGCTGCCAGCGGTGGTCCTGGACACCGCGTCCGGCACGTCCGAACTCGTGGGCCATCTGCTGGAACTGGGCCATCGCACTCTCGGCTATGTGTCGGGCCCGCCGGGGTCCTGGGCGGACGAGCGACGCCGCGAGGCCATCGCACGCAGGACCGAGGAGGGCGGCGGGCGGCTGCGCGTGCTCGGGCCACTGCCCCCGACCTTCGACGCGGGCATCGCGGTCGCGGGAGAGCTGCCCGGCGAGGTCACGGCCGTCATCGCCTACAACAGCTTCCTCGCGCTGGGCCTCCTCCACGGGCTGACGGCGGCCGGGGTGCGGGTGCCGGGGCGCGTCAGCCTGGCCGCCGCCGACGGGCTCACCGCCCTCGGGGCGACCACACCGGGGGTGACCGCGCTGGACGTGCCCGTCGAGGAGGCGGGCGCGCTGGCGGTCACCCGTCTGCTGGAGGTGGGCGCGGGGGTGCGGCGCACCGTGTCCACGCGGCTGCCGACGCGGCTGAGGGTGCGCGAGTCGACGGCACCGCCCGACTGAGAAGCGAGCCGCCGGCCCCAGGTGTCAGCGGGCCGCCGGGCGCAGCGTGGCCGGGTCGGTGCCGGGGAGCACGAGGCGCACCCCTTCGCGCTGGAGCCGCCCGGCGATGGGCGCCGGCGGTTCCTCGTCGGTGACGACCGCGTCCAGGCGGTCCCAGTCGCACAGCAGGACGGGCGCCGTGGCGGCGAACTTGCGGTGCCCGATCAGCAGGACGACGCGGTCGGCTATGTCCATCAGCGTCTCCTTGACCTGGCGTTCGACGTCGGCCGAGGCGTAGATTCCGCGTTCGTCGACGGCGGCGGCGCCGAGGTAGAACGTGCGCACCTTCAGGCGCTTGGCCATCTCCACCGTGGGGGTGCCGACGAGGGCGCGGCTCGGCGGGTAGAAGTCGCCGCCCAGGGCGATGCCGCGGACGCCGGGGCGGTCCATGAGCAGGTCGATGACGGGCACCGAGTGGGTGACGACGGTGCCGTGGAAGCTCTCGGGGAGCGCGTCGGCCAGCTGGAAGGCCGTGGTGCCCGCGTCGACGGCGATGACGTCGTCGCCGACGCAGTTCGCCGCGACCGTGCCCACCCGCTGCTTCTCCTCGACCCCGGCCGCCGACCGGCTGCGGTACTCGCTGGGCGGCTGCTGGTCCTGCGGGGCCGGGAGCACCACGCCGCCGCGCACCGCGACGGCCTCACCGTGGAGGTCGAGGCGCCGGATGTCGCGGCGCGCCGTCATCTCGGAGACGCCGAGCCTGGTGGCCACGTCCGCGATGCTCAGGAAGCCCGTGGCGCGCAGGGCCTGAAGGATCTCCGCACGGCGCGCGGGGGCCGGACGACTCGGCCGCGCGGGCCCTCGCGGACGGCGCGGGCGCCGTCGTCGCCACCCGTGGCGGCGCGGGCAGCGTCGCCTGGTGGGAGGAGCGGCGCGCGGAGGCCACCGCCTTCCAGGGGGTGGACATCGTCTCGAAACTCGGCGCCGGGGACGTCTTCCACTGCGCCCTGCTCTCCGCCGTCTGCCGGGGACTGCACTGGCCGGAGGCCCTGCGCCAGGCCAATGCCACCGCCGCCCTGTCGTGCCGCGCGCTCGACGGACGCGGCGCCGTGCCCGGGCTCGCCGAACTGGAGGCCCACCTCTCCGGCCGTACGCCCGGCGCCGCCTGAACCCCGCCCGTCCCGCCCGTCCGCGCCCTCCCCGCCCGGCGGACCCGCCCCGGCGCCGGGCACCCCTTCTTCCCCCTTTCCCCTACCGCGCCTCCCGAGGAGTCACCCATGACCGCCCCCACCACCGGCACGGCCGCCACGCTCGCGGACATCGCCCGCCCGTCAGGCGGCTTCGCGATGCTCGCCGTCGACCAGCGCGAGGCGATGCGCCTGATGTTCGCCGAGACCACGGCGTCCCCCGTGCCCGACCAGGTGCTGACCGACTTCAAGGTGGCGGCCACCCGCACCCTCTCGCCGTACGCCTCCGGCGTCCTCGTCGACCGCGACTTCAGCTACGACGCCGTGCTGGAGGCGGGAGCCGTGGACCCCGGCTGCGGACTCATCGTCGCCGCCGACCGGTTCCTGCCGGGCAACGGCGTCCCCGTCGACGCCGTGGAACTCGACGACGAGGTGGACCCCGCGCAGGCCCGTGCGCGGGGCGCCGCCGCGCTGAAGCTGCTCGTGCTGTGGCGCCAGGACGAGGACCCGGAGGAGCGGCTGTCCATGGTCGCCGAGTTCACGGCACGCTGCCGCGACAACGGCCTCGTCAGCATCATCGAGCCCGTGGTGCGCCCGCCGCGCCGGGGCTGGGAGTTCGACCGCGAGGCGGCGATCGTGGCGGCGGCCCGGGAGCTGGGCAGCACCGACGCCGATCTGTACAAGGGCGAGATGCCCTACGGGGGCGACGCGGGGGACCGGGTGCTCCACGACGCCTGCCGCCGCCTCGACGACGCGGTGTCCATGCCCTGGGTGATCCTCTCCTCCGGCGTGCAGGCCGACCTGTTCGGCAACGCCGTCCGCGTCGCGTGCGCCGCCGGGGCCTCCGGGTTCCTCGCCGGACGCGCCGTGTGGAAGTCCGTGATCGGTACCCGCAACACCAACGCCGTGCTGCGCGACGTCTCCGTGCCCCGGCTGCGACGGCTCGGCGACATCGTCGACGAGGCGGTCGCCGCGCGCCCGGCGAACGGCACGGGTACGGGCGCGGGCACGGGTACGAGCGCGGGCGCGGGCACGGGCACGGGCACCTCGGGCTGACGCCCCGTCCGCCGCCCGGAGCGCACGGCTCCCCTCCCCCTCTCCGCCCGCACTCTCCCCTCCCCGGAGGTTTCCATGGCTCCCGTCTCCCGCATCGTGTTCACCGGCGTCCACGAGGTCACCGTCGAGGACGGCGAGGAGGAGCAGCCCGTGCCCGGCCCCGGCGAGGTGCTTCTCGCGCCGCAGTACCTGGGCATCTGCGGCAGTGATCTGCACGTGCTGAAGGGCGGGCACCCCTTCGCGAAGCCGCCCGTGGTGCCAGGGCACGAACTGTCAGCGGTGGTCACGGGAACCGGGCCAGGGGTGGCCGGGGTCGCCGTGGGCGACCGCGCGGTCATCGACCCGATCATGAACTGCGGCACATGCCGCGCCTGTCTCGCGGGGCGCCCCAACCTCTGCGAGCCCCCGAGGGTCGCGGGGTTCCGCGCCCCCGGCTTCGGCCGCACCTCGTACGTCGTGCCCGCCTCGCACGTCCACGTCGCGCCTCCGGAACTCCCCCTGGACGCGCTGGCGTTCGCGGAGCCCGTCGCCTGCGCCGTGCACTGCCTCAGCCGGATGCCGGAGGCGGCGAACCGCGAGGACGTGCTCGTCATCGGCGCTGGCACCACCGGCCTGACGATCACGCGGGCGCTGCGCGTCAGCGGGGCGGGACGCGTCACCGTCTCCGAGCCCGACCCCGTCAAGCGGAAGCTGGCGTGCGAACTAGGGGCGGACGAGGCGGTGGCGCCCGGAGAGCTGCCCGAGGGCCGGAGGTTCACCGGCGTCATCGATGTCGTGGCGGCGGCGCCGACGCTGGCCGAGGCGTGCGCCCGGGTCCTCCCCGGCTGCCCCGTCGTCGTGATGGGCGTGCCCGACGGGCCGCGTGAGATCCCGCTGCCGCCCATGCAGCGCTTCGAGCGCGATCTGCTCAGCGCCGTCATGCTCGCGGTGGGCCTCTTCATCAGCTCGCGGTGGGCCTCTTCATCAGGCTGCACACCGAGGAGACCCCGGACTTCCGCGAGTCCGCCCCGAACACGGGCGCGGGACACACCGCCACGGGGAACGGAGACGCACAGGTCCGGGCCGCCGCGCGCGAACGGCCCCCGCTCGTCGAACTGCTGCGCCGCCACCCCCGCGCCCTCCTGCTCGCGCTCGGCGCCCGGCTCGCCGAGACCGTCTCCTCCAACGTCGTCAACGCGTTCGCCGTCGCGTACGTCGGCACACAGCTCGCCCTCGACGACAGCGTCCCGCTCACCGGCATGCTGCTGGCCTCGGCCGCCGGCCTGGTCGCGTGCCCGCTCTTCGGCCGTCTCTCCGACCGGTTCGGACAACGCGCCCTCTATCTCCTGGGCGCCGCCTTCGTGGTGCTCTACGCGTTCCCGTTCTTCCTGCTGCTGGACACCCGTGACCCGGCCGTCATCACCCTCGCCCTCATCATCGGCTACAACCTGGGCCCCACCGTCATGTTCGCGGTGCAGCCGACCCTGTTCACGACGATGTCCGGCACCCGCGTCCGCTACACGGGCCTGTCCGTCGCCTACCAGCTCTCCGCGATCCTCGGCGGCCTCACCCCGCTCATCGCCACCTCCCTGCTCACCCTGGGCGGCGGGCGCCCCTGGCTGGTCGCCGCGTTCACGGCGGCCGTCGCGGCGCTGTCCTGGGTGTGCGTCCTGTTCATCGGCGACCACCGCGCGCACCGTACGGAGGGCCCGCGCACGCCGGGACGACCGGCGCCGCCCGAGGGCACCCCGGCGCCCCACCGCGCCCCGATCTAGACTGGCCGGTGCCGATTCCCGTGCCGATTCCCGTGCCGATTCCGGTGCCGATCCCCGCCCGCGAGGAGCCGTATGACCGCCGCGCCACCGCCGACACAGCCCTCGGGACGGCAGCGCGACGCGGCCCGCACCCGCGCCGAGATCCTGGACGTCGCGACGCAGGAGTTCGCGCGGCTCGGATACACGGGCGCCCGCATCGACGAGATCGCCGCGCGCATCCACACCACGAAGCGGATGATCTATTACTACTTCGGCGGCAAGGAGCAGCTCTTCACGGCGGTGCTGGAGCGGGCCTACACGGTCATCAGGCAGCAGGAGAAGGGGCTGGACGTCGGGCATCTGGACCCCGTCGCCGCCATCCGCCGCCTCGCCGAGCTGACCTTCGACCACCATGAGGAGCACCCGGACTTCATCCGGCTCGTGTCCATCGAGAACATCCACGAGGCCGAGCACATCACCGGCTCCGCGACGCTCAGCGAACTCAGCTCGCCCGCCATCGAGGTCATCGGCCGCATCCTCGAAGAGGGCCGTGCGCAGGGCGTGTTCACGGCGGACGTGGACGCGGTGGACCTGCACGCGATGATCAGCTCGTTCTGCTTCTTCCGGGTCGCGAACCGGCACACCTTCGGTGCCCTCTTCGGCCGTGACCTGACCGCGCCGGACCGGCGGCAGCACTACCGCACGATGCTCGGCGACATGGTCCTCGCCTATCTGACCGGGGACACCGCGGCACGCGACCGCCGCTGAGCTCACCGCCCCGCCCCGCCCCGTCCCCTCCCGGTCACCCGGTGAAGTGTTTCGGCGAGATGTCTTGACAGTGACCCGAGAGCGGTTCACGATCCATACCCAGCGTAATTAACTATCTAGTACGTTAATTCTCCGCGCCCACCCGCGCCCACCCGCGCCCACCCAGCCGGAGGCCCCGACGGCCCCGGCCCGCCACGGAAACCCCCGGCGGGCCCGCCGCCCTTCCCCACCCGCCCCACCACCCGACGCCCCCGGCTCCCGGAGAGGCGCGGGTGACCGCCCCCAGAGGAGCACGCGTGTCCGCTCACTCGCACGACCCGTCGGCACCGTCGTCCCCGGGCCAGTCCCCCGAGTCGCCGGCGGCGGCCCGCGGCAGGCCACGCAAGGCGGCCCTCGCCGCGTGGATCGGCAGCGCGCTGGAGTACTACGACTTCTTCATCTACGGAAGCGCGGCGGCCCTCGTCTTCCCAAGGGTCTTCTTCGACCCCGACGACCCGGCGACCGCCACCCTCATCTCGCTGGCGACCTTCGGTGTCGCCTACGCGGCCCGCCCCGTCGGCGCGCTGATCCTCGGGCATGTCGGGGACCGGCTCGGACGGCGGAAGATCATGGTCTTCACGCTGATCCTCATGGGCCTGTCGACGTTCGTCATCGGCTGTCTCCCGACGTACGCGCAGATCGGCACCGCGGCGCCCGTGCTGCTGGTCCTGATGCGCGTGTGCCAGGGCCTCTCGGCCGCGGGCGAGCAGGCCAGCGCCAACTCGATGACGCTGGAACACGCCCCGGAGCACCGCCGGGGCTACTACACCAGCTTCACCCTCAACGGGACCCAGGCCGGGCAGATCCTGGCGACCCTCGTCTTCATCCCCGTCGCGGCCCTGCCCGACGAGCAGCTCTACACCTGGGGCTGGCGCATCCCCTTCCTGCTGAGCATCGCCGTCTCGGTCGTCGGCTACCTCATCCGCCGCAACCTGGAGGAGACCCCGGTCTTCGAGGAGGCGTCCGCCAGCGACGCGGTCTCCAAGCTGCCCCTCGCCGACCTGCTGCGCGACCACTGGGCCGACGTGCTGCGCGTGGTCTGCGGCGCGCTCATCGCGACCGTCAGCACCATCTTCACGGTCTGGGCCCTGTCGTACGCGACGAGCGACGCGGCCGGGCTGGACAAGTCCGCGATGCTGTGGGTCGGCGCGCTGGCCAACGCCGTCGCGCTGATCGCCATCCCCCTGTGGGCGAAGCTCTCGGACCGGATCGGCCGCAAGCCGGTCTTCCTCCTCGGCTCCCTCGGCTCGGGTGTCATGGTCTTCGTCTACCTGTGGGCGATCTCGACGGGCAGCTACCCGCTGGTCTTCCTCACCGGCATCCTCTTCTTCGGCGTCGTCTACAGCGCGGCCAACGGCATCTGGCCCTCCCTCTACGGGGAGATGTTCCCGACGCGCGTGCGGCTGTCCGGCATGGCCATCGGGACGCAGATCGGCTTCGCCGTCGCCGGGTTCGCGGTCAGCTTCGCCGAACAGCTCTCGGGCGGCGGCGAATGGCTCGGTGTCGCGGTCTTCACCGCCGCCATCTGCGCGATCTGCTCGCTCGCCATCGCGACCGGGCGCGAGACGCACAAGGTGCCGACGGAGCGGCTCGGCGAGAAGCCGCACCGGGGCGCGCCCGCGCCGCCGAACGCGGCGGAGTCCGTGTCGGCCTGAGCGCGCGGCGCACCACGCGCGACGCGCGCCGCTCCGCGGCCGTCCCCCGCGACGGGGCGGGCCCGGGGCGTGCCGTACCCGGACAGCGGCGCGTGCCGCGCCCGGACAGCACCAGGGGCGCCCGTACCGTCGCCCACGTACCACCAGGAAAGAGAACCGATGACCACGCCCACGCGCGCCCCCTCGTATCTCACCGGCCTGATCGGATCCGGCATCGGCCCCTCGCTGAGCCCGGCGCTGCACGAGCGCGAGGGCGACCGGCACGGTCTGCGCCTCCTCTACCGCACCCTCGATCTCGACGTGCTAGGCCTCGGCCCCGAGTCCGTCGGCGAACTGCTGCGCTCCGCGCACACCCTGGGCTTCGACGGGCTCAACATCACGCACCCCTGCAAGCAGGCCGTGACCGGATACCTCGACGAACTGGCGCCCGAGGCGGCGCGGCTCGGCGCCGTCAACACCGTCGTCTTCCGGGACGGCCGGGCCGTCGGCCACAACACCGATGTCACGGGCTTCGCTCAGTCCTTCGCGCGCGGGCTGCCGGGCGCCCCGACGGGCAGCGTCGTGCAGCTCGGCGCGGGCGGCGCCGGTGCGGCCGTCGCGCACGCGCTGCTGACGCTGGGCACCGACCGGCTCACCGTGGCCGACAGGGACGAGGAGCGGGCCGCCGCGCTCGCCCGCGCGCTCGGTTCGCGCTTCGGCGCGGGGCGCGCCGACCACGTCGCGCTGGCCGGTCTCGGCGGACGCCTCGCGCACGCGGACGGGCTGGTGCACGCCACGCCCACCGGCATGGCGGCGCATCCCGGGCTCCCGCTGCCCGCCGCGCTGCTGCGGCCCGAGCTGTGGGTGGCCGAGGTGGTCTACCGGCCGCTGGAGACCGCGCTGCTGCGCACGGCGAGGGAGCTGGGCTGCCGCACGCTCGACGGCGGCGGCATGGCGGTCTTCCAGGCCGCCGACGCCTTCCGGCTGTTCACCGGCAGGGAGCCGCACGCGGAGCGGATGCTCGCCGACCTCGCCGACCTCGTGGGCGCCCCGGCGGCGTGAGGGAACCGGGCACGGAGCATGAGCCGTGAACCGTCGACCGTGCCGCACGAAGAGAGCCGAGAAGGCCGAGGCCAAGGCCGAGAAGAGGGAACCGGAAACCGGGGACCCGGAACCGTGAGGAGCACCCCATGCGCAAGTCCATCGCCACGGTGTCGTTGAGCGGCTCGCTCTCCGAGAAGCTCGGGGCCGTCGCAGCCGCCGGATTCGACGGTGTCGAGATCTTCGAGAACGACCTGCTCGCCAGCCCGCTGAGCCCCGAGGAGGTCAGGAAACGCGCCGACGACCTCGGCCTGGGCATCGACCTCTACCAGCCGTTCCGCGACTTCGAGGCCGTGCCGGAGGACGTGCTGCGCGGCAATCTGCGGCGCGCCGAGCAGAAGTTCGCGGTGATGGAACGGCTCGGCGCCGACATGATGCTCGTCTGCTCCAGCGTCTCGCCCGCCTCGGTGGACGACGACGAACTGGCCGCCGACCAGCTCCGCCTGCTCGCCCAGCGCGCGGAGGCGCACGGCATCCGGCTGGCGTACGAGGCGCTGGCCTGGGGCCGCCACGTCAGCACGTACGACCACGCCTGGCGGATCGTGGAGCGCGCCGACCACCCCGCGCTGGGCACCTGCCTGGACAGCTTCCACATCCTCTCGCGCGGCTCCGACCCGCGCGGCATCGAGCGGATCCCCGGCGAGAAGATCTTCTTCCTCCAACTGGCCGACGCGCCCCGGATGGCGATGGACGTCCTCCAGTGGAGCCGCCACTACCGCTGCTTCCCCGGCCAGGGCGGCTTCGACATCGCGGGCCTCGTGGAGGCCACGCTCCGCGCCGGGTACACCGGGCCGCTGTCGCTGGAGATCTTCAACGACGTGTTCCGGCAGGCCGACGCGTCACGCACCGCCGTCGACGCGATGCGCTCGCTGCTCACCCTGGAGGAGGCGGCCGGGCTCGCCTCTCCCCCGGCGCCCGTCGTGCCCTCCGCCTTCGCCTTCGCCGAACTGGCCGCCGCCGACACCGAGCCGCTGCGCGCGCTGCTCGGCGCGCTCGGCTTCGCGCGGACGGGGCGGCACGGCGGAAAGCCGGTCGAGCTGTGGGAGCAGGGCGAGGCGCGGCTCGTCGTCAACACGGCGGGCGGGGTCGGCACGAGCCGTCGCGAGGGGCCTGCGCTGACGGCGCTCGGGCTGGAGACGCCTGACCCCGGCGCGGCCACCCGGCGCGCCGAGTCCCTCCTCGCGCCCGTGATCCCGCGCCGCCGCACGGCCGACGACGTGCCCCTGGAGGCCGTCGAAGCACCCGACGGCACCGAGCTGTTCTTCTGCCGCACCGGCCACGCCGACCACCCGAGCTGGACGGACGACTTCGCGCCCGTGCCCCGGGACGACGCGGGCGAGGACGCCGGGGCGGGTACGGGTACGGGACAGGGCGGCACCGGAGTCACGCGGATCGACCACGCCGCGCTGACCCAGCCGTGGCACCGCTTCGACGAGGCGTCCCTGTTCTACCCGAGCGTGCTGGGCCTCCAGCCGAACGAGAGCCTGGACCTGGCCGACCCGTACGGCCTGTTCCGCAGCCGCGCCGTCGCCAACGACGAGGGCACCCTGCGCATCGCGCTCAACGTGGCGCCCGTGCCCGGCGAGCGGGAGACACGCCCGCAGCACATCGCGCTCGCCACGGACGACATCGTCGCCACGGCGCGCCGGGTCAGCGAGCGCGGCGGCGGCCTCCTGCCGATCCCCGACAACTACTACGACGACCTCGGCGCCCGCCACGGCCTCGCGGACGACGCCCTGGCCACGCTGCGCGAACTGGGCATCCTCTACGACCGCGACGAGTACGGCGAGTTCCACCACTGCTACACGGTGACCGTCGGCCAGGTCTTCTTCGAACTGGTCCAGCGCACCGGCGGCTACCGAGGCTACGGCGCGCCCAACGCCACCATCCGCCTCGCGGCCCAGCACACGGCCGAACTGGGCGGCCGGCCCGCACGCTGACCCGCGCCACGACCCACGCCGCCCCGCGCGGCTACCCTGCCCCGATACGCGACCCGGTCCAGGAGCCGTACTGGAACACCAACGTCGCCCGTCACCCGGGCATCCTCCGCGCCGTGCCCGAGGGGTGCGGTGACGCACTGGACGTCGGCTGCGGTGACGGGATCGACTCCTCACCGGAGATGATCGCCCGCGCGCTCGACGGGGGCGGGAACGGGGGCGGCACACTGGTCGTGGTCGGCCTCGCCCGCGAGGGAAGCCCGGCGGAGTGGGCGGCGACGGTCGCCTCCGCGCCCGTGGTGCGGGCCGTGAAGGTGCTGGGCCGCGCGCACGGCCCGGGGGCATGCCCGTCGCCGACCCGCGGATGAGGTACGCACAGGTGCGGGCCGCGGCACGGCGGCTGCTGCCCGGCGTGCGCTACCGGCGCCATGTGCTGCGCCGTTACTCGCTGACCTGGCACAAGCCCGCGCCCTGAGCCCGTCGGACGCTCGGTCCGTATCAGCCCGTGTCAGCTCGTGTCAGCCCGTGAACTTGTCCACGCACCAGCCGATGGCGCCGATGGCGATGACGACCCACACCGCGCCCTCGATCCAGTCCGAGACGCCGAACCGCGTCTCGTGCTTCGATTTCTCGCTCATCCCCGTGCCCCTCCCGGCCCCGCCTGTCATGATCACGCGGTCTTACGTATACACGAGGTCACGGCACGTGGAGGCACCGGACCCCGTGCGACGCGAGGGAACGCGGGTCAGGTGCCGGGCGCCGGGTCCGGGGTGCGCAGGCCGAGTTCGGCGACCGCCGTCTCGCGCATCTCGACCTTGCGCACCTTCCCCGTCACGGTCATCGGGTACGCGTCGACGAGCTTCACATAGCACGGCACCTTGTAGTGCGCGAGCCTGCCCTCGCAGAACTCGCGCAGCGCGCCCGCCGTCAGCAGTGCGGCGCCAGGGCGCAGCCGGATCCAGGCCATCAGCTCCTCGCCGTACCGCTCGTCGGGGACGCCGATGACCTGTGCGTCGAGGATGTCGGGGTGGCCGTGCAGGAACTCCTCCACCTCGCGCGGGTAGATGTTCTCGCCGCCCCTGATGACCATGTCCTTGATGCGGCCCACGATGTTCACGTAGCCGTCCTCGTTCATCACGGCCAGGTCGCCCGTGTGCATCCAACGTGCGGCGTCGAGGACTTCGGCGGTCTTGTCCGGCTCGTTCCAGTAGCCGAGCATCACGGAGTAGCCGCGGGTGCAGAACTCCCCCGGGGTGCCGCGCGGCACCGTGCGTCCCGTCTCCGGGTCGACGACCTTGATCTCCAGGTGGGGGTGGACGCGCCCGACCGTCGAGGTGCGCAACTCCAGGCTGTCGTCGGCGCCGGTCTGGGTGGAGACCGGTGACGTCTCGGTCATGCCGTAGCAGATGGTGACCTCCTCCATCCCCATCTCGCTGACGACGCGCTTCATCACCTCCACCGGGCAGGGCGAACCGGCCATGATGCCGGTGCGCAGGGTGGACAGGTCGTACTCCGCGAAGCCGGGGAGCGCCAGCTCGGCGATGAACATCGTCGGCACCCCGTACAGCGAGGTGCAGCGCTCCTCCTGCACCGCGCGCAGTGTGGCCGCCGGGTCGAAGCCGGGTGCCGGGACGACCATGGTGGCGCCGTGCGACGTGCAGGCGAGGTTGCCCATGCCCATGCCGAAGCAGTGGTAGTAGGGGACGGGGATGCAGACGCGGTCGTGCTCGGTGTAGCCGCAGCCCTCGCCGACGAAGTAGCCGTTGTTCAGCAGGTTGTGGTGGGTGAGCGTCGCGCCCTTGGGGAAGCCGGTGGTGCCGGAGGTGTACTGGATGTTGACGGGGTCGTCCGCCGTCAGCTCCCGCGCGCGCCGTGCGAGCGCCGACGGGTCGGCGGCACGGCCCGTCGCCATCAGCCGCTCCCACTCGGGCTCCCCGATGAAGACGACCTCGCGCAGGTCCGGGCACTCGTCGCGGACGTCATCGATCATCTTGCGGTAGTCGCTGGTCTTGAACGAGGGCGCGGACACCAGTACCGATATGCCCGACTGCCGCAGCACATAGGCAAGTTCGTGGGTGCGGTACGCCGGATTGATGTTCACCATGATCGCGCCCAGCTTGGCGGTCCCGTACTGTGTGAGGACCCACTCGGCGCAGTTGGGCGCCCAGATGCCCACCCGGTCGCCCTTGCCGACGCCGAGCGCGTCCAGTCCGAGGGCGCAGGCGTCGACGTCCTCGACGAGTTCCCGGTACGTCCAGCGGCGCCCCGTGGCACACTCCACCAGCGCCTCGCGAGTGCCCACGCGGGCGGCTGTCCGGTCGAGGTCGGCGCCGATGGTGTCGCCGAGGAGGGGGAGCGCCGAGGTTCCGGAGGCGTAGGAGAGGGCGGGAGCGGAGGCGGGAGCGGAGGCGGAGGCGGCGGGTGGTGGTACGGAGCCGGTTTCCGGTGCGGTCATCGTGAACCACGGCCTTTCTGCTGACCACTTGCGCGAGCGACGGCGTGAGCGTGAGAGGGAAGGTACAGCGCCGTGCGCCGGAGGGAACCCCGTCCGACGCGGAACACCCGCACCGCGCCGCTTCCCTCAGCGCCCGCCCTCGCGCGCCCTCGCGGCCCGCACGCCGTAGACGGCCGCGCCCGCCGCCAGCACGGCGGCCCCGGAGACGACGGAGGAGAGCGGCAGCGCGAAGGCGAGCGCCGCGCATCCGGCCAGCCCGGTCAGCGGCACGAGGCGGAGCGGGCGGCCCTCCTCGCGGGTGAGGGTCCACGCGGAGGCGTTGGCGATGGCGTAGTACGCCAGCACCCCGAAGGAGGAGAAGCCGATCGCGCCCCGCAGATCGACGCTCGCGGCGAGGACGGCGACCACGGCCCCGACGGCCATGGCGGCGCGGTGCGGCACGCCGAAGCGGGGGTGGACGGCGGCGAGCGAGCCGGGCAGATGGCGGTCGCGGGCCATCGCGAGGGTGGTGCGCGAGACGCCGAGGATCAGCGCCAGCAGGGACCCCAGCGCCGCGAGGGCCGCGCCCGCCCGTACGGCCGGTGCCAGGCCCGGTGCCCCGGCGGCGCGGACGGCCTCGGCGAGCGGCGCCCCCGCGTCGGCGAGCCCGCCTGGGCCGAGCACGGCCAGGGCAGCGGCGGCGACCGCCGCGTACACGCACAGGGTGATGCCCAGGGCGAGGGGGATCGCGCGGGGGATGGTGCGGGCCGGGTCCCTGACCTCCTCGCCGAGGGTCGCGATGCGCGCGTACCCGGCGAAGGCGAAGAACAGCAGCCCGGCGGCCCGCAGGACGCCGCCCGGTGTGGCGTCGGCGCCGACGGCCAGCCGCTCGCCACGGGGTGCGTCACCGCTCAGGCACGCTGTGACCACGGCGGCGAGCACCGCCAGGACGACGGCGACGATCGCGCGGGTCGCCCACGCGCTCTTCTGGACGCCGGTGCAGTCGAGCACCGTCAGCGCCACCACGGCGGCGACGGCCACCGCGTGCGCCTGCCCCGGCCACACGTACGTCCCCACGGTGAGCGCCATCGCCGCGCACGAGGCGGTCTTGCCGACGACGAACGCCCAGCCCGCCAAGTAGCCCCAGAACTCCCCCAGTCGCTCGCGCCCGTAGACGTAGGTACCGCCCGAGGCCGGGTAGCGGGCCGCGAGCCGCGCCGAGGAGGTGGCGTTGCAGTACGCGACGAGTGCGGCGAGGGCCAGCCCCGCCAGCAGCCCGGAGCCCGCGGCACCCGCCGCGGGGCCGAGCGCGGCGAAGACGCCCGCGCCGATCATCGACCCGAGCCCGATCACCACCGCGTCGAAGACGCCCAGCCGTCGCTTCAGTTCCCCCGTGCCCGCCGGGGTGCCGCGCGCGCTCATCGCTCGCTCCCTCGTCTCGGTCCCTCGTCTCGGTCCCTCGTCCCGGCCGCCCGGCCCACCCGGCCGGCCGTCGGCCGGGACGCGCGCGGTGCCCGGGCGCACGGTAGCGGAACGGCGTGTCCGTGCGATGCCGCACGCCTGGCGTGGCGCGCCACACTCCGATCAGTGGGTTCTCCGGGGCCGTTCATGCCTCGCGAAGCGATACGAGCCTCACTCGTACGCATGGTCACTTCACCCATGGGTACCGCCTATCGTGACCCGCGACGGGGAGAGCGAGAGGAGAAACACCGTGCTCATGGCCCATTCCGCCGTGCTGCGGAACCTGATCGAGCAGTACGAGGCACTGGTGGTCCTCCACGCCGAGGACGGCAGCGCCGAGGTACAGCAGCGAATGGACGACGTGGCCTACGCGCTCTGCGTGTCCACGGGCACCCGTGACGTGGACGCCGCACTGATAGCGGCCCGGCACCGGCTGCCCGGAGCACGTGTGGAGGACGACTCCGCTCTCGCCCCCGTGTCCGGCGACCGGGCCTGACCTGCCGGGCCGGGCCCCTGTTCCGGCCCGGCCCGCCTCCGAAGCCGCCGCCGGGTCCCGGCTGAGCCGGGGCCGAGTACGGGGACGCCCAAGATGTCGCGCGTATGCCCGATCCCGCCGCCTTTTCGGGTTACATTCGCGACGGCGTGGAACTCAGCGAATACGACAGCGCGGCAGGGGCACACAAGGTGTCCGCGGAGGCCCGGCGGAAGTACGGAGGACGGTGGTTCATCGCGATGTCGAGGGCCATGCAAGCGAGGCGGCTGGCACGCGCGCTCTCCGCTCTGGCGGAAGCGCCGGAGGAGGAGGGCGCGCTGCCCTCACTCCTGGTCCAGCACGGCATGACGCTCCTCGACGCCGCCGCGGCCGGGGCTCTCCTCACGCTGCCCGGGGGCCGTATCACCGACGCTGCGGTGTCCTGCCCGTGCGCGCGTGAGTTGCAGGACCTCCAGATCCGCCACGAGCGGGGGCCCAGCTGGGACCTGTGCTTCACCGGCACGCTCCTGCCGCAGACGGATCTGCGGCAGGAGGACTGCCGGAACCGCTGGCCCGCCTTCACCGCCGCCGCCCTCGCGGGCGGTTACGCCGCCGTCACCGCCATACCGCTCCAGCGGGGCCGACGGCTGCTCGGCTCGCTCACCCTGCTGCACCACCAGCACGGAACCGTCGACGCGGACGGGCTGGAGATCGGCCGGTCCCTCGCGCAGGCGGCGGCCCTCGCCCTGAGCCTGCGCGAGGAGAGCAACCGCGCGGCTCAGCTCCAGGGCGCGCTGGACAGCAGGACGGTGATCGAGCAGGCCAAGGGCGTCCTCTCCGAGCGGCACCGCTGTCCCCCCGATCACGCCTTCACCCTCCTGCGGGAACACGCCCGCAGGAACCAGCGGCGCCTGCACGAACTCGCGCGCCAGGTCGTCATCGAGGCGGCCGAGTCCCCCGCCTCCCCGCTCCTCGGGCCGCGCCGCCCGCCGGACTCCTCCGCGGCGCAGGGCGTCGGCGCTCCCGAATAGCCCCGTAGAACCCATAGAACCCGTAGAACCGCAGCCCCCATAGGCGCAGACCCGTGAACCGGCCGGAACTCGGCTACGAGGGCCGGGCGGTGGTCTCCAGGATCTCGGCCACGTGCTCGAAGAAGCGGGCGTGGGCGAGCGGACTACAGGGCAGTTCGGGGTTCCAGGGCACGAACATGGCGCGGGCCGCGAGCGCCTGCCACCCCGCGCCCTGACCCGTCCGCTCCGGAGAGGCAGGGGAAACCGGGGCGACGGGGGAAGCCGGGGCGACGGGAGCGACCGCGTTGCCGCGTACGTCGCTCAGCACCACGTCCGGCGCGAGCGCGGCGGCCTCCTCCCAGCCCGTGGTCGACCAGTTGGCGCCGGGTCCCGCGGGCGGTTCGACCATGCCGACGCCGTGCTCGGCCAGCGCGAACAGGTCGGCCCACGCGCCGGGCCTGGCGAGATGCACGCTGTCGGGCCCCGCGGGCGAGAGGGCGAGCACGCGCGTGCGGGACGCGGCGTCGGCCGCGGCGCGGAGCCTGCGCGAGGCGGCGCCGAGCGCCTCGGCTCCCGGCACCTCCGCGCCCGCGCCCTCCCCCACGCCCAGGGCGCGGGCCAGCGCGGCGAACCGCTCCCGTACCGCCGTCAGGCTGTGCCCGGCGCCCACGCCGAGCGCGACCGTCGGGACGTGCTTCTCCAGCTCACCGGCCTGCGCCGGGTCGAGGCCGTAGGCGCGCTTGCCGTCATAGGTGACGGCGACGAGGAGTTCGGGCCGCACCGCGAGGATGTCCTCCGTGCGCAGTGCGCTGCCGGCGCCGAGATAGGGGACGTCGTCCAGTGGCAGGTTCCCGGACTTGGCGCGGTCGGGCACGGCCCCGTCGTGCTGGGAGCCGAACACCCCGACGAAGCTGAGTCCGTGGTCCCATAACGCCGCCGCTGCCTGAAGATAGGCGACCACGCGCAGCGGACGGTGCTCCGCCGTCGCACGGTGACCTCGGTCGTCCAGAAAGTGCCAGGCGGTCTCGGACGTCATGGTGTCAAGTCTGCCCAGCACGAGGGGAGTCGGCACCACACCGCGAGGGCGTGCGGAGAGGGCGGCACCCGGTGTGTGAACCGGGTGTTGCGCCTTCATGGCAGTGCACCCGGTTCTCTTGCCACCCCGGGCACACGGCGGCCTATGGTTCCCGTGTGTCACCGACACGGCCGTGTGCCCGAGTGGTTCAGGGGCTCGCCTGCAAAGCGAGTTACGTGGGTTCGAATCCCGCCACGGCCTCTCCGGACCGGTCCGCCGTTTTCACGCGGGCGTTCTCATGCGGGCCCGCGCCGACGCCGCCTCCGGTCAGGGAGCGTAGAACATGGAGACCTGCGTCCGGTCGAAGCGCCGGGCCGCCATGTCCTGCCTCGCTGTCGACCAGTAGACCTCCGCGGCCTCCCAGTCCTCGATGGCAGGCTTCCATTGCGCCAGGAGCGTCCAGTCCTCGGGCCGTGGCGGCTCCTCGGACTCCGGCCGGTCCGCTTCCTCTTCCGCGTCGTACGCCGCGGATCTGACCGGGTCCGTCTCGTCGTACCCGTCCACGGCGTACCCGCCGATCTGCACCTGCGACCACTTGGTGAGAGGGAGGTCCGCGTCCCGCACCTCCCGCCACGCCTCGCGCAGTTCCCGGGCGTGGGGGTGTCCGTCGAGACCGGGGATCGAGTCGTAGTCCGGCAGGGAGACGTCGTACCGCAGCCGCAGCTCTCCCATGCCCCGCAAGGCCGGGTCCAGTCCGGCCAGCACGTCGATCTCGCTGTAGTCGTACTCCACAGGGTGTTCCTCGACGGGCGCGCCTGCGGGGACGTATATCGCCGTGCCGAAGGGGTCCATCGCGTCGGGATGAGCGAGCAGCAGAAGCCGGCCCTCGTGCGGCAGCGGGAGGCCCGTCGCGTCCCCGGACAGCGCGGCGAGGTCCAGGGACGCGATGAGGTGCATCCGGTCCAGGTCCTCGGGGACGTCGGCGCCTGCGGGAAGGGTCAGCGGACCGCCGAAGTGCCCCACGACCGGCCCGTCCACGTGCGGTGACAGCATCGCGCACGGGCGGGCGGCCTCCAGCCACCGTTCCACTTCGGCCGACGGGACATCATGCGCGAGTGCCGCGCGGCGGAAGCGGTCCAGCTTTTCTCGTACCTCGGATCTCATGCGAGGAACATAGAGCCAGGGTCTGACAGTCACCCACCCGGCCCGGGACGCCGTACCGCGACCACGACCGCGACCGCTCACGCCCCGGTTCAGGGGCGTGGGATCAGCTCACCCGGAGGAGCTGCCAGCGCCGGTCCCCCAGGCTGGTGTCATTGGTGATGCGGGACGTGTAGACGTTCCGCCCGCCCCAGGAGGTGAACGTGCCGGCCATCCGCAGCACCAGGTCGCAGTCGGGGCTGGAGGCCACGCAGACCCAGGACTGCGCTGTGGTGCCGCCGCGGAAGTCCCATGCCTGGTCGGCTCGCTGGCTGCACTGAAGGAAGTCGACGCGGCCCGTCGTCGCGCCGCTCGGGTGGTACTCGTCCAGGCACATGTTGTTGGACAGGTTGCGGACCTCCATGAACTGCGCGCCGTGGGCCGGGGCCGTCGGCCCGAGCCGCCACAGGGCTGTGGAGTCGCCGCAGGCACCGACGTAGACACCGGTGTCCCCGGCCTGCGGTCCCGCACGCAGGCACTCGTCCCTGGAGAGGTAGGGCCTGATCTGGTAGGTGCCGACCGGGACGGCGACCCGCGGTGAGGCCACCTCGCTCACCTGCCCGGTACGCGCCGTGGGCCGGTCCGCGCCGTTCCCGGCCGGGGTGGCGGGTGCCGCGGTGGCCGTGCCGAGCACCGTCAGCCAGCAGGCTGTGACGGCGGTCATGGCGACCAGGGCGGTGCGCAACCGTCTGTGACGAGCCATGGAGATCCTCCGGGAGAGTCGACAGCGAACGAGCGGACGAGCGGACGAGCGGACGAGCGGACGGACAGGGGATCAGGCGATCAGGCCGCGCGGCGGCGGACCTGCCCTGTGGTGTCCCACAAAACTCACTGGCCGTAAAGCGGGAAAACCGGCTATCCATCACCAGACGTCTCCCGCGACCACCACGAAGGAACCACGCCATGACCACCCCGCACGCCTTCCCCCTCGACCCCACCCCCGTCCATGTGCCCGACGAGGCCCTCGACGACCTGCGCGCCCGTCTCGCGTCGACCCGTCCGCCGCTGGACGAGGGGAACGAGGACTGGTCCTACGGCGTCCCGGCGAGCTATCTGCGCGAACTGGTCGCCTACTGGCGGGACGGCTACGACTGGCGCGCGGCCGAGGCCGCCATCAACGCCCACGAGCACTACCAGGTGAGCGTCGCCGGTGTCCCGGTCCACTTCATGCGCAAGCCCGGCGTCGGCCCCCGCCCGGTCCCGCTGATCCTCACCCACGGCTGGCCGTGGACGTTCTGGCACTGGTCGAAGGTGATCGGCCCGCTCGCCGACCCGGCCGCGTACGGCGGCGACCCCGCCGACGCGTTCGACGTCATCGTGCCGTCCCTCCCCGGCTTCGGTTTCCCCGGCCCGCTCACCGGCTTTCCCGACGTCAACTTCTGGAAGGTCTCCGACCTCTGGCACACCCTGATGACCGAGACCCTGGGATACGCGAAGTACGCCGCCGGGGGCTGCGACATCGGCGGGATCGTCTCCAGCCAGCTCGGCCACAAGTACGCCGACGAGCTGTACGGCATCCACATCGGCTCCGGGCTGCCGCTCGACTTCTTCACAGGGCCCCGCGCCTGGGACTTCGCCCGGAACCGGCCCCTCACCGACGACCAGCCCGCCGACGTCCGCGCCCGCATCGTCGAGCTGGACCACCGCTCGGCTTCCCATCTCGCGGTGCACATGCTCGACGGCGCCACCCTGGCCCACGGGCTGAGCGACTCGCCCGCCGGACTGCTCGCCTGGCTGCTGGAGCGCTGGAACGCCTGGAGCGACAACGGCGGCGACGTCGAGTCCGTCTTCACCAAGGACGAGCTGCTCACGCACGCCACCATCTACTGGGTCAACAACTCCATCGCCACGTCGATGCGTTACTACGCCAACGCCAACCGCTATCCCTGGACCCCCGCCCATGACCGCACCCCTGTCGTGCAGGCCCCGGTCGGCCTCACCTTCGTCACGTACGAGAACCCGCCCGGCGTCCACGGCGCCGACGAGCGCGTCCGGGCGTTCAAGGACGGCCCGCAGGCTGCCTGGTTCCACCACGTCAACGTCAACGCGCACGACCACGGCGGCCACTTCATCCCCTGGGAGAACCCCGGCGCCTGGGTGAGCGACCTGCGCCGCACTTTCCACAGCCGCAGGCCCTGAACGGTCCCGCGCCGTCTCCGTACCGCTTCCGTACTGCCGCAGAGCGGGCCCCCGCGATATACATGCAGGGTGAATGTTTCGTGGGGCGTGCGCGATCACGCCCGCCCCACGAGCACTTCGCCGTGCACCGTCCGTCGCCGCTCGCCCCTCGTCGCAGGAAACGGAGCAGCTTCATGACAGGCTCCTCCCCGAGCCGGACCCCGAGCCCGGCCGCCAGTCCCTTCCAGCAGCCGAAGGCCGTCTTCGCCGTCGCGTTCGCCTGCGTGGTCTCCTTTGTGACTCCTCCGCCCCGTGAACGGGGTGGCTTCTCGTTACGCCGGGTTGGCGTCGCGACGGACCAGCCCGGCCCGTAGAACGTTGATTGCGCCGACCGTGTCGGCGTGCGCGGTGGCCGCACGAAACGCAGTGGAACTTGTCCTGTGTGGGCCGGTTCTCCTTGGCGGTGTGCCCGCATCCGGGGCACCGCCGGGAGGTGTTGCGGGGGTCCACGGCGATCACTTCCCGTCCGGCGCTTTCAGCCTCGGCGTGCAGGATCGTCAGGAACACCCTCCATCCGGCATCAGCGATCGAGCGGTTGAGCCCGGCCTTCGCGGCGCCCCCGTTGGGCAGGAACGCGCCCGGCTTGCCGGGATCGGGCTTCGGCGCGGGAGCCTTGCTCATGTTGCGGATCTGGAGGTCTTCGCGCGCGATGACATCATGCTCACGGACCAGATCGAGGGCGGTCTTGTGGGCGTGGTCCAGCCGCTGTCGACGGACCTTGCTGTGCAGCCTCGCGACCTTTTCCACAGCGCGCTGGTGGTTGGCGCCAAACCCCGGTGTACGGCGCGGCCGTCACGTCGTCCACCACCTGCACGCACACTTGGTCTTTGTCACCAAGTCCCGGCGGACCGTCTTCAACGACGAGATGCTGACGCGCTGCGAAGAGATCATGCGGAAGGTCTGCGACGATTTCGAGACCGACCTGATCGAGTTCAACGGCGAGGAGGACCACGTGCACCTGCTGGTGCACTACCCGCCCAAGGTCGCCCTCTCGAACCTGGTCAACTCCCTCAAGGGCGTGTCCTCGCGCCGGCTGCGGCAGGAGTCCACCGGCCGGGTGAACCAGGCGGTCCCGCACGGCCGGTTCTGGTCCGGCTCCTACTTCGCCGGGAGCTGCGGCGGAGCACCACTCCAAGTGGTCAAGGACTACATCGAGAACCAGAAGCGACCCCACTGAGCACGGCTGTCCCCGGGGAGCGCTCTGAAGCGATACCGCGGCGCCCCGCGCCACAGGGCTCAGCTGCCCACCGGCGCCCCCGCCTGACCGCCGCGGCCCGAGCACCCCCCGCCGCCGAGATTCCGGTTCCGCTTTTCTCCGGGTCACGGCGGCGGGCCCGTACCGTCCCCGTATCGGCCCCGCCCGGCATCCTCCCGCTCCGCCCGGAATTTCCACGCCCTCTTCCCGTCCTCGGCGTTCAGGACGATGCCGGAACCGCTTTCCGGGCCGGATTCCGCTTCCGGGCAGCGGAAAATTGAGCGTTGCCTCGGCGACTTCGGCGCACTACTGTCTGCGTTGTGACTGCCGGGTCGGCCATGGGCCATTATCGAGTGAGGCACCCGGCCTTGACGTGAGTGCGAGGCGGGCCAGGAGTCCGCCGTGCCGCCTCCGTGAGGTCCGTGTTTCCACGCCTCCCCTCCCCCTCTCCCGTGCTTCCTTCGCACCCCGCGCTTTCCACGCGCCGCAACGCTCCGGCCGCCTTCCGCCGTGCCCGGACGTCTCTTCGGCGCGCCTTTTCCCTTTCGGCCCTCCGCATTCCGCTCAGGAAGGCCATTCCGCCGTCCCGTCATTCCGTCGTTCCGTCATGCCCGCGAATGGCCGCGGCGCCGTATTCAAGACCGTATCCAGGAAAGAAGTGAGAATGCCCAACGAGTTCAACGTGCCGGTCATCGAGGAGTTCCGTGCCAACAGCGGGCAGGTCGGCGGGATGTTCGAGGGGGCCAGGCTGATCCTGCTGACGACCGTCGGGGCGCGGTCAGGGGCCCGGCACACGACCCCGCTCGGCTATCTTCCCGACGGGGAGGAGCGCATCCTCGTCATCGCCTCGGCCGGTGGCGCGCCCCGTCATCCCTACTGGTTCCGCAACGTGCTGGCCAACCCCCGTGTCACCGTCGAGAACGGCTTCTTCACCTACGAGGCGCAGGCCGTCGTCCTCGACCGCGCGGCGCGTGACGAAGCCTTCGCGCGCGCCGTCGAGGCCGACCCCGGCTGGGCCGATTACCAGGCGAAGACCTCGCGCGTCATCCCCGTCGTCGCACTCCACGAACTCCCCGGTCCGCCGCGCATGAACGCGCCCACCTGGGGGACCGCGCTCAAGCTGGTGCACGACGGGTACCGGCGCGAACTCGCCCTGATCCGCAAGGAGATCACCGAGTCGGGGCCCGGACTGGGCACCCAGTTGCGGATCAACTGCCTGACGCTGTGCCAGGGGCTCCACGGACACCACACGGCGGAGGACGCGGGGCTCTTCGTCTCCATGGCCTCCCACAGGCCCGATCTCGTCCCGGCGCTGGAGCGGCTGCGCGAGGAACACGCGCGGGTGGCCGTGCTGCTGGAGGAGCTGCAACGCGTGATCTCCACCGCCGACGCGGACCCGGCCAGGGTGCTCGCCGACGTGGAACGGCTCACGGAGGAGCTGGAGGCCCATCTGACGTACGAGGAGGAGCAGTTGATACCCGTGCTGGACGGGCCCGGCCGCTGACACCGACCGAGCGGGTGCCTACGGGCGGCGGGCGTCCCGTGCGGCGAGCGCCGCCCGCGGGCGCCCGTCAGCCGTAGGACGCCATCCGGGAGGCGGCGATCTCCAGTTGCAGCGCGCGGTCGTCGGGCGTACGGCGCGGGCAGCTCGCGCACTTGCCCTCGCCAGGCGACTCGTAGATCAGGCAGCACGACCCGCGCCGCACGAACGTCTCCACGCGCGGCGCGCCCGGTGGAGGTACGGGAAAGAGGCCGTCGCCGCCGTCGGGCACGGGCACCTCCACCCAGCGCGGCGGCGGCATCGGCGGGCCGATCCGTTCCGCCAGGGCCGCGCCCCAGGCGGTGCTGTCGGCCAACCGGCCGCTCTCCCGCCCGGCGCGCGAGAGCAGTTGGGCCAGCGAGTCGGTGGCGAGGGACCACAGGGGGCGCGGGCGCAGCCCCGCGACCCCGGCCAGTCCGTCGACGCACAGTTCCAGCAGCCCGCGCAGCGGGCCCGGCGCGGCGCCGTCGACGGGCGCGGACATGTGCGGCGCGGGGCGTACGGCGACGGGGCGCCCCGCGGCGCCGAGCTGGAGTACCAGCCCTTCGGGTCCGGGGTGCACGCTGCGGCCTGTGAGGAAGCCGGTGACCAGCGGGGGCGCGAGCAGCACGGTGCTGACGGAGTACCACCACAGGGTGGCGCCGACGCGGAGGCTGTCGGTGCGCCAGCGGAGGGCGGAGAGCCTGACCTGCTCGGCCAGCCAGTCGCGCTCCCCGAGGAACTCCGCGGGTACGGACGCGACCACGCCGTCCGGCTGTCCCTGGAGACCGGTCATCGCCGCCGTCATCGGGGCGGTCCGCGCCGCCCGCGCGAGCAGTCCTGCCGCCGCCGAGGCCCCGTCGCGATCGTTGTACTCGCCGGTCCCGGATTCCGCGCCGGGCCCCTGTCGCGTGCCCTGCCGCCCCTGCGTACCTGCCATGCGGCCACCGTATACGCGGCGCGCACGCACGTGGGGTGTGGGGGGGCCACCCCCCCCGCCCCCCCCCCCCGGACCCCCGGGACCCCCCCCGCGGAACCCCCGACCGGGGCACGCCCGC
>NZ_JBSHAO010000046.1:25546-68608 GCF_053611545.1 Streptomyces sp. NPDC054796 | reverse complement strand
TGTCCGCGGCGGCCCCACCCCCACACGCGTTCACGCGCGGGGGTGGCGCACCTCCTCACCGGGATAGCGCACCCCGGTGAGCGAGCGGATCCTGTCCAGGGTGCCCATGACCTCCAGCGTCCCCGCCACCGGCACCAGCGAGGACCCTGTCGCACCCTCGCGCAGACACTGGGTCACCTCGCGTATCTGATGACCGTAGCCGTTGCCGCTCCGGGGCGGCTCGGGGAAGGACTCGGGCTCGTGGCCCTCGCGGGTCAGGACGAAGCCCCTCGGGTTGAAGAAGTCCGAGGGGATGTCGATGCGCCCCTCGGTGCCGTGGACGACGGCGCTACGGGCGCTGTCCGCGGCGATCGAGCAGGACAGCACGGCCATCGCGCCGCCCTCGTACCCCAGGATCGCCCCGGTGCTCTCGTCCACGCCCTCCGGCGTCAGATGCGACCACGCCGTCACCTCGTCGGGCGGGCCCAGCAGCAGATGCGCGAGCGCGACGGGGTAGGTGCCGAGGTCCAGCAGCGCGCCGCCGCCCGCCGCCGGATCGCGCAGCCTGTGCCCGGGATCGGCGGGAGCGCGCGCCCCGAAGTCGGCGTGCAGTGACCTGACCTCGCCGATGGCGCCCTCGTCCACGAGCTGCCGGACCCGGCGGACGGCGGGGTGCAGATACGTCCACATGGCCTCCATGAGGAACACCGAACGCCGCTCGGCCAGCGCGGCCATCGCGGCGGCCTCGGCCCTGTTGAGCGCCATCGGCTTCTCGCACAGCACCGCCTTGCCCTCTTCCAGACAGACGGTGGCGGCGGCGAGATGGTGCGCGTGCGGGGTGGCGACGTAGACGACGTCCACCTGGGGATCGCCGGCCAGCTCCTTCCAGGTGCCGTGGGCACGGGGGATGCCGAAGCGCTCAGCGAAGCGCCGCGCCGACGCGTCGGAGCGGGAGCCCACGGCGGTCACCTCGGCGTCGGGCTCGGCGAGCAGATCCTCGGTGAAGGCGGCGGCCATGGGCCCGGTGGCGAGAATGCCCCAGCGGACGGGTGTGTCGGTCATACGGGCCCAACGAACCGGCTCCCGCCTCCGGTTCCGGCTCGGAGGCCGGAGGCGGGACCGTTCCGGGCGTGTCCGGTGCCCGTCGGCGTCGGGTCAGCCGCCGTACGGGTTGCCGTTGCCCTGCTGCGGGGGTGTCTGCGCGTAGCCGTACGGAGCGGGTTGGCCCTGGCCCTGCTGCTGGGGCGCCGGGTTGCCGTACTGGGCCTGGGCCTGACCCTGCCCCTGGAGCAGGTGCCGGGGGTCGGGCTGCGGGTGGCCGCCGTACTGGGGCGCGGCCTGGGGCGGGGCCTGCGGTGCGGCGTGGGGCATGCCCTGCGGTGCGGCCTGCGGTGCGTAGCCCTGCTGCGGTGCGGCGCCGATCGCGGACAGGAACTGCTCCAGCTCGCCGCGCCACATCCGGTGCACGTTCAGGCGGATGGGGTTCGTGGTCCCGGGGAGCGCCATGTGGAAGGAGCTCCAGAGCGGGTTGAGCCCGACCTGCGAGACCGCCGCCGGGGCCTGGTCGCGCGGGATCACGTGCGAGACCTCCTGCGGACGCTGGCTGAACCGGTGCATCCGGTGGAGGACGACGGCCTGGTCGGTGAGCGTGACGAAGTAGTACGTCACCATGAGCTGCCCGATCAGCCCCAGCGCGCCGGTGAGCCAGGGAGTGGGTCCGGTGAGGCAGGTGACGGTCACCAGTGCCCGGTCGCCTGGCGCGGCCTCGGCTATCGCCGCCGAGACCTGCTCCTTCATCGTGGCCTTACGCATCGCCATGCGGATGTTCCCCCGATTTGTCGTTCGTTCGTGTGCGTCGTTCGTATGCGCCGGACGGCGCGTTCCGGAGGGGAGCCTACATGTTCATGATCAGCTTCCGCTCCCGGCCCCGGAGTCCGCACCGGGGCCCGCGCCGGGGCCGGTCGGCGTCCTACGGTGGACACGCCCGCACCGCCCCAGGAGGCACCCTTGCCCGACGCACCCAGCGCTTCCGAGACCCCCGACGCCCCCGAGACCCCCGACGCCCCCGACGCACCGCAGCCCGTGCTCCGTACCCCCCGCCTCCTGCTGCGCCCCTGGCGCCCCGATGACCTGGCACCGTTCGCCGAGCTGAACGCCGACCCCGAGGTGACCGCGCACTTCCCCGCGCCGCTGGACCGGGCGGCCAGTGACGCGCTCGCCGCCCGTGCCGCCGGGCTGATCGAGGAGCAGGGCTGGGGGCTGTGGGCCGTCGAAGTGGTGGCGACGGGGACCTTCGTCGGGTTCACGGGACTGTCCCGGCCCGCCTTCGAGGCGCCCTTCACCCCCGCCGTCGAGGTCGGCTGGCGGCTCGCCCGCTCCGCCTGGGGCCACGGCTACGCGACGGAGGCCGCCACGGCCGCGCTCGACTTCGCCTTCGGCGAGCTGGGCCTGACGGAGGTGGTCTCCTTCACTGCCGCGGGCAATCGCCGCTCCGTCGCCGTCATGGAGCGGCTGGGGATGACACGCGATCCGCGGGGCGCGTTCGACCACCCCCGCCTGCGGGCGGACGACCCGCTGCGCCGCCATGTCCTGTACCGCGTCACGGCCGAGCAGTGGCGCGCGAGCCGTCGCGGTGCGCCGGAAGGGTGACCCATTCACGGGCCCGCCGGACGGTGTCACGGGCCCGCCGTGCCGTGGCGCGGGCCCGCGCGTGTCAGCCGCTCACCGTCCACTTCTGCTGCGCGGCGCCGGTGCAGGTCCAGATCTGGGTACGGGTGCCGTTGGCCGTGCTGCCGTCGCGCGCGTCGAGGCACTTGTCGGCCTGCGGGTTGACGATGTCGCGTGCCGCCGTGACGGTCCAGCGCTGTGCCGCCGTGCCGTTGCACTCCCACAGTTGCACTGCCGTGCCGTTGGCTGTCCCCGCGCTGGTGACGTCCAGGCACTTGCCGAGGGCGCGCAGGGAACCGTCGCTGCCCTTGCTCCAGCGCTGTGCGTCGGTGCCGTTGCAGTCGTAGAGCTGCACGGGGGTGCCGTTGGCGGAGTTCGCGCCCGCCACGTCCAGGCACTTGCCGCCGATGCCGGTGATGGGCCCGCCGGAGCCCGAGCCGCCGTTGCCGGTGCTGACGCGTACGTAGTCGACGACGAGCTGCTGCGGGAAGGTGGTGCTGCCGTCCGGGTCGCCCGGCCAGTAGCCGCCCACGGCCAGGTTGAGGATCAGGAAGAACGGCTTGTTGAACACCCAGGCTTTGCCGCCGAGATCGGCGGGGGTGCGGCGCTGGTAGACGTTCCCGTCGACGGACCAGGTGATGGCGTCTGGCGACCAGTCGATGGCGAAGGTGTGGAAGGCGTCGGCGAACTGCTGGCCGCCCGGCAGCGTGTAGCCCGCGCCGATGCCGCCGGAGCCGGAGTACCCGGGGCCGTGCAGGGTGCCGTGCACGGTGGAGGGCTCGAAGCCGACGTTCTCCATGATGTCGATCTCACCCGAGTTGGGCCATCCGACCTGCCCGATGTCGCTGCCCAGCATCCAGAAGGCGGGCCACATGCCCTGTCCCCTCGGCACCTTCATGCGGCTCTCGACATGCCCGTACTGCGTGGTGAACTTGCCCGAGGTGTTGAGCCTCGCCGAGGTGTACTCGCATCTGCCGTACCAGCACTGGTAGTTCTCCGGGTTCTCCCGGCGCGCGGTGATGACGAGGTTGCCCTGGCCGTCGAGCGCGGCGTTGCGGTTGCCCGCCGTGTAGAACTGCCGCTCGTGGTTGTTGACGTTGTCGCCGGTCTCGATCTGCCACCGGGAGGAGTCGACGGCGGAGCCTGCGGCACCGTCGAAGTTCTCCGTGAACGTCTCGGCGAGGGGGACGGCCTCGCCGCCGGCGGACGGTTCCGGCACCCCGGCCGGGCTGGCGCTCGCGGGCGCGACGAGGACGGGGGCGACGAGGAGGACGGACAGCAGAGTGAGGAGCAGACGCCGTGCTGAGCGCGGGGAGTCCACGACTCTCCCTTCCGGTACATGGGACGGAAATGCTGTGGGGGTGGCGCCGAACCGGTGCGTACGGGTTACTTCACAGCGTGATTTAAGAAGTGAACTAACCCTCTGTCAAGGTCTTGGTATGGACCACTCCCGTGTGCAGCGCACGCACACCGGCAGGATTCTGCTTCATCCGGCCACCCGCTCCTCAGCCCTTCGCGAGCCCGTCCACCGAGGCGAGGACCGCGCCCGCGCCGTCCTCGGCACGCAGCCTGGCGGCCACCTCGGCGGCCCGCTCGCGGTACGACGGACGCCTCGTGGCCTCCACCAGCGCGGCCGTCAGGGCCCGTTCGTCCAGGCGGCGCAGCGGGACCGCGCCCGGTGAGACGCCGAGCGCGGTGAGGCGGGAGGCCCAGAACGCCTCGTCGAACTGGATGGGCACGGGCACGGCGGGGACACCGGCGCGCAGCCCCGCGGCCGTCGTACCGGCGCCCGCGTGATGGACCACGGCGGCCATGCGGGGGAACAGCAGCGCGTGGGGCACCTCGTCGACGGTCAGCATGTCCTCGCCCCCACCCCGCTCACCCCGGCGGTCTCCCTCGCCCGCGCCCTCGGCCCGCAGCCCGCCCCACCCGCGCTGCACCACACCCCGCAGCCCGGCCGCGCGCAGCGCCCGTACCAGCAGCGTGCTCAGCCGCGCCGGATCGGGCACCGTCGCGCTGCCGAGACCGACGAAGACGGGCGGCGGGCCCGCGTCCAGGAAGGCCGGCAGCCGGTCGGGAAGCCGGGCCTCGGGCGGATCGTGGGGCCACCAGTAGCCGTCGACGGTCAGTCCGGCGCGCCAGTCGCCGGGCCGCGGCACGACCAGCGGGCTGAAACCGTGGTGCACGCGCCAGCCCTGGCGCTCCCGCGCCCGGTGCCCGGTCCGCACGGCGGCACGTCCGTGTCCACGGGCGCCGCGGAGCAGTTCCCGTACGGCAGTCCGGGTGGCATCGGCGAAGACGCGGTCGACGGCGTGGTTCACGGCGTGCCCGGCCAGGAGGTTCGCCGGGCCTCCCCAGGAGCGGGTTCCGGTGACCGGCGGCGCGAACGCGCGGGTGGGGGCGAGCGGCTGGAGATAGACCCCCATGCTCGGCAGCCCCAGCTCCTGCGCGACGGCGTGGCCCAGCGGCGCGAGGGAGGCCGACAGCAGCAGCGCGTCGCTGTGCCGCGCGGACTCCACCAGACCGTCCGCCATCCGCCCCACCACGGCCCGCGCCAGCCCGATCACCCGCGCCAGCTTTCCGGCGCCGGTGCGGCTGCGGTGCAGTCTCCGCCCGCGCGCGGACTCCAGCTCGGCTCGCGGATCGACGGGCAGCGGGTGGAAGGCGGCTCCCGAGGCGGTCACCAGCTTCGCGAACGAGGCGTGCGTGACCACGGTGACGCTGTGCCCGCCGGCGGCCAGACGGTGGGCGAGGCCGGTGTAGGGAGCGACGTCGCCGCGCGAACCCGCGGTCATCAGTGCCACACGCATGGCCGTCAGTATGTCCCGGCCGAGGGTCCGTTCCGGGTAAGCGCGTACGGGACGCGTACGGAAGGAACCCTTTTTGGGCAACCTTTCCCCTGCTCGACATGTCATAAGGCGTGCAACGCTCATAAAGAAAGAAAAAGGGGAAACATGACTACGTTTCGTCTCAAGCGTCGCGTCACCGCCGGGGTCGCCGGCCTCGTGCTGACCGGCTCCGCTCTCCTGGCGGCCACCCCGGCCCTCGCCTCGGACACCGCCTCGGGCGTCGCCCCGGCCTCCGCCTCCGCCGCGCGGGGGAGCACGTCGGCCAAGGAGGCCGGGACCGTTTCCGCACTGCCGCGGGGCAAGGTGGTCTCGCGCATCACGCTGAACATCCGCGAGCAGCCGACCACCCACGCCGCCTACCTCGGCGGCCTGGCGCCGGGCACGGTCGTCGCCCTGTACTGCAAGGTCAGAGGCCAGAACGTCGACGGCAACAACCTCTGGTACGTCCTGGGCGGCCCGAAGCCCGGCTATGTCGCGGCGCGCTACGTCAAGAACCTGTCCCACGTGGACTACTGCGAAAGCTGACCCCGTACGCCGGTGTACCGGCGCGCCGCTACGGGGCCGGGGCCCGGCACGTCCCGGCCCGGCCCCGTACCGCGCTCCAGGCGCGTACCGCTCCCTACGACTCCCTACGACGCCGAAGTGCCCGGCGCGTCAGCCACCCGTACGGTCCCGGACAGTGCCTCCTGGCCGTCCTGGCTCACGGACACCCGGAAGGTGTCGCAGCCTTCCGCCACGGGCGCCGCGATCTCGATCCAGCAGGGCTTGTCCAGCTCGACGTACCGGGTGAAGGTGACGTCGATGCCCGTCAGGACGGTCTCGCGCGGGAGAGCCGCCGCGTGGGCGCCCTGCCTGGCCGCCTCCATCAGCAGCATCCCGGGCGCGTGGTCCACCGGGTGGTCGAACAGCCAGGGGCTGGTGGTGTCCACCCGTAGCTGCCACGGGCCTGAGCCCGCGAGGCCCGGTGAGAGGACGACTTCGCGGGCGAGTTCCCGCCCGGCGCTCGCGGGGGAAAGTGCAGGCGGAAGAGGGACGTCGCGTGCCCTGGCCATCGCCTCCTCGGGGGACGTGCTGGGTCCGCGCAGCCGCCGGTAGATCTCGGAGGGGTGGGCGGTGTACTCCGTGGAGACCGTGCCCACGTTCTCCCCCTCGTGCTCCACGACCATCTCCAGCGCCGCGCCCCGGAAGCGGCTCCCGGCCTTCGGGCCCTGCGCCGCGGCGATCCGCACCGTGATCTCGGCGGGGCGGTCGGTGACCCGCAGGAAGTGCGCCGAGGTCTCGAAGCTGAAGGTCTTCCAGACGAGCTGGTGCCCGTGCGGCATGCCGTAGGCGGCGTGGGACAGGAGCGGGAGGATCTGGCGGGCCGTCTCCACCATCAGCATCGGATCCTGCCGTCCGTCCCGGGTACGCCAGTATCCGTGGTCGCGCGGCCACTGGGCCCACACCTCGAAATCCGCCTCGCCGGTTCGGCGCCAGCCGGTCGGCAGCACCTCGCTGACCGCGGACTTGTGGACCACCGCGCGTTCCACGGCCTGGGAGTACGTAGAGTTCTGCGTTAGTCCGGGCACGACGGTAGTGGCAGGCATGAGGCGTCCTTCGCGTCGACGGGGCCAGACTTGCTGTCGGAAGATCCGCCAAACGTAGCGGACAGTCGTTTTGATTTGCGAGGACAGATGGGGCAGTCAGGCAACAAACCCATGCAGCAAAGGGCCATCGAGACACGGCAGATGATCCTGGAAGCGGCGGCCGAGGTCTTCGACCGCGACGGCTACTCCGGCGCGACGATCGCCAAGATCCACCAGCGCGCCGGGGTCACGCAGGGAGCGCTGACCTTCCACTTCCGCACCAAGCTGGATCTCGCCCACGAGGTGATGAACGCCCAGAAGAACCACTTCTCCCTCCCCCCGGGCGAGGACGGCCTTCAGCGGCTCATCGACACCACGCTGCTGCTGGCCCAGGAACTCCAGACCGACATGCTGCTGCGCGTCGGCGTCCGCCTTGCCGTCGACCAGGAGATCATCGGCATCCACGACCCGACCCCGTACCAGATGTGGGTCGACGAGTTCAAGGGTCAGCTCTCCGCCGCCGCAGCGCGCGGCGAGCTGCGGGAGCACGTGGACGTGGAAGAACTGGCCGAGCTGCTGGTCGGCATCTACACCGGCATCCAGCTCTTCAGCCAGTCGGCCTCGCGCCGTGCCGACCTGCCCGAGCGCCTCGTCTCCTTCTGGCGGTACTGCATGGGCGGCTTCGTCCCGCCCCACGTTCAGGCCGAGATGACCATCGACGCCGACCAGTTCACGGCGGCCGTATGACCGACCGGATCCTGCTCACCGGGGCGAGCGGCTTCATCGGCTCGACCGCCCTGCGCGCCCTCCTCGACCTCCCCGAGCCGCCCCGCGTCCGTGCCCTCACCCGTGGCGCCCGGCCGCTGCCGGCCGGCGTGGAACCCGTACCGGCCGACCTGGCCAGGCCCGAGTCGCTGACCGGCGTGTGCGCAGGGACCGACGTCCTCGTCCACCTGGCCTCCCATATCGGCTCCGACGAGGAGGAGTGCCACCGGGTCAACGTCCTGGGCACCGCCGCGCTGATGGCCGAGGCGCGCGCCTCGGGCGTCCGCCGCGTCGTGCACCTCTCCACCACCGCCGTCTACGGCCCGGGGCCGCACAGCGGGCCCGACGTGGACGAGGTGCCCCGCCGCCCCGTCTCGCCCGCGAGCCGCACCAGGCTGGAGGGGGAAGCCCACGCGCTGCGCGCCGGTGCCCTCGTGCTGCGTGCCGGTCTGGTCACGGGCGCGGGCGACCGCTGGGTCGTCCCCGCGCTGGCCCGCCTGCTGCGGGACGTGCCCGGGTACTGGGATTCCGGGCGCGGCCTCATCTCCCTGATCGCCGTCGAGGACCTGGGCCGTCTCGTCGCCGCCGCGGCGCTCGGCGCCTCCGCGACGGGCGTCCAGCACGCCGTCCACCCCGAACCGGTGCGCACCCGCGACCTCCTGGACACCCTCGCGGACGGGAAGGTCCTGCCCGCGCCGCCGCGCGATCTGACGTGGGAGGAGTCCCTCGTCCGGCTGAAGGAGAGCGGATCGCCCGTCAGCGAGCGCCAGTTCTCGCTGCTCGCGCGGGACCACTGGTACCGCGGCGACGCCGTCTGGCAGCAGTGCGGCACAGAGCCGGGGCCCGGCCCGCTGGCGCGCCTCGCGAACGCCGCCGAGTGGTATCGGTCACATCTCACGCCCCAGGGTTAGCAGCGGCCCCTGGAATACCCCCGACCCGCCGCAGGGGTGCTTCATGGGCCGCGAAAGAAACGAGGCGTCCTGTATGTTTATCCTCGCTGCAACTGCTCGATCACCGGGATTCTTTGTCCGAGCGGCCCGTCGGAAGGGCGGGCCCGACGAGAGGGCGTACAGATGAGGCAAGAGCGCGCGGAGCGAACGAAGAGCGCCCTGGTCCTGGCGGCGGCCTCCCTGTTCGACGGCGTCGGCTACGAGTGCACGACGCTCTTCCAGGTCAGCAGCCTCGCCGCGGTCAGCAAGGGAGCCCTGTCCTTCCACTTCGCCAACAAGGCCGACCTGGCCGACGCCGTACAGTCCCTGGCGGTGAAGAGGGCGAGCACCCGCATCCGGGAACTGCGCTCCAGGGACCTGCCCGCGCTCCAGAACCTGATCGACCTCACCCACCTCATCGCTCACCAGCGGTCGCAGGACGAGGTGATCAGGGCGTGCGAGAAGCTCGACAGGGAGCTGCACGCCGAACGCGAGCCGAGGCTCTCCGCGCTGTGGCGCGCGGAACTGCACGACATCGCGCGGGAGGCGGAGCGGGAGAGCGGTCTCGCGTCCGGCCTCGGCGTGCACGCCGTCGCGTCCATGGCCTACGCCGTCAGCACCCGTCACCTGTCGGCCGACATCGACGTCCACGAGGAGCAGACCGGGCTGTGGCAACTGGTGATCCCGCAGATCACCGCCGTCAACAGCCCCTGGCCGCTGTGGCCGCAGGGCACCGAGGACTTTTCCCCGTCCGTTCCTTCCCCGCGGACGCCGCAGCCGGAGGCCCAGCCCGCCTGAAGCGGGCGGGCCTCCGGCGTGGGGGCTTGGGTGCGTCGAAGAGCGGGGCGAGGACACGGGCGCGGTCGCACGGCGACACGCTGACCGCTCCCCGCCCCTCTGCCCCACTACTGCTCCCAGTCGTCCTCCAGGCTGCGGTTGACGATGACGTCGAGCCGGTAGACCTCCTCCGTCTCGTCCGGCTGGATGCCGTGCGCGCACTTGTGGTGCGGGGTCCACGACAGGCTCTCGATCAGGGCGTTGCGGTGCTGCTTGCACCACTCACCGAACCGGATGAACAAATCGCCCTCGTCCGGGCCCGTGAAGGTCAGCATCTGAGTCCTGGTCACACGCGGTTCGACGGGCCCGGGGCCGGGCAGCTCCCGCAGCGCCGGTGGAGGGAAGACGGCGCCGGTCTCCCGACGGTTGACTGTGGTCATCGCAAGCGGTCCTTACGGAGAAGGGCGGCGCCTGCCGCGGCGGGCGGCAGGCGCCGTATCACTGAGGAGCGGTGGACAACGGTGACAGTGACCCGCCGGGACGGCGGCAGGGGAACGGTCCGGACGGTCTGGACGGTCCGGGTGCGCGGGCTCAGCTCGCGCGCCGCGCAGCGGGCACGAGCGGCAGCGGATCGTCGCCGAGACCCGCGCCGAACGAGTCCTCGCTGCCCTGTGCCCGCAGCGGCCAGGGGCTGAGCGGGGCGACCAGCGAGGGGAGTATCAGCTCCCACGCCTCCGTGAGCCGGGCACGGACCCCGGCCACCGGATCGCCCTGGAGGATCTGCTGGCCCGCGCTGAGCGAGAGCGCGGTGTGCGCGGTCGTACGGGGATCGGTGTCGGGCCGCAGGCTGTGGTCCTGCTGCGCCTCGACCGCGACCTCGACGAACCTGCGCTGCCAGTTGTGGAACAGGTGCAGCGTCGGGCTGACGGAGCAGTCCGACTCCCGCTGGTGCTCGGCCACTTCGCGCCAGGCCCGCACGATGTAGTCGTGTGTGAGCTGGTGGGCGACGAGATGGCTGAGGTCGATGAGCGTCTGGAGCGCGGGCAGATCCCTGGCCCGCAGCTCCTCGACCCGCTGCTCCGCGTGCTGACAGGCCAGTTCCTGGACCGTCACGGCGAGATCGGCCTTGCTCTGGAAGTGGAACGAGAGGGCGCCCTTGCTCACGGCTGCGGTGCGGCTGACCTCGGAGAGGGTGGCGCGCTCGACCCCGACCTGGTCGAACAGTTTCGCCGCCGCCAGAGTCAGAGCGTATCTGGTGCGCTCAGCGCGCTCTTGCCTCATCGGGGGACCTTCTATCAGGCGGGCCCATGTCCTGGGCAGTTACGGGTGGGGACGGAAGACAGCACGAGTATAAAACAAAAGGGATACTCTGTTTTGTTTGAATGCCGGAGTATTTTTCCCGCGGGAGTAAAAAGACGCGGGGCTCCGGGTGATGACGGCGTGACGGAGCGGTGACGGCGCACCCTGTAGCGTCGCGGTCCCGGTGGGCGTCCGCTGATGCGCGGGCAGGCGGCCCGCGGCAACGGCCGGGGGGTTCGGGGGTGTTCGGACATGGCCACGGCGGGCGAGGTGGTGGTCCAGCTCAGCACGTCACAGGGGCACGGCGCTGCGCGGGCACCGGGCGGTGCCCTGGACTGTCTGCGGGAGCGGTTCGGCCTCACGGCGCGGCCCATGTACCCGGGCGCGGACGACGCGTCACTGCTGGACTGGTACACGGTCGCCGTTCCCGCCGGGGCTGGGGCCGACGCCGAGGACGTCGCCGCCGCACTGCGCGAGCGGCCCGACGTCGACGCCGCCTATGTGAAACCACCGGCCGAGCTTCCCTAGCCGTTTCCGACGGGCCCCGGAGCGGGGGAGCCGGGGGGAGTCCGGAGGTCCGGGCCACGAGGTGTGGCCGTACGGCGTACGCGAGTGGTGAAGGAGAGACCGTGTCACAGCGACCAGGTGCAGCAGACGCAGGGGGCGGCAGCCCGGCAGAGATCATCGAATCGCTCTTCGGCCGCGCGGAGCTGGTGTGCGTGGCGCGCGCCGACGCAGGGGTGCGCATCACCCCCACCGGCGCGACCGCCTCGGCCGAGGTGGAGGTGAGCGGCCTGGACGCGGTCGCCGCCGATCCCGACGTCACCATCAGCCCGCTGTTCGGCAGCCCCGAGCGCCTGCTCGCCCAGGAGGTGACGGCGGCGCCCGGAGCGGGGCCCGGCGCCGGGCCCGGGGCGGGATCCGGGGCGGGGTCGGACATGGTGTCCGACCGCGAAGTCCTGACGAGGATGGGCCTGTTCTACCAGGTCGAGGCCGCGGAGGACCGTCTGGAGGAACTCGCGGACCGGCTGCGCGCCTCCGACGCGGTCGAGGGCGCGTACGTCAAGCCCGGCGTCGCGCTCGCAGGGCCCGCGACCTCCGGTCATCGCAGCGCACCCGCCGCGCGCAAGACGAAGAAGCAGGCACAGGACGTCGACCTGCCGCCGCTCAACGACATGGCGCCCCAGGAGGTCGAAGCACCGCCAGCGACCCCCGACTTCACCGCCAGGCAGGGCTATCTCGACGCCGCACCCGGCGGCATCGACGCACGCTACGCGTGGACGCTGGCGGGCGGACGCGGCGCGGGTGTCCGCGTGGTCGACTGCGAGTGGGGCTGGCGCTTCACCCACGAGGACCTGCTGCTCAACCAGGGCGGCATCATCTCGGGCACCGGCAGCACCGACACCAACCACGGCACGGCCGTCCTCGGCGAGATCGGCGGCGACGTCAACACCATCGGCATCACCGGCATCTCACCGGACGCGGTGACCAGCGCGTCCGCGTTCTCCATCGCGACCGCCACCGCCATCCGCAACGCTGCCGACCGCCTCGGCCCCGGCGACGTCCTCCTGCTGGAGATCCACCGTGCAGGGCCCAACGCCACGGGTGTCGGCCAGCAGGGCTACATCGCCGTCGAGTGGTGGCCCGACGACTATCTGGCCATCCGCTACGCGGTCAACAGGGGCATCGTCGTCGTGGAGGCGGCGGGCAACGGTGCCGAGAACCTGGACGACGCGGTGTACGACACCCCGCGCGCGGGCTTCCCCTCCTGGTGGCGCAACCCCTTCCGGCGCACGGAACTGGACGCGGGCGCCGTCCTCGTCGGAGCGGGAGCGCCGCCGCCCAACACCCACGGGCGCGACCACGGCCCCGACAGGTCCCGGCTGGACTTCTCCAACTACGGTGCCGCGCTCGACGCGCAGGGCTGGGGCCGCGAGGTCACCACCACCGGCTACGGCGACCTCCAGGGCGGCGCCAACCAGGACCTCTGGTACACCGACCAGTTCAGCGGCACCTCCAGCGCCTCACCCATCGTCGTCGGCGCGGTGTGCTGCACACAGGGCGTGCTGCGGGCACAGGGGCGCATCCCCCTCTCGCCCTCCCGGGCCCGCCAGTTGCTGCGGGCCACAGGATCGCCGCAGCAGGCCGCCCCTGGCCGCCCGGCGACCCAGCGCATCGGCAACCGCCCCAACCTGCGCCAGCTCATCCCCGCGGCACTCCAGACGCAGAGCTGGACCGGAGTGCAGTTCCGCGGCTCGCTGAGCGGGGGGCAGACACGCCGCTGGTTCACCTACCAGTGGCCCGCGCACTGGCACGTGCTCTGGACGGTCGTGCCCACCACGCCCCGCCCCGGTGCCCCGCAGATCCGCTGGCGGGTACGGGTGGAGCGCGCCAGCGACATGTACGCCACGTACTGGATCGACGTGACCAACCTCGTCGGCGACCCGGTCGACTTCGAGGCCCGCTTCGCGGTCCTCGGCTGGTGAACGGGTTCCCCGACACCGACAGGCTCCGCAACGCCGACAGGCTCCGCAACCGCGACAGGTGAGAGGAAACGACCATGCGAGTGGGTACGCAGTTCACGGGCACGCTGGCCCCGGGCCAGAGCGGGCGCTGGTTCACCTACGGCTGGCCGCAGGAGTGGCACGTCGTCTGGTACTTCATGCCGACGTCCCCGCAGGCGGGCAACCCGCAACTGGAGTGGGAGACCGACGTGGAGCGTGCCTCGGGTTCGGCGGTGACGTACTGGCTGACGGTGAAGAACCTCAGCAACAGCCAACTGAACTTCGAGGGCCGCTACGCGGTGCTCAACTGACGAAGGCGAGGAGCGCCATGAAGCTCAACATCATCGTCTCCGACGACGCCGGGGCCGCCTCGTCCGAGGGCACGGCGCGGTCCGGTGCCCAGGCCCAGGCGCCCGGTGCCCAGGCGGCGTCGGCTGCCGCGGGTGCCACGGCCGGTGGCGCGGCGGACGCGGGCGCGGCGCCCGGCGGGGTGGGGGCGAGCGGCCAGCCGGGGCAACCTGGGCAGCCGGGGCAGTCCGTTCCCGCGGCAGGGCAGGCGGTGGACGGTGGCCCTCCGCCCAGTTGGCTGACCGACATGGTCCGGCAGGCCGACGCGGGCCAGGGCGTGAGCCAGGGGCAGGGCAACGGCGCGCTCGCCCCGCCCACGGCGGCCGGGACGCACCTCCGGGCCGCGGACGCGGGCGCGGCACCGGGCGGGTCCGGCTGAGCCGGGCGCCCTGGCCGGACCGGTACCGGTCGGACCGGTAGCCGTCGGACCGGACGTCGTCGCACAGTCAGCCGCTGAACCGGCACCGGCCCGCACGGGCCGGTCCGGGCGGCGGGCGGTCCGGCGGGTGGGGGCGACCCGTGCGCACCCCACCCGGCGGACGCACCACGGAAGGCCATCCGCGGAAGGTCACCTGCGGAAGGTCGCCTGCGGAAGCCGCTCACGGCAGGTCACTTCGGGCAGGAGGCCGGCGCGATGTCCTTGCCGTAGGTGCTGTCGTCGGAGATGATGCCGCGCTGGAGACAGAGGCGGCCCGCACCGGCACCGGTACCGGCATCCCCGGCGCGGGCTGTCATGGCGGGCCGTCGCCCGTGAGGGAGGCCGCCTCGGCGTGCGCCGCGCGGGCCTCCACGTCGCGCCCCACGGCGGTGAGCTGGATGCCGAGGTTGCGCAGGGACGCCGCGAGGGCGGGGCGGAAGCGGTCCGCGTCGGTCGGGACCTGCTCCCGGTGCGGCTCTCGGCGCGGCCCCTGTCGCAGCTCGCGGTGCAGAGCCCGGTGGACGCGGACGGCCTCCTCGATCGAGACCAGGGCTTCCTGCTCGCGTCCCGCGTCGGAGAGCCGGTTGCCGAGGTTGTTGAGGCACGCGGCCAGCCCGGGCCGGTAGCGGTCGGGGGAGGTGCGGGCGAGGTCGCGGTAGAGGTCCACCGCTTCCTGAGCAGCCGTCAGCGCCTCGGCACGGAGACCCGCGTCGGAGAGCCGGTTGCCGAGATTGTTGAGACAGCTCGCCAGCCCTGGCCGGTGGCGGTCGGGAGCGTGCCGTACCAGCTCGCGGTAGAGATCCGCCGCCTCCCGCGTCGGTGCCAGCGCCTCGTCCTCGCGTCCCGCCTCGAAGAGCCGGTTGCCGAGATTGTGCAGCAGCATCGCCAGCACGTACGGGCGTCTGTCGGGCGCGTACCCGATCAGTTCCAGGTCGACCGCCTCTTGCGCCGCCGCCAGCGCCTCGTCCACCCGTCCCGCCTCGGACAGCCGCATCCCGAGGTTGTTGAGGCATTCGGCGAGCGCGGGCCGATAGCCGTCGGGGGAGGGGGAGGGGAAGGGGCGGGCGAGGTCGCGGTAGAGGGCGACGGCCTCCTGAGTCGCCGTCAGCGCCTCCGGGACGCGTCCGGCCTCCGCGAGCCGGTGCCCGAGACCGTTCAGGCACGCGGCCAGTCCAGGGCGGTGCTGTTCGGGGGAGAGCCGCACGAGCCGACGCCGGATGCGTTCCGCTTCCTCCATGGGCACCAGCGCCTCCATCCGGCGCCCGACCTGATGGAACGCGAGCCCCAGGGCCTCCAGCCATGTGGCACGGCGCTTCGGCGTGGTCTCCTCGGGCAGCGCCTCGACGATGTGCTGGGTCACCACCATGTCCGCCTCGGCCAGCGCCAGGGTGGGGTACGGGATCGCGCGCTTCACGTGCTGGAGCGCGGTGAGCGGCAGCTCCGCTTCCGCCAGCACCCGGGCCATGAGGGGGCCGAGCGGCCCCGGCGTCTCCACCGCGACGGTGACCGCCGCTTCGGCGAGTTCGGGCAGCCGGGCCGCGAGCCACCCCTCCAGCACCGACTCGACGCCGGGCTGATGGGCGTGCGCCCTCGTCAGTACGGTGAGGGCGCGCCGCGCGTGCGACGCGTCGAGACGTGAGCCGATGAGCCGCGCCATCTCCGGGCTGCGGTCCAACTGGCGGGCGATGTGGTGCTCCGCCAGCAGGTCGGGTTGCAGCGGCCCTACGGCGCCGGGCGACGTGCCGGGATAGAGCGTGCTCAGCCAGCGTGCCGTCCTGCGCCGCAGGGGGTCGCACCACGGTGCCTCAAGGCCCGGGACCAGGCTCAGCAGGTCCGCCGCCGCTGCCTCGCTGTCCGCGTCGAGCAGGCTGGTGACGGCGACGCAGCGCTGCACCGCCGTCGTGTCCAGACCGCCGGGGCCCGTGAGGGCGGCGATGGCGGCGCTCTCGTACCAGTACCGCTTCTCGTGCCGCAGCAGCTCCTCCAGCACGGCCGAGCCGACGGCCACGGGCAGCGCGGCGCCGGGCAGCGCTGCACAGGGCAGGGCGGGCGGCGCTGCCGGAGCGCCGGGGGCCCGTGCCTCCCGTGCGCGGAGTACCAGGACCAGCGCTGCGGCGTGCAGCACGAGCAGGGGCACCCCCTCATCGGTCAACGTCACCTCGGCGTGCCGAGGTGGCGGTATCCCGAGCGCGCGGGCGAACTGGGGCACCGCCTCGGCGACGAGCTGCCGCTCCGGCCACCGAGGCAGCACACCGGGCTCCAGCGCGACTGTCACCGCGCCCGCGACCGTCGCGCCGACGGGGCCCGGCACCCCCTGTAACCTCTCCCACCACTCGCCCTCGCTACGGGCCAGCAGCAGCACCCGTAGCCGTCGCGAATCCCGCTCGGGGCCGCCCTGCCCGGAACGCGAGTCCGCCACGGCGGCCAGCAGCGCCCGTAACCCGGTCCGGGTCTCCGCGTAGTCCACCACCAGCAGTACGGGACCGCTCCCCACCTCCCGCACGGTGGCCACCACGTCGGCCTCGCCGCCCGCCCGCACCCACCGGCAGCTCCAGCCCCGCTGCCGCAGCTCGTCGGCCAGCCGCAGCGCCAGCCGGGTCTTGCCCACGCCTCCCGTACCCGTCACCAGCGCCACCGCGGCGCCCGCGCTCACACCCCCGCCGACGCTCACGCCGTCTCCGCCGTCCCGGCCGTCCGCGTGGCACCACTCCCGCAGCCGCCTCAGCTCGCCCTCGCGCCCGACGAAGGCCACCACCGCGCGCTGCGGACGCAGCAGCCCCACCACATCACCGGCGCCGCGTGGCCGTGGCACGGCGGGCATCGCGGGCGGGGCGGTCATCTCGTCCGAGACCTCCGCCAGCCGTGCCACGGCGGCGCTTCGCCGCTCCAGCTCGTTCCTGACCCGGTCCCGGCGCTCCTTGACGCGGTCCCACACGGCCGGAACCACGAAACCGGCGGCCCCCGCGCACGCCGCTCCCCAGAATCCGGGCACCCACTCCCCGGCCGCTCCGCCGACGGCGGCGAGGACGGCCAGTGCCGCGGCAGTACCGGCCAGCAGCCACACGAACCCCGGCCTCATGCCCCCATCGTGCCCGCTCACCCGCTCACCCGCTCACCCGCCCGCCTCAGCCGTCGCGTCGCCACACCAGTGTGTAGCGCCAGAACAGCCGACGCCGCAGTCGCGCGCCGGGAAGCACCCGGCGGGCCTCGCGCGCGATGTCGGGGAAGGTCATGGTCGCCGGTTTGACCGGCGCCCTCATGGCAGGCGGGCGGGGTGCCGCGCGGCCCCTGTTCTTGAGCAGGCCCATGGCGAGATTGAGCGGCGCTGCGAGGGCGGCGAGCACATAGTCGCCGGGGGAGTGCGTACGGAAGAGGCCGACGACGACGAGGGTGCCGCCGGGCGCCAGGTGGCGGCGGAAGCGGGTGAGCGCGTCGGTGAACGGCAGATGGTGCAGCGCGGCGACACACGTGATGACGGAGTACGGGCCGGGCGGTATCCCGGCGGGAGCGTCCGCGACGGTGAACGTCACGGGCGCGTCCCAAGCGGTGAGTTCCCGCGCCCTGACGACCATCGCGGGGGAGGAGTCGATGCCCCGCACGGACGTGGCACGGGCCGCCAGGAGCCTGGCCAGGTCACCGGCGCCGGAGCCGACGTCCAGGACATGTTCGACGTGCCTCGGCACCTGGCGGAGGATCCAGCGGTGGTAGTGGGCGTTGTGGTCCCAGGGGTGGGCGGAGTTGAAGCGGTGGAGTGCGTCGAGGAGACGGCGCGCCAGGACATGCATGACGTGCAGTCCACCAGATTCCCGGCCCGGCGGCAGCCACGGCGCGGGGACCCGGATATCGGGTGGCGGTCACGGTCGCCGGTGGCGAGGATTGCCGGTATGCGCATCTTCCTGGAGACCGGCCGGCTCGTCCTGCGCGCGTTCACGGAGGCCGACGCGGACGACGTGCTCGCGCTGGACAACGACCCCGAGGTGACGCGCTTCCTCAACGGCGGTCGCCCGACGAGCCGCGAGGCGATCCTCGGACGCACCATGCCCCGTCTCCTCCACGACCACCCCTGCCTCGGCACCCGTGGCTACTGGGCGGCCCAGGCGAAGAGCGCGGGGACCTTCCTGGGCTGGTTCGAGTTCCGGCCCCTGTCGGAGCACAGCGCGGCCGTGGTCGAACTGGGTTACCGGCTGAACAGGAGCGCGTGGGGCAGCGGTTACGCCACCGAGGGCTCGCGTGCCCTGCTCCGTAAGGGCTTCACGGACCTCGGGGTGGAGCGGGTGACCGCGAACACCATGGCCGTCAACACCCGTTCGCGGCGGGTGATGGAGAAGGCCGGGCTGTCCTACGTGCGCGGCTTCACCGGTGACTGGCCGGAGGCGATCGAGGGCTCCGAACACGGTGAGGTCGAGTACGCGCTCACCCGTGACGAGTGGGCCCGTGCTGAGTGGGACCGCGCCGGGCAGGAGCGGTCCGGGCCGTCGGGACCATCCGCATCCCCGCGGCGTCGAGGGAACTCCTGAACCGTGGCCGGGTACGGCTCCCGTCGACGGTGCGCAGTCGCCAGCGCGGCAGGGGGGAACTGAGCGTGATGACGGTCTCCGCCAGCGCGTAGGTGTCCCCGAGGCACCGTCGCCGCCCCGCGCCGAACGGGAAGTACGCCGGGTCGTGATGGAGCTGGTACGGGCTGAAGAGGCTCCAGGACGACGTTGTGGGTGAGGCGCTGCGCGGGCATGTCCGCGAGCCCGGCGGGCCTGCCGTGCAGGACTTCGGCCAGTTCGTCACACCCGCTGCTGCACGTCGGGCGCGCGGTCCAGGAGGTGGAGGATCCACACCATCAGCATGGCGTTGGTCTCGCTTCCCGCGACGAGCAGGTTGACGGTCTGCACCTGGAGTTCACCGTCGTCGAGCGCCCTGCCCCGCGCGTCGGGGACGGACAGCGCCGTGAGCAGGTGCCCGGCGCCTGCCCAGCCGCACTCCACCAGCGGTGCCGTTCTCCGGCAGGCCGACAGCCACGCCGCCTGACCGCGCATGAGGGACACGGTGTGTCCGAGCACGGGCAGCGCTCCGGGAACCTCCCGGATGTCCTCCGATCCCACAGGGGGCTGACGGGTAAACGGGTGCTGACATGGGCCCCGTGTGTGCCACTCGACGTGTGTGTCACCAGGTGTGTGCGCCACTCGGTGTGTGCGCTCAGGGAGTGCCGCTCCGTGTGTGCCGCTCGGCGGGGGCGGCGACGGTGCGCAAGGCCGAGGGTGCGGACGCCGGTCGCACCCGCGTCCGCACCCTTGTACCGCCGCGCCGCCCGCTGCCCCCGTTACGTCGCCGGGATCAGGCGGTGTGCAGGGTCAGCCCGTACCGCGCCAGGATCTCGTTGACCGGCTGGTACCACGTCTCGCCGCCGCTGGAGCAGTTGCCCCAGCCGCCCGAGGTCACACCCTGTGCCTGGTCGCCGCTGATGAACGAGCCGCCGGAGTCGCCCCCTTCGGCGCACGCGCTGGTCTTGGTCATCTGGTACACGGCGCCCTGGCTGTAGTTGACCGTCTCGTTCTTGGCGAGCACGGTGCCGCAGTGCCAGTGCGAGGTGGACCCGGAGCGGCAGATGGAGGCGCCGACGGGTGCCTCGGCCGAGCCGCGTACGAGCTGGTCGGACACGGTGCCCCAGCCCAGGACGACGGGCACCGTCCACCAGCCGCTGCCGACGTTCACCCAGGCGTAGTCGTTGCCGGGGAAGGAAGAGCCCTGGAAGTTGCCGATGTAGGAGCGGTCCCAGCCGCTCACCGACGCACCCTGCCGCCCGCAGTGGCCCGCGGTGACGAACCCGCCGTGCACGGAGAAGCCGATGGAGCAGCGGACGTTGCCCGTGTAGTACGGGTCGCCGCCCACGGTTCCTGCGCTGAAGGTCTGGGGTGCCTCTTCGACGGTCTCGACCCGCACGGGCCCCGCGCGCCGCGCGCGCTCGGTGAACGCGCGGACGGCCTTGTCGTCCTTGTCGTCCGCGACGACGTCGACGACGACCCGGTTCGCCTCCGGATCGACGTGCCAGCTCGCGACGCCGGACGGCGCGGACAGCGCGTCGACGCGCTTCTTGGTGGCGTTCAGCTCCTTGGCGGTGTGCTCGACGGTACGGACGACGGCCCCGGTTCCCCGCACGGCCTCGGCGGCCTGTGACCGGGTGACGGCGACGTTCATCGCGCCGGTGTCCGCGTCGTACCAGGAACCGCCGTACGCGGAACCGGCCGCTTCGCGTGCCGCCTTTTCGACGGCCGTCGCGGCCTTCTCTGAGGCCAGCCGGTCACGGGCCTGACTCTCCGTCAGGCCCAGGTCCTGCTGCATGGCGCTGAGTATTCCGGCGGAGGCCGGTGCGGAGGTCGCGGGTGCGGGTGCCGCTGTCGCCTGGGGCGCGAGCACGGCGCCGCCCCAGGTGGCGAGGAGAAGGAAGGAGGACAGTCCGACGCGCGCTGCGATGGTGCGTCTCACGGTGGTGACCCTTCTGTCGTTCCAGCTACACGGGGGGTGGAAGGGTGGAACAGGGTGTGGTGAGAGCGCTCTCATGACGAACTAGGAGGGAGCATAGGAGAGCGCGATGGGCATGTCCATACCAATCCTTGTCGCGCGGGATCCCCCCGGTTCGTAGACTCGGGGCATGCTCAGACTCGGATTCCCGGTCATCGGTGTGACCGACCTTCCCCGCGCGGTGGACTTCTGGACCGAGGCGCTCGGCCTGGTGGACACCGACGAGTGGAAGAGCGATACATGGCGGACGCTGCGTCACGCGGACGGGTCAGGGCGCGCTCTGGGGCTGATGGTGAGCGAGTCGCCCGCCGAGCCACGTCCGCGCATCCACCTCGACCTGTTCGTGGACACCCCGGCCGAGCAGGAGGCCGAGGCCGGGCGCCTCGTCGGTCTCGGTGCCCGCCGCGTCGACTGGGACCTGTACCCGCCGGACCCGGATTTCCTCGTCCTCGCCGATCCGGACGGCAATCTCTTCTGCGTCGTCGACCTGAGCAACGCGCCGAGCGGCACTTGGCCCTCGGGCTGAGCGACACCGCCGGCCGCTCGGGCACTCGCGCGCGTAAAGTGCGTGACGCTGCGTCAACTCCGCGTGGATCACGCGGAATTCGATGTGCGCGTGGGCCTATGAACCGATAGGTGCTCTCGCTACCCTCCGGCGCATGATTTCCACGGTTGTCTGGGGTACGGGAAATGTCGGGCGTGCCGCTGTGCGTGCCGTCGAGGCGCATCCCGCGCTGGAACTGGTGGCCGTGCTCGTGCACGACCCCGCGAAGGCCGGGCGCGACGCCGGAGAACTGGGCGGGCTCGGGCACGAGCTGGGGGTGGCCGCGACGGACGACATCGGCGCGGTGCTCGGCGCCGGGCCGCAGGCCGTGGTGTACGCGGCCTCCGGGGACGTCCGCCCCGACGGGGCGCTCGCCGACATCGTCAGCGCTGTCCGCGCCGGAGCCGTGGTCGTCACCCCCGCGCTGTACGCGCTCTACGACCAGCGCAACGCACCGCCCGAACTGCGCGAACCCGTGCTGGCCGCCGTCGCGGAGGGCGGCGGCTCGCTGTTCGTCTCCGGTGTCGACCCCGGCTGGGGCAACGACGTGCTGCCGCTGCTCATCAGCGGGCTGGGCACCACCGTGGACGTCATCCGCTGCCAGGAGATCTTCGACTACTCCACCTACGACCAGGAGGACTCCGTCCGCCATCTGGTCGGCATGGGCCATCCGCTGGACTACGAGCCGCCCATGCTGGCGCCCACGGTCCCGACGATGGTGTGGGGCGGGCAGCTACGGCTGATGGCGCGGGCCCTCGGCGTCGAGCTGGACGAGATACGGGAGACCATGGACCGCCGCGCGCTCGGCACGACGGTGAGCACCCGCACGATGGGGGAGTTCGCGGCCGGGACCCAGGGAGCCGTGCGGTTCGAGGTGCGGGGTGTGGTCGCGGGCGTACCGCGCCTCGTCATCGAGCACGTGACCCGTATCCACCCCTCCTGCGCATCGGACTGGCCGACGCCGCCCGACGGTGCGGGCGCACACCGCGTGGTCATCGAGGGACGGCCCCGCATCGAGGTCACCGTCGAGGCCACCGACGAGGGCGGCAACCGCTCGGCCGGGGGCAACGCCACCGCCGTCGGCCGCCTGGTGGGCGCCATCGACTGGCTCGTGAAAGCGGACCCCGGGCTCTACGACGCCCTCGACGTCCCCCTGCGCCCCGCCGTCGGCAGGCTCGGCGCGCGGCACGTCGACGCAGACCGCACCGGCGCGGACCACACAGGAAGGAAACGGCCATGAACATCGACATCCCCGAGGGCAAGGACCCGATCGCCTATGTGTGGGGCGAGATGGTCCCGGGCATCGGGCCCGCCGCCTCGCAGTTCTCGCTGTCCGTCTACTCCCACACCACCCTCGGGCTCCGGGAGTTCGAGGCGGCACGCCTGCGGATCGCGCAGATCAACGGGTGCGCCTTCTGCCTGGACTGGCGGACCGAGCGGGACGGCGAGAAGGTCGAGGAGGAGTTCGCCGACGCGGTCACCCAGTGGCGCACCACCGACGCCTTCGACGACCGCACCAGGCTGGCCGCCGAGTACGCCGAGCGGTACGCACTGGACCACCACGGCCTCGACGCGGAGTTCTGGGAGCGGATGACCGCGCACTACACCCAGCGCGACATCGTGGAACTGAGCATGAGCATCGGCTCCTGGCTGGCCTTCGGCCGCCTCAACCACGTGCTGGGCCTCGACACGGTGTGCGTCCTGCCCGGTCATTGACCGTCGAGCGTCACAGGTCGGCGGCGACGATCCGCTCGATGTTGCGCTCGGCCAGCGCCGTGATGGTGACGAACGGGTTGACGCTGGTGTTGCCGGGGATCAGCGCGCCGTCGATGACGTACAGCCCCGGATGGCCGTGCAGACGGCCGTAGTTGTCGGTGGCCTTGCCGAGCACCGCGCCGCCCAGCGGGTGGTACGTGAGGTGGTCGCCCCAGATCTTGTAGGTGCCGAAGAGGTCGGTGCGGTAGATCGTGCCCTCCTTGGCGTTGATCTTGTCGAAGATGGTCTTGGCCATGTCGATGGACGCCTGTTTCCAGGAGGTCTGCCAGTCCAGTTCGGCCTTCCCCGCCGAGGCGTTCCACGAGAACTGGGCACGGTGCGGATTCTTGGTGATGGACAGATAGAACGAGGCATAGGTCTCGATTCCGGTGGGCAGCGGTGCCACCTCGGCGAACGCGCCTCCCGCGTCCCAGTTGTCGATGCCCGCCGTGGGGATGCTCGACTGGAGACTGCCCGTCGGATCCCACAGGTGGTTGGCCCGGCCGCACATGACGTTGCCGTTGTCGCCCCAGCCCTTGCCGATCTCGCTGTTCAGCCGGGGCAGCGCGCCCGTCGCCTTGAGGCCGACCAGCAGCTTGCTGGTGCCGACGCTGCCCGCGGCGAAGAACACCTTGTCCGCGGTCACGGTCTTGGTCGCCGTGGTGGCGCCGCTGGTGTCGAGCTGGTCGATGACGACGGTGTAGCCGCCGCCGGAGGCCGGGGTGACCGAGGTGACCTTGTGCAGGGGCGAGATGGTGACCCTGCCGGTGTCCCGCGCGCGGGCGAGATAGGTCTGCTGGAGCGACTTCTTGCCGTGGTTGTTGCCGTAGAGGATCTCCCCGTCGAGCGCCGACCTGGGCACGGTGCCCGCGGCCTCCCGCTTCATGTAGTCCCAGTCGTAGACGTCGGGCACGAAGACGAACGGGAAGCCCGAACGCTCGGCGTGCTTACGGCCGACGCGTGAGTACTGATAGCAGTCCGCGCTCTCGAACCAGTCCGGGTCGATGGTGTTGACCCCGAGCCCGGTGTTGGCGCGCGGGTAGTAGGTGCCGTACATCTCGCCCGCGTCGACCGAGGGGAGGATGGTGGCGAAGTTCTCGCGCCGGGGTGTGACCGCCATGCCCCCGTTGACGAGCGAACCGCCGCCGACACCACGGCCCTGGTAGACCGTGATGCCGCTGAAGTCCTCGGCGTCGAGGATGCCTGTGTAGCGGGGCACGTTCTTGTCGATGGGGAAGCCGAGGAAGTTGCTCAGGGGCTGCTTGGTTCTGGTACGCAGCCAGTAGGAGCGCTTGTCGGGCTTGGTGGTGTTGGCGAAGATCTTGCCGTCGGAGCCCGGGGTGTCCCAGGCCATGCCCATCTCGACCATGTGCACCTCGACGCCCGCCTGGGCGAGGCGCAGCGCGGCGACGGAGCCGCCGTAGCCGGTGCCGATCACCAGCGCGGGAACGTGGGCACCGGAGCCGATCGCGGCGGGAGCCGCCGCGGCTCTGGCCTGGGCCACCGTGGTGGGACCTGCCAGGGCCGCGGTCCCCAGAAGAGAACCCGTTCCAGCGATGAATCCGCGTCGCGATAAGCCACCGGAGCCGATGTGACGAAGGGTGATGTCGTTCATGCGACGTTCCTCACCTTCAATGGAATGGGACACGTTCTACTGGGGCTTGCTGCCCACGTCACTCCATACCTAAAAGTAACTTCATGTCAGCTCCAGACCTGACGCCCAGTCAGCACACCGGCCCCCCCCGGGTCTCAGCCGTCAGCGGGCGAGCAGGTCCCGGATGGCCGTGGCGATCTCCGAGGGCGCCTCCTCGGCCATGAAGTGGCCGCTGGTGACGGTGGAGTGCCGCAGATCGGTGGCCCACGCGCGCCACAGCGCGGCGGCGTCGAAGCCGAGCGCAGCGCCCCAGTCCTGCTGGAGCACGGTGACCGGCATGCGCAGGCGGTTGCCCGCGTCCCGGTCGGCCTGGTCGTGCTCGACGTCGATACCGGCGGAGGCACGGTAGTCGGCGACGATCGAGGGCACGGCCGCGCGGCAGGCGTCCAGATAGGCGGCGCGCACGTCGGCGGGCACGGCGTCCGGGTTGTTGGCCCAGATGTCGAGGAAGTGGCCGAAGAAGGCGTCGGGAGCCCCGGCGATCAGTTGCTCGGGCAGCCCCGGCGGCTGCGCCATCAGATACAGGTGGAAGCCGACGGCCGCGCTCGTGCCGTGCATGGCGTCCCACATGTCGAGGGTCGGCAGCACGTCGAGGCTGGCCAGATGTGTGACGGTCCGGGGGTGGTCGAGCGCGGCGCGGAACGCGACGAGGGCGCCGCGGTCGTGCCCGGCCAGCGCGAAGCGCTCATGGCCCAGCGCACGGGCCAGGGCCACGATGTCGGCGGCCATGGTGCGCTTGGAGTAGGTGGCGCTGTCGGCCTCGGCGGGCTTGTCGCTCGCGCCGTAGCCGCGCAGGTCGGGGCAGATGACGGTGTGCTCGGACGCGAGGTCGGCTGCGACGTGCCGCCACATCAGGTGCGTCTGCGGAAAGCCGTGCAGCAGGACGACGGGGCTGCCCGTGCCCCCGACGGCCGCGTTGAGAGAGACGCCGTCGGCGACGGGGACGCGCCGGTAGTCGAAGCCGGTGAGGACAGGTGTCATGGTGCGGTGGTCCGTTCCTTGGTGGTGCTGGTCCTGTGGGGTGGCCGGGTGGCCGGGGGCCGTGTCGCCGGGGCGATGCGCTCCGACCTGGTGTCCTCAGCTTGCCGGGCGCGGATGAGCATCCGGTCAGCGCGCTATAGCGTGGCCGGGGGCGAAGCCCCGGAAAGGCCGGAAAGGGTGGTGCACAGGTGCGGGTCGACTTCGGAGTGCTGGGCCCGGTGACGGCGTGGGACGGTGCCGGGGACACCCTCGATCTGAAGGGGCCGCGGCACCGCGCGGTGCTGGCCAGGCTGGTCGTCGCGCGTCGCCGCGTCGTCCCGGTCGGCAGCCTGGTGGACGACCTGTGGGAGGACCCGCGGCCCGGCGCGGTGAGCGCGCTGCGCACCTTCGTGGCCGCACTGCGCCGGGCACTGGAACCGGATCGCCCGCCCCGCGCCCCGGCCCGGCTGCTGGTCACCGAGGGGCCGGGGTACGCGCTGCGCGCGGACCCGGGCACGGTGGACGCCTGGCGCTTCGAGCAGGCGGTGGCCGACGCGGCGAAGCTCCCCGCCGAGGACGCGCTCGCGCACCTCGACGAGGCGCTCGGATGGTGGCGCGGCCCCGCGTACGCCGACTTCGCCGAAGCGGACTGGGCCCGCGCGCCGCGCTCGCGCCTCGCTGAGCTGCGGCTGCACGCCGTCGAACGGCAGGCCGAGGCCCGGCTGACGCTGGGGCTCGCCGCACAGGCCGCCGCCGATCTGGACGCGCACGTCGCCGAGCACCCCTGGCGCGAGGACGCGTGGCGCCTGCTGGCGCTGGCCCTGTACCGCACAGGGCGTCAGCGCGACGCGCTCGCCGTGCTGCGCCGGGCCCGTACCCTCCTCGCCGAGCAACTGGGCGTCGATCCGGGCCCGGCGCTGCGCCGCCTGGAGGCGGACATCCTCGGCCACGCGGAACACCTCGACCCCGGACACGGGGCCGTAGCCGTGGGCGTGGACGCCGACACCGCCGACGATACGGATACGGATACGGTCGCGGGGGCGGCCGGTGCTGCGGGCGAGGTGTGGGCCAGCGCGGCCGCCGCGTACGACCGGACCGTGGCCTCCGGCGCCCGCGCGCGCCTGGAGTCGACGGTCGGGCTGCTGCGGAACCTCGCGGTGACCGGTGGCGGCGGTCTCGAGGCGGCACGCCGCCACCGCCTGGCAGCCGTCACGGCGGCGCGGGAACTGGGCGACGTGGAACTGACGGCCCGCGTCATCGGCGCCTACGACGTCCCCGCGATCTGGACCCGCTCCGACGACCCGGACCACGCCGCGCGGATCGTGGCCGCCGCCGAGCACACCCTGACGCTGCTCCCGTCCGAGGGGCACGAGGCGGCGCGCGCCCGGCTGCTGGCCACTGTCGCCCTGGAGTCGCGCGGCACCACGGGAGAGCGCGGTCCGCGGGCGGCGCGGCAGGCGGAACAGCTAGCGCGCGGCCTGGAGGACCCGGCGCTGCTCGCGTTCGCCCTCAACGGTGTCTTCATGCAGACCTTCCACCGGGCGGGGCTGGCCCCGGAGCGGGACGCGGTCGGCGCCGAACTGGTGGCGCTCTCGGCGCGGCACGGGCTGGTCACGTACGAGGTCCTCGGCCACCTCGTCCGCCTCCAGGCGCGCGGCGCCCTCGCGGACTTCGCCGGCGCCGACGCGCACGCCGCAGCCGCCGACCGGCTGGCGGAGCGTCATGAGCTGCCGCTGGTGGGGGTGTTCACGCGGTGGTACGGGGTGCTACGGCTCGCCGAGACCGGAACGGTGCCGCCCGCCGAGGTGGAGGCGGCCTACCGGAACGCCGCCGCGTCCCTGGAGGGCGCGGGCATGCCGGGGCTGGAGCGCGGTCTGCTGCCGCTCGCGCTGCTGTGCCTGCGGGTGCGGTACGGGGACGGGGCGGTGGGCCCTGACCTGGACCGTGGCCTGGGTCCGGACCTGGCTCCGGCCCCGACCCCGACCCCCGGCCCGACCCCGACCCCGACCCCCGGCCCGGGACCGGCTCCGGGCCCTGACTGGGGGCCGTACGAGCCCTGGGTCCGCCCGCTCCTCCTGCTGGCACACGACCGGCGCGACGAGGCATCGGCGGCGCTGCGCGCCGTACCGGAGCCGCCCCGCGATCTGCTGTACGAGGCCATGTGGTGCCTCGTCGCGCGGGCCGCCGTCGCCACGGGCGAGCGGGCGACGATGGAGCGGGCGCACCACGCGCTCGCCCCCGCGGCGGGGGAACTGGCGGGAGCGGGCAGTGGCCTGCTCACCCTCGGCCCCGTCTCCCGTTACCTGGACGCCCTCACCGTCGCACTCCGCGAGGCGCGGTGACCCGGCGCCTCCGGCGGGCCGTCCGGCGGGGTGTGCGGCGGCGGTCAGGAACTCCGGACCGGTAGGGACGTCAACTTGTTGAACAGGAGCGCCGGTTCACGCTCCAGCGACTCGGGCGACGTCGCGAGCCGGAGCCCCGGGAAGCGCTCCACCAGCGCGCGCAGCGTGATCCGGCCCTCCAGCCTGGCCAGCGGCGCGCCGAGGCAGTGGTGGATGCCGTGGCCGAAGGCGAGGTGACCGCCGTCGTCACGCGCGAGGTCGAGCAGCGCGGGGTCGGCGAAGCGGGCGGGGTCGCGGTTGGCCGCGAGCAGGGACACGATCACGACGTCGCCGGCCGGGACCGTCCGGCCCGCTATCTCCACGTCCGCCGCCGCCGTGAGCGGCATCGCCACCTGGACGGGGCTGTCGAACCGCAGCAGCTCCTCCAGCGCTCCGGGCCACTGCCCGGGATCCTCGCGCAGGGAAGCCGTCCACGCCGGGTCCGACAGCAGTGCGAGGGCGCCGTTGGCGATCAGGCTGACGGTCGTGTCGTGCCCGGCGATGAACAGCAACTGCACCATCGAGGTGAGTTCGTCCTCGCTGAGCCGGTCCTCACCGTCACGGGCCTGGACCAGCGCGGACAGCAGGTCGTCGGCCGGGGTGCGCCGCTTCTCGGCGACCAGGTCGCGGGTGAAGGCGAGCATCTTCCGCGCGGCTGCCGCGTACGCGTCGAACCCGAAGATCCCGCCCGCCAGCAGTGGCCGCATCCAGGTGCGCACATCTTCCCTGGCCTCCTCCGGGATGCCGAGCAGATCGCAGATGACGGTCAGGGGCAGCGGATACGCCAGCGACTCCATCAGGTCCGCCTCGCCGGTCGCCGCCAACCGCTCGGCCACGTCGTCGAACAGTGACGTGCACAGTGCCTCGATACCGGGTGCGAGGCGCTCGACCTGACGGCGGGTGAAGGCCGTCGAGACCAGCTTGCGCAGCCGGGTGTGGGCGGGCGGGTCGGCCGTGAGCATGTGGTGGTTGAGCCCGGCCGAGGTCTCCGGTTCCAGCTCCGCCACATATGGCGCGTTGTCCGGGCCGCCCTTGACGAGACGGGGATCGGCCAGCGCGGCCCTGGCCTCCGCGTAGCCGGTGATCACCCACGCGGGCACCGTGGTGGGCAGGACCAGCCGGTGCAGCGGGCCCTGCCGGGCCAGTTCGGCGAGCGCGGCGTGCCGTGCGCCGTTGGGAACGGCGGCGAAGGGGTCGTGGTCATGAGTGGTCGTCATGGTGCCGCTGATCGTAGCGCCGCGGCCCGCGTGGCTTCGGGGCATGGGAGCACGGGGGTACGGGGGCACGGAGCGGCGTTGGACGTCGCTTGACCGATCGGTTTACACTGATACAGGTATACAGATCGGTTTACTTGCGAGGAGGGTCAAGCGATGAACGCGTCCGAGACCATGCGCGCGGTGCGGATCACGGCGCACGGAGGGCCGGAGGTGCTGGAGCTGGCCGAGGTGCCCGTGCCGGCCCCGCAGGCGGGAGAGGTGCTGGTCAGGGTCGGCGCGGTGGCGCTGAACAACACGGACCTGTGGACCAGGGAGGGCGCCTACGGCCGCCCGGAGGACCCGAAGGCGCTGTCGGGCTGGCGTGGCCCCGTCGACTTCCCGCGCATCCAGGGTGCCGACGTGGCCGGCCGGGTCGCGGCGGTCGGCGCCGATGTGGACGTGGGGCTCGTCGGCCGTCGCGTGGTCGTCGACCCGGCGATCTACGACGCCGAGGGGCCGGACGCGAACCCGGTCGGCTTGATGGGGAGCGAGCGCGACGGCGGCTACGCCGAGTATGTGACCGCGCCCGCGCGGCGTGTGCACGACGTGACGGAGTCCCCGCTCACGGACGCGCAGCTCGCGACGTTGCCGACCGCCTACGGCACCGCGCTGGGCATGGTCGAGCGGGGCCGGCTGCGGAAGGGGGAGACCGCCCTGGTCTCGGGTGCTTCCGGCGGCGTCGGCGTCGCGCTGACGCAGATCGCCCGTGCGCGCGGTGCGCGGGTGGTCGCCATCAGCAGCGGCTCCAAGATCGACGCGGTGCGCGAGGCGGGCGCGCACGAGGTCGTCGACCGCGCACGGGACATCGCCCCGCAGCTCCGCGCCGTGGCACCGGAGGGCATCGACGTCGCTCTCGACGTCGTCGCGGGCGACCTCGTGAGCGAGGGGCTGCCGCTGCTGCGCGAGGGCGGCCGATGGGTCGTCGCCGGAGCGCTCGGCGGGTACGGCATCGCCTTCGACGTGCGCCGTCTCTATCTGCACAACGCGCAGGTCATCGGCTCCGCGATGCACACCCCCACGCACTTCGACAGCCTCATGGACCTGGCTCGCGGGGCCGAGATCCAGCCCGTCGTCGCCGCGACGTTCCCGCTGGAACAGGCCGCCCAGGCACAGGAGGAACTCGCCCGCAGGGGCCACGTGGGGAAGATCGTCATGCGTCCCTAGGCGGTCACGGGCCGACGTGCGGACCGTGCCCCCACCACATGATCGCGCGGGCAGCACCTAAGCTCGGCGGATGGCGAAGTATTTCGACGTGCACCCCGAGAACCCTCAGCGGCGCACCCTCAGCACCGTGGCCGACAGCATCCGTTCGGGGGCGCTCATCGCGTATCCCACGGACTCCTGTTTCGCGCTCGGATGCCAGTTGGGAAGCCGGGACGGCATCGACCGGATCCGGTCGATCCGGAACCTGGACGACCGCCACCACTTCACCCTCATGTGCCAGAACTTCGCGCAGTTGGGCCAGTTCGTGCACGTGGACAACGACGTGTTCCGGGCGGTGAAGGCCGCCACGCCCGGCAGCTACACCTTCATCCTCCCCGCGACGAAGGAGGTGCCGCGCAAGCTGTGGCACCCGAAGAAGAAGACGGTCGGGGTCCGCATTCCCGATCACGGCGTCACCCAGGCCCTGCTCGCCGAACTCGGCGAGCCCCTGCTCTCCAGCACGCTGCTCCTCCCCGACGAGGAGGAACCCCTCACCCAGGGCTGGGAGATCAAGGAGCGGCTCGATCACGTGGTCGACGCCGTACTGGATTCGGGTGACTGCGGTACCGAGCCGACCACGGTCGTCGACTTCTCCAGCGGTGAGGCCGAGATCGTGCGCAGGGGGGCGGGGGACCCCGCACGCTTCGAGTAAACGGCCGCGAGCGGCTTCGGGCGGCGGCCCGGCGGTGTGCTCCGGCGCGGGGCCGCCGTCGGCGCCCCTGCGTGACGCACGGTGTTGGATCGGTTACGTTTGGTGCCCGCATGTGCGAGCACGTGCTCGCACATGGAAGTAACCGGCACGCGTCCAACCCCTGCCTCCCGGCGGGGGCGATGGGAGAAAACATGCAGACTCGCACCGCTGTCATCGCGACCGCCCTCGCGGCGGCAGGTGTCCTCGGCGCCACGGGCAGCGCCCTCGCCGAGACCAGCCACGCGAGTGCCCCGCCCACGTTCCACCAGATGGACACGAACAAGAGCGGCACCATCAGTGAGCCGGAGCTGCGGACAGCCGCGCAGGCCCAGGGTGTCTCCAGGGCCGACGTCCACAAGGCGTTCGGGATGGTGGACACCAACTCGGACGGACAGATCTCGAAGCAGGAGTTCGTCAAGGGGTCGCGCAAGGGCTGACGGCGGAGAACGGACCAGCGGGGGCCCTGTCCCCTCGTGAGTCCCCGGCGAGGGCGCGGCCCTCGCCGGGGACTTCGCCATGTCCGGGGCTCACGGCGTGACGCGCTCTTCGCGGCGGTGGGAGGGTGGTGGCGGGCGCGAGGGAGCGGAGCGGCACCGCTGTGGAGGCGTGCGCGGCCGGGCCGCCGGACGACGGGAGCGCGGACGTGAAAGTGATCATCGTCGGAGCGGGCTTCGGCGGCATCGCCGCCGCGATCGAACTGCGACGGCACGGGTTCGACGAGCTGACCCTGCTGGAGGCGGCCCCGGAACCGGGCGGGACCTGGCACTACAACCGCTACCCCGGAGCGGCCTGCGACGTGCCCAGCCACTTCTACTCCTACTCCTACGCACAGCGCCCCGACTGGTCGCGGCTGTGCTCTCCGCAGCCGGAGATCCTGGAGTATCTGCGGGGCGTCGCCGCCGAGTTCGGCGTCGACCGCTCGGTCGTGACGGGGACGAGGGTGACCTCGTGCCACTGGGACGAGGACGCGTGCCGGTGGACGGTGCACGCCCGGGACGCGTCGGGGGAGCGGCACACCTGGCACGGGGAAGCCCTCGTGCTGGCGACGGGCCAGCTCAACCAGCCCGCCGTGCCCGCGCTCCCGGGAAGGGCGGCCTTCGAGGGGCACAGCTTCCACTCGGCGCGCTGGGACCACGGCTACGACCTGCGGGGCAAGCGGGTCGCGGTCGTCGGCACCGGGGCGAGCGCGGTCCAGTTCGTCCCCGAGATCGCCTCCCAGGTAAGCCGCCTGACGGTGTTTCAGCGCACGGGCAACTGGTTCCTGCCGCTGAGCAACGGTCCGTATCCGAGGACGGTCAGGGCGCTGCTGCGCCGGGTGCCCGGTCTGCGGGCCCTGTGGCGGGCCGTCCTCTTCTCCGCCATGGAACTGCTGACGGCCGCGATCCGGCATCCGGGCACCCTGGGACGGTTCGCCGGAGCGCTGGCGGGTGCCTTCATGCGACGGCAGCTGCGCGACCCGGAGGTGCGGCGCAAGGCGTGGCCCACGTACCCCTTCGGCTGCAAGCGGGTGCTCTTCAGCTCCACGTTCCTGCCCGCGCTGCAACGCGAGAACGTGGAGCTGGTCACGGCGCCCATCACCGGCATGGCACCGCGCGGTCCGGTGACGGCCGACGGACGTACGCACGCGGTGGACTGCGTCATCTATGCCACCGGGTTCAGGACGAACGACTTCATGCTCCCCATGGAGATCACCGGAACCGGGGGCAGGAGCCTCCGCGAGGCGTGGGCGCGCGGCCCGCGGGCCCATCTGGGCATCACGGTGCCGGGTTTTCCCTCGATGTTCCTCATGTACGGGCCGAACACCAACACCTCGGGCGGCTCCATCATCTTCTTCCTCCAGGCACAGGCCCGCTATCTGTGCCAGGCGCTGCGGCGCGTCCGCGCCCACCGGGCCGCGGCCATCGAGGTGCGCGCCGAAGCGGAGGCCGCGGACGTCCTCGCGGTCCGGCGCCGCTTCGACGGCACGGCGTGGCTGCGGTGCGACTCCTGGTACCGGGACGCGGCGGGCCGCAACGTCGCCAACTGGCCCGGCTACATGCGGGAGTACGCCGCGCGCACCCGCACCCTGGACCCCGCCGACTTCCGCCTGTTGAGGGGGAACCGCGGCTGACCCGCTCGGGTGCTTCCCGTCCCGTGTGTCAGCCGTCCGCCTCCGGCATGGGCAGCGGGACCGTCGGGGAGGCGGACGGCAGGCCGAGCGCGAGGTTGCCGACGTGCAGGACGTCGTGCTCGTCGGGCGGGAGGAACGGAGCCGTGGGCGGCGCCTCCATCCGGCCCGTCAGACAGGAGGCGAGACCGAGATCGGTGGCGGCCAGGCACATGGTCTGCATCAGGCATCCCGTGTCGCGGTAGATGAGGCTGAGGGCCATGCCCTCGTACTTCCAGCCGGTGCGCGCGGCGCGTGAGGTGAGGTAGAGCCCGGCCGGGGGCGGCGCCGCCATGAGCGCCGGGGTGGTGAGCACACGGTCCTGGAGGTCCGAGAGGCCGTCCGACCAGGGGGAGAGCCGGTGCAGGGCGTGCGCGAACGGGTCGTAGTGATAGGCGCCGGAGTCCAGTCCGCCCACGTCGCGGGCGAGGAGATAGACCTCCAGGCTGTGCCGTCCGCCGCCGGAGGGGGCGGCGCGCTGCGTCTGCTCGTACGCGCGGGGCGGCAGATAGCCGCGCACGCGCGCCGACCTGTCCAGCACTGCCGCGACGAGCGCGAGAGGCACCGGTTCCGGCGCGAACTCGCGTACGCTGCGCCGCTGTTCCAGCACCTGCGACAGCGGACGGCTCGGCGGCCCCGCGTCCTCGGCAAGTGGCACCGTGGCCGTGGCGCCGGGGTGGCGCAGACGCGCGGGCGGAGGGGGCCCCTGCCGTGCGTGGGGCACGGGGCCCCGGCCCGCCTGCGCGTGCGCTGCGAGTTCGTACCGGGTCAGGCCCGAGCCGCGGCCCCGTACCGGCGCGCCGTCCCCTTCCTCCCCTTCCTCCTCGTCTTCCTTGTCACAGCGCTGGACGATGCCCGCGGCGGCGAGCCTGACCAGCAGCTTCCGCGTCCCCTCCACGCCCGCTGTGTCCCCTGTGTCCTCCGCGTCCTCGGCGCCCTGCCACCTCGCGTGCGCCTCCTCGGCGCTGAGCGGCCCGTCGAGATGGTGCAGGAGATCGACGAGCGGGGCCTTGGCGGAGAACTTGCGCCACCGCAGGCAGTCCACGAGGACCGCGCCCGCGTCCTCGTCCCACTCCAGCAGGAGGTCGGGGTTGCGTCGGTAGAGAGACCGGCCGGTCATGGAAGCGGACCCAATCGTCGGTGAGGCGGGACAGGGCGAGGCGGGACGGGGCGAGGTGGGGTGGCGTGAAGTGATGTGCCGTCAGAGGAAGGGCAGCGGGAGGGGGTTCAGCTCGTCCTCGGCGAGGGCGCGCTCGCGCACCCCCATGTCGAGGGGCGCCTGCCGCACACGCGGGCCGCCGCGCCGGTGGAAGTCGCTGCGCAGCGTGATGGGGCACAGCCCCGGCACCAGCGTGCGCACCACGGAAACCCCGCACTCCGCCACGTCGATGGGCGTGATGTCGAGGCTGACGGGCTCGTACCCCCGTGCGTCGAGACGCCGCACCGCCTCGTCGATGTCGGCGCGGAAGCCCTCCGAGGGCCTGGCCTCCGCGACGGGGCGCAGCGGGCCGTCCTCCCAGAACGCCAGATGACGGAAGCGCTCCGGAGCCCAGTAGTACAGGCTGAAGTCCCTGAGCGAGTCCAGCAGATCATCAGGGCCTGGGATGCGCGCACCCGCGTCGAGCTGTGCGCACCAGGTGCGGGTTCCGGCGCGCCCCAGGCACGCCTCCTCCAGCGCTCCCAGCAGCGCCGCGCGCGGATCGAGGTCGGCCCGCGCGGAGTGCACGACGACCGGCCGCTCGCGGGTGCCCTCCACGAGGCGGACGCCGACGGCCGGGACGCCGAGGTCCGTCGTCAGGTCCTTGCACGTGAGCTGCACGCCCTCGGAGCGCAGCCGCTGGACGATCCGCCGCTCCGGGCCCTCCTCCAGCCCTTCCAGGTCCAGGGTGGGCAGGACGAGCCTGTTCTCCCAGAACACCACCGTCGCGTCCCGCTCCAGCACCTCCAACAGTCCGGCGAGTACGGCGTGGTGGTAGCCGCTGCCCGCTGCGAGCCCCGTCGAGATGGGGTCGAACCACGCCTTGTGGCCGCGGGGGAAGCGGTAGGGGAGATAGACGGCGCAGGCCGGTACGTAGCGGGTGCGGCCGGTGGTCAGGGAGCGGCCCGGCACCCAGTCGATCTCGGTGTCCGGCACGAAGGGCCCGTAGCGGGTGTGGGCCGCGTACTCCTTGTCGGAGCCCAGCGGCAGGGTGCGCGGATCGACGGCCTCGTCGCCCAGTGACGCGAACGTGGCGCGGACGAGCCGTGCCGGGTCGTAGACACCGGCCGCGTAGCGTTCCATGGTCTCGCCGACCGCGCAGACCCGCGCCAGTACGGGGTCGCCCTTCACGGCGCCGCCGCGCGCCTCGGCGGAGACGGGGGAGAACCACTTCGTGGCCGTGCGGCCCGCGGTGCGCGCGTACGTCGTACCGCCCGGTGCCTCGCTTCCGTCGACGCGCAGCTCCAGCACCAGCCCGGTCAGCGGATCGACGGCGCCCCGCATGCGCTCCCAGCTCTCGCGCACGTCCACACCGTCGGCACCGGTGTCACCGGCGGGGGTGTCACGTCCCCGCCCGCCCTCCGGTGGTGGGGCGGTGTGCACGGCGTGCGAGGAGCAGGCGGGGCAGCCCGGCGTGTGGAAGGTGGCGTGCTGGACGCGCTCCAGCGAGCGGTGGTCCACCTCGGTGAGCACGGCGGAGTCCGGCGCGGGCCCCGGGCCGCCGAGCGTGAGCACCTCGTGGGCCAGCAGCCCGGCGGCGACGGTGGCCGTGGGCCACGCGTCGTCGTGTGCCGCGCCCATCAGCGCGTCCAGCGGGAGACCGGCCACCGCCTGCCAGGTGTGGTTGGCGCGGATACGGCGCACGAGACACAGCGGGCAGGCCGTGCGCGGGGGCCGGAGGGTGGCGAACAGCAGACGTGACGGGGTGCTCAGATGCACCACCAGAGGCGTGTTCCGTTCCAGCGCCGCCCGCGTCCACCGTACGAGTGCGGGCTCCGGCGCTGAGAGGGGCAGCACGGCGGCATCGGTGGCGGTCTCGGTGGCGGTGGCGGCTTCGGTGGCGGTGGCGGTTTCCCTCCGCCGGTCCGCGCCGCTGTTCCCGCCGGGGTCCTCGCGCACCGTGCGGAGCCCGGCCCGTGACAGGAGTGCCGCGACGTGGTCCCCGAGCGGTCCGCCTGCCACGGTCACGGTGCCCGGAGGCGCCGACCGGTCGTAGAGCGGGTGCGACAGGCCCTCTTCGCCGTTCCGGACGAGACCGCGCCGGCGCAGGCCCTCCAGCACGTGTTCCGGGAGGGCTTCGAGGGGCACCGCGTCACTGTCGCCCGCCGCGTCCGTGGTGGCGACGCGGAAGGTGCCCGTGCTGGTGCAGACGTACAGATGGTCCCCGCGCCGGACGAGCCGTACGTCGCTGCGGGGCGTCGTGCGTGCGGGCGGCGGAGCCACCGCGGGAGCGTGGGGAGAACTCACGTGCTGCTGCCTGCTTTCCTGGGTGCGCGGGGGGGGCGAGGGCGAAGAAGGGGGGGCGGGACGGGCTGGTGGCGGGAGCGTCCCCGGCCCCGCTTCGCGCGGAGCCGGGGACGCCCGGTGGTCTATTCGCCTTCGGTCTCGCTGTCAGCAGCCGCTGCCGCGCTCAGACAGGAGTGTCCGGCGAATGTCTCCTCCGCCTCCGGAATGGTCATTTCCTCGAACAGGTCGTCGCTCTCGGGCATACCGTCCTCCTTTTTGTTTTCAACTATGGTGAGCCGCCGACGAATTGATTCCGTCACCGCTGTCGGCGCGTTTCCATTGCGCGTTGTCGCTGGACAGGGCGTCAAGACGCCCAGGAAACAGTGCACCCGAAAAGGGTGAAGGGCCTCGCAGGGGCATTCCTGTCTCGTACGTGCGCAGCAGAAAAGGGCGGACCGGACAGGCGGTTTCCCCGGAGTTTTCCCTCTTTTGGGTACTTCCCCTTCCCGGGGTATTTCCGGTGTGGAGCGGATGAACCGGTGCCTCTCGTCGCGGCAGGGGGTTAACCCCACCGCCGATCCGGACGGCCGCACCATCGCGCCGGTTCGCGTTCCGCGGCGATCGTGGGACAGCGACGCGGGGCGGACACCGCGCTCCCTCGCACGAGAGCCTTCACGACCGAGGGAGCACACGTGACCAAGCACAAGCGCGCGCTGAACGGCGCACTCGCACTCTTACTCGCGCTGGCCGCGGCGACCGGTGTCGCGGCGGGTGCCCCGAAGGACGACGACGCGGCCGGTCACGCGCGGCTGCGCGCGCTCCTGCACCGGCTGACCACCGTCGACGGCGGGCCCGGAGCGCTCCTGGAGATGCGGGACCGGCGCGGCAGCACGGTGCTGACCAGCGGCGTCGCGGACTTACGGCGCCACACACCCGTGCACCCTGACAGCAGGTTCCGGATCGGCAGCATGACCAAGACGTTCGTGGCCACGGTCGTGCTCCAGTTGGTGGGAGAGCGCCGGATCGCCCTCGACGCGCCGGTGGAGCGCTACCTTCCCGGCGTCGTGCGCGGACACGGCAACGACGGCCGGAAGATAACGGTCCGTCAACTGCTCCAGCACACCAGCGGCCTGCCCGACATCCTCGACCACCTCAACCCGCTGAAGGTCCTCGAGGACCCGTTCGCGCACTACGACACCCGCGACCTCGTGAACATCGCGCTCGCCCACCCCCCGGCCTTCAAGCCGGGCACCGACTGGAGCTACTCCAGTACGGGCTATCTGCTGGCCGGAATGATCATCGAGAGCGTGACGGGCCACTCGTACGGCGACGAAATCCGACGACGTGTCATCGAACCACTGGACCTGCGCGAGACCTATGTGCCGGGAGACGCCACGTCGATCCCCGGACCGAACCCGCGCGGGTACGCGCGCCCCGACGCGGAAGCACCGCCCGTGGACATCACCGCGTTCAACCCCTCCGTCGCGAACGCGGGCGGCGAGATGATCTCCAGCGGCGGCGATGTCAACCGCTTCCTGGACGCGTTGGTGCGCGGCAAGCTCCTCCGGCAGGGCCAGCTCCGGGAGATGATGCGGACCCGGCCGACCGGCAACCCCGACGGCCGCGCGTACGGCCTCGGCCTGGAGAGCAGGCCGCTTCCCTGCGGCGGGCGCTACTGGGGGCACACCGGCGACGTCCTCGGGTTCGAGACGGCGGGCGGCGCCACGACCGACGGCAGGCAGGCGACGGCCATGGTGAACCTCGACCCGGGCGGTTCGGACGCACAGAGCGCCGACATGAAGGCCGCCGTGCAGACGGCACTCTGCGAGGGCCGCCGCTAGAGGCCCGACGCGGGCATTCCCCCCGGAGAATTCCGGCGCTGTGAACTCCCCGTCCTGCGCCCCGCACCAGGATTCCCGGGGGAATGCGCCGACGGGTGAGTGAGGCGAAATGCCTGATGGCCTCGGTCGCTCTTCCGCTCGGGATGCGGAGTCGACGTCGGACGAGGAGCGCGACAACCCCTGACGCCTTTACCGGAACCGGGCACGGAACGGGCGCAGAAATCCGGGAAGCGGAGTGAACCGCCCATTCCGTGGGCGCTCCCGGGGTCCGGTCCGACGGTGTGACCCCGCCTTCCGTTCCGGAGCCCTGAGCGGCGCTCCGGGCAGGGGAGAGCCTGCTGGTCACCGGGCAGCAGGAGGGGGTGGCGCGCCTCGCGGGATTCCGGTTGCCCGGAAACATGCCTCCCGCCCGCATGGTCGGCGGGAATCTGGGAAGCGATCAGAATTTGCCCGCGCGGCAGGTGATTACGTGGTCTTGGCTTGCCCCACAAGAATGTGATCGACTCCTGGCCACACGAAGTGGTGCGGGGTTATCGTCCTGCTTGGCGTACGGAATCCACAGGGGTGATCGCGTTTAGCGTCCCGTGCCCTGCCGGGTTTCCGTGCTGTTTCGCAGGGGCTACCGTCCGGAAAGAATCCGTGGTGGAGGGCAAGTGCCAGAAACGAGCGGGTGGAACCGAATGCGGCCGGATATCGCGCCGGGTGCCGCCGTGCACGAGATGTCGTTGAACGAGACGTACCATCCGCCGCTCCCGGCCGTGGTCGAGGCCGTCAGGGAGGCCGCCACACGGTCCCACCGGACGCTGGACGCGCTCGGCTTCGGCCTGTCGGAGGCCATCGGCGAGCACCTCGGCGTCCCCGCGCGGGACGTCCTCGTCGGCCCCGGCTCCGGCGCGCTGCTCCAGCAACTGTTCAGCGCCCTCACCGGACCCGGCACCCACACCGTGCACGCCTGGCCGTCGTGGGAGGCGTACCCGATGATGGCGGCGAACGCCTCGTCCTCGGTCGTGCGCGTCCCGCTCAAGGACGAGCGCCACGATCTGGACGCCATGGCCGACGCCGTCACCGACGACACCCGCATGGTGCTGGTCTGCAACCCCAACAACCCGACGGGTACGGCCGTGGGGCCCGGCGCGGTCGAGGAGTTCCTGCGGCGGCTGCCCGACCACGTCACCGTCGTGCTGGACGAGGCGTACCGTGACTTCGCCACCGAAGGGTCCGTCCCCGACGGCATCGAGCTGTACCGCGAGGACCCGCGCGTGTGCGTCGTGCGCACCTTCTCCAAGTCGTACGGTCTGCTGAGCCTGCGCGTCGGCTATCTCGTCGGGCACCCCTCGCTGCTCGATCCGCTGCGCCCCCTCCAGATGTTCGTGCGGGTGAGTGCTCCGGCCCAGGCCGCTGCCGTCGCAGCGCTCGCGCACAGCGCCGAGATACGCGAGCAGTGCCGCGAGACCGCCGCCGAACGCGAACGGCTGCACCGCCTCCTGACGGAACAGGGATGGGTCTCGGCGCACAGCGAGGCCAACTTCGTGTGGCTGCCGCTGGAGAAGGGCGTCGAGGAGTTCACGCAGCACTGCGCCGACCGGGGTGTGGTGGTGTGCGGGAAACCGGGCGAGGGCGTGCGGGTCACCATCGCCGAACGCGCGGCGAACGACGCGTTCGCCACGCTCGCCGCCGACTACCGCGCCTCCCTGGACCGGTGACCATGCGAGCAGCGCGATCGGCGCGGGAGGGCATCGCGCCGACCCCGTCACCCCCGATACCGGCCCCTTCGGCACCCTCCGCCCCGGCGGCGCTCGCCGACCCCGTACCGGACGGCCCCGCCCCGGCCGACCCGCTGGAGCGCACGCTCACACTGCTGCGCGAGGAGCTGGAGCGCCGATGTCCGGCCGACGCCACCGGCGTGGACGCGATGAGCCGCTCCGCGCTGCTGCCGCCCGGCAAGCTGCTGCGCCCGCTGCTGTTCACCGAGTCCGCCGCGGCGCTCGGCCTGCCCCGCGCACACGCGCTGGGCCCCGCCCTGGGCATCGAGTCCCTGCACAGCGGCTCCCTCGTCCACGACGACGTGATCGACGGCGACGAACTGCGCCGGGGCCGCCCGACCGTGGTGGCACGGCACGGTATGCCGAACGCCATCGTGACGGGCGACGCCCTCATCATCGACGCGTTCCGCGCGGTGGCCGGTGACTCCGATGACCCCGGGAACGCGGACGGCACCGACAGCGCCGCCGTCGACCACCCGGTTCCCGACGACCGCAGGCTCGCCGTCGTACGGGTGCTCGCCGAGGCCGGTGTGGACCTGTGCCGCGGACAGGCGCTGGAGGACGAGCTGCGCGCCTGGCCCGGCTGCGGACTGGAGCGGTACCTGAAGATGATCGCGCTGAAGACCGGCGCCCTCTTCCGCGCCGCCTGCGTGGGCGGCGCCCTCCTCGCGGGCGGCCAGCCGACGGCGCGGGAGGCACTCCGCAGGTACGCCGAACACCTGGGCAGGGCCTTCCAGATGGCCGACGACCTGCTCCCGTACCTCAGCGACGACACCACCAGCGGCAAGCCCGTGCTCAGCGACCTCGCCAACAGCCGCCCGACGCTGCCGGTGCTGCTGTGCTGGCAGTGGGCCGACGAGCGGGACCGGCGGAGGCTGACGGAAGCACTCGACGGCACCGTGCCGCCCGAGGAGGCGCTGCGCACCGTACGCACCCTGCTGACCGTGACCGGCGCGCTGGAACTGGCCCGCGCCGACGCGCTGGCCGAGTCCGCGCGGGCCAAGGCCGCGCTGCTGGACCTGCCCGCAGGAGAGGCCCGCAGCGCGCTGGCCGCTGTGGCCGACCTGGCAGCGGACCGGAACCTGTGAGCGCGCGTCACGGCGCGGCCGTACGCGCCCACCTGGAGACCTGGCGCCCCTACACCCTGGCCTACCCCGGCCTGCTCGGGCTCGCGGGCGCGGCCTGCGGCGGCGGCGCCGTCACCGCAGAAGGCGTCCTCGCGGCGTGGCTGTGCCCCACACTCGGCTGGCTGGGCGGGCACTATCTCGGCGACTACTTCGACCGCGAACTGGACGCCATCGGCAAGCCGCAGCGCCCCATACCCTCGGGGCGGCTGAGCGCGGGGACAGCGCGCGCGTGCGGCGTCGGCGCCGTGCTCCTCGCCGCGCTGATCGTCCTCGGCGTCAACTGGCCCGTCGTCGGCTTCGTCGTGCTGGCGCTGGCCGGGATCGTCGCCTACAGCCGTGTGCTGAAGGGCAGGGGCATCCTCGGCAACGGTGTACGGGGGCTGCTGAGCGCCCTGGCCGTGCTGTTCGGTGCCGCGGTGACCGCGCCGCCCGGCCACCTGCCCTCGTGGGGGGTGCTGTTCGTGGCCCTCACCTTCCTCTCGCACGACACCGCGTCCAACCTCGTCGGCACCCTCCGCGACGTGGAGGGGGACCGGGCGGGCGGCTATCTGACGCTGCCGGTACGGCACGGGCTCGGGCACGCCGTGCGGGTGGCCTCGGCGCTCTACGTGCTCGCCCTCGCCGCGGGCACATGCCACCTCGTGCTCGCAGCCCACCCCGTCGCCGCCGCGACGCTGCTCGTGCTCGCCGCCGTGGCCGGGGCGTGCGCGCTGGTGCCCCTGCTGCGCTCGGCGGCGCCGACACCACGGGCCGCGCTGCGCGCACACGAGGTGCTGGTGGGGGAGCGGCTGGTGCTCGCCGCGGCGTTCACCGCGGGCGGCTGGGGCGCGCTGCCCGCGCTCTGCCTGCTCGTACCCGTGCTGGCCGTCAGCCTCCTGACGCAGCGTCATATGCGGGCGCGGCACGAGTTCCCCGCCCCGGCGGGCGGCGACCGCGAGGGCGCCACCGCACCGCCCACCGCACCGCCCGCGTCACCCCCGCGCCTGGGCACGCCCCGCACCGCGCAACCGGAAGGATGACCCCGCCGATGCCCGACACCGCCGTGCTCGACCGCATGGAGCGCGCCGTCCCGAAGGGGGCCGAGGCGCTGTTCGCGGGCCGCCGGGACGACGGAGTGTTCGCCCCGGACGAGGACCGCTTCTCGCCCGCCAACACCGCCGCCGTGCTCCTCGCCCTCCACACCGCCGCCGCACACGGGGCGGAGCCGGTGCCGGTGCCGCTGCGCGAGGCGGCCGTCGAGCGGCTGTGCGCGACGCAGCGCGACGACGGCGGCTGGGCCATGGCCGGAGTGGGCACCGAGACCCTCGGCACGGCAGCCGTCACCGCCGCGCTCCGACTGGCCGCGCCGGAGCGCACCCGGGTCATCACCGCGGCGCAGGACCTGCTGCACCGGCGCGGCGGCGCGGAAGCGCTGCCGGAGCCCGCCATGGCGGGGCTCGTCCGGCAGTTCGACGTGCTGGCGGGCCGGCGCGACCCGGCCGGACTGCCCCGGCTGCCCGCCGAACTCCTGCTCCTGCCCGCCCTCGCCCGCCGACTGCTCAGCCTGCGGCTGCCGATCTTCAGCGCCATGGCAATGGCCCAGTCGGCGCACCGCCCACGCGGGCCGCTGGGACGGCGTCTCGACGGGCTCACCCGGCCCCGCGCGCTCGCGCTGGTGCGCCAGGCGGACGAGCGCGAGCGCGGCGCCGGGGCGGTCCGCGGCGACCC
>NZ_JBSHAO010000046.1:0-25536 GCF_053611545.1 Streptomyces sp. NPDC054796 | reverse complement strand
CCCCCCCCGGCGGCCCCCCCCCCCCGGGGCGCGGGGGGGCGGGGGCCCCGCGGCCCCCCCCCGCCCCCCCGCCCGGGGGGGGGTGGCCCGGGCCTAGGCGCCGGCCCCCCGCGCCGGGTCCTTCAGCGGCGACCCGTGGCTCACCAGCCTCATCACCATCGGCGTCGGCAGGTCCGGGCTGGCCCCGGACATCGCCCGCACGGCGGCCGGCTGGCTGACGGACACCGCGCGGCCTGCCGGGGGCTGGGATCTGATGCCGCTGGACATCACCTGGACCAGCTTCGCCACCTCGGCCCTGCTGGAGGCCGGATACGCCGCCGATCCGCGGCTCGCCCCGGCCCGCGACATGTTCCGGGCCCGGCAGCAGGACGTGCCCTTCCCCGCGCTGGCGTGCCCCGCCGGGCACTGGGGGTTCTCCACCGACCGCAGTTGGCCCATGGCGCTGGAGACGGCCGAGATCAGCTCGCTCCTGCACCGGCTGCCCGGTGGGCCGGAGGACGACCACGCGCGGCGGGGGCTGGCCTGGCTCACGGCCATGCAGGACAAGAGGGGTTCCTGGTCCCTGGCCGTACGCGACAGCCGTCCCGGTGGCTTCGGCCCCTGCCCGCAGATGACGGCCAAGGCGGCACTGGCACTGCTCGACTGCGGAGCGACGCGCGGCGACGCGCGGGTGACGCGCGCCCTGGAGTGGCTGACGCGACAGCAGGAGGAGGACGGATCCCTCGCCGCAATGTGGTACCGAGGGCGCATCCCGGGGACCTCGGCGGCGCTGGTGGCCTTCGCGCGGGCAGGGCGGGGCGACAGCGGTCCGGCCCGCCGGGCGCGGGACATGCTGCTGCGCACGCAGCGCTCCGACGGGGCCTGGGACACCGGGGGAGAGGACCCCGGGCTGCCCACCTCGGTGCCGCCCGCCGAGGGGACCGTCGAGGAGACGGCGTGGGCCCTGCACGCACTGCTCGCGGCGGGGGAGGGGCCCGGGAGCGCGCCCGTCGCGGCTGCGGCGAGCTGGCTGCTGGACCGTCAGGAACCCGACGGCACCTGGCCCGGCGGCCCCGTCAACGAGTATGTGCGGCACTGCTACCGCTACACGGACCGCGTACTGGCCACTGCGCTGGCACTCAAGGCGCTGGCCCGCCTGCGTACGGTGTCCCGCGACGGCACCGCAGACACCACCCCTGAACACACCACCCCTGAACACACCACCGTCGCGCACCCCGGTGCCCCGTCGCGGAGGGAGCGGACATGACCCGCACATCCCGCGACGGCCATCACCACAGCCATGGCCATGACTACGACTACGACGCCGTGGTGTGCGGCGCCGGGGTCGCGGGGCTGGCGGCGGCGCGCGGGCTGGGCGGACTCGGCCTGCGCGTACTGGTCCTGGACAAGCAGCACACACCACGCGACGTCGCCAAGGGCGAGGTGCTCCAGCCCGGAGCACTCCGTGTCCTGCGCCGCTGGGGTGCGGAGGAGGCACTGCGCCGCAGTGGCGCGGTCGGCCTGGACCGGCTCGTCGTCCGCAGCGACCGGGGTGCCCCGCTGATGACCCTGGACTACGGGCAACTGCCCCAGGGCGACCGCGAGTTGCTGGCCCACGACCACCTCGCCATCCTGCACACCCTCGCCCAGGACCTGCCGCCCACGGTGGAGCTGCGCCGGGGCACCCTCGTGCGCGAAGCACTGCACGAGGACGACGGGCGGGTGGGCGGGGTGCTCCTGACCCGCCAGGACACCCGCGCGGCGGCAGCGGAGACGGTGGAGGTACGGGCACCGCTGGTCGTCGCCGCTGACGGCATCTCGTCCCGGCTGCGCCGCGCCGCCGGGATCGAGGGGCAGCGCGTGGAGTACCCGCACCGCCTCGTCTCCCTCGAACTCACCCCGCCCGGCCCCCTGCCCCGCGACTTCTCCGCCTACCTCACCGACCGAGGGCTGCGCCTGGTGTATCCGCTGCCGGGAGGCCGGGTGCGGCTCTACCTCCAGACGGAGCCGGACGAGCTGCGCGGTCTGACGTCCGACGGCTTCGCGGACTGGCTCGCCCGCGCGGTCCGCGAGGTGCCCGCGCTCGACGGACTCGTCCCCGCGCTGCCCGAGGCCGTGGGCAGCAAGCAGACGTTCGCCGTAGGACGCTACCTCGCCGACCGGCTCGCCGTGCCCGGTCTGGCCCTCGTCGGCGAGGCCGCCTACGCCGTGCACCCGATGGCCGCGCAGGGCATGAACACCGCCATCACCAGCGCCGCCTCCCTCGCCGAGCAGATCGCTCGAGCGCTCGACGGCCCGGCACCCGGCGACTCGGCACCCGGCGACTCGGCGCCCGGGGACGGCAGCGCGAAACTGGGAGCCGCCGCCGTGGACGCGGCCCTGCGCGCGTACGAGGAGGAGCGGCGGCCCACGCTCGTCCAGGCCGCCAGGACCAGCGCCAACGCCGCGCGCATGGTCACGGACCTGGCCTGGCCCGGGCGCGTGGTGGGGCGCAGAGCTGTGCGCTGCACCGGGGCCAACGCCCGGCTGCTGCACACCGTCACCCACAACATGGCGGGCCTCGGGCCCCGGCCGCTCACACCACTGGACAGGTTGCAGCAGATCGGCCTGCTCCCCGACCCCCGCGCCCATCGCGTCCCCACGGCCTGACGCACCATCACCGCGACACACGTCGCCGTACACACGTCCCCGTACAGCCGCCCGTACACATGTCAGGAGACACCGCAGTGTCAGCAACACCCGCGACGCACGCACCCGCCGAGCCGCAGCTCCACGTACAGCCCGTCTCCGGGGCCATCGGGGCCGAGGTGCGCGGAGTCGACCTGGGCAGGGTCGACGACGAGCAGTTCGAGCGCATCCACGAGCTGATGCTGCGTCACCTCGTGCTCTTCTTCCCCGACCAGCACGAGCTGACCCCGGAGGCACATGTGGCGTTCGGCCGCCGCTTCGGCGAGGTCGAGGTGCACCCGTTCCTGCCCAAGCTGGAGGGCTACCCCGAGGTCACACTGATCGAGTCCGACAAGGGCGGCAAGGCCGACGAGTGGCACATCGACGTCACCTTCCAGCCCAGCCCGCCCATCGCCTCGATCCTGCACCTGGTCACCTGTCCGCCCGCGGGCGGCGACACCATGTGGAGCAACCAGTACCTCGCCTACGAGACACTCTCCGCGCCGTTCCGCGAGATGCTGGAGGGCCTCACCGCCGTCCATGTGCTCAAGGCACCCCAGGTCGGGGAGCTGTCGGCGGAACACCCCGTCGTACGCGTCCACCCCGTCACCGGACGGCGCTCCCTCTACGTCACCCGGATGTGGACGTCGCACATACCGCAGCTCAGCCGCCACGAGAGCGACGCCGTGCTCCAGCACCTCTTCGAGCACTCTGAGCAGCCCCGCTTCTCCTGCCGCCACCGCTGGTCGCCGCACACCGTCGCACTGTGGGACAACCGCGCCACCCAGCACATGGCCGTCAACGACTACCAGGACTACCGCCTCGGCCAGCGGGTGACGGTCCTCGGCGACCACCCCGAGGGCGGGGCCCCGCGCCGCCCCGACCACACACCCGACGGCGACGAGCGCTACTACCCGCGCCGCGTCAACTCCCGCTACGGGTACTGAGGAGCGTCCACCATGCTCCGACCCCCGCTGACCTTCGTCGTCGGCACAGGACGGTGCGGTTCGACGGCGCTCTCGGAGATACTGCGGCTCCATCCGTCGGTGCTCAGCCTGAGCGAACTGTTCACCACGCTGGAGCCCGGCGCGCTCCCCGAGGAGGAGGTGAGCGGGGACCAGTTCTGGGAACTGCTGGCCTCGCCGCGCCTCTTCGCCGACCGCATGATCCGACGCGGCACACCGCTGCCCGAACACCTCTACCCGCAGCGGCCGGGACGCTTCACCGGCGAGACGGGCGTGCCCGCGGTGTGCCTGACCACCCTGCCGCACCTCACCCCGGACCCGGACGCGCTCTTCGACCACCTGCGCCCGCTGCTCGCCACCCGCCCCACGGGCCCGGTGGCCGGGCACTACCGCGCGCTGTTCGCCGCGCTCGCCGAGCGCTGCGGACGGGAGGTGGCCGTCGAACGCTCGGGCTTCTCGCTCGCACTGGTGCCGAAACTGCGCGCGCACTTCCCCGAGGCGCGCTTCGTCCACCTTCACCGCGAAGGGCCTGACTGCGCGGTGTCGATGAGCCGCCACCCCGGCTTCCAGTTCGTCCTGCTGATGGCCGACCTCGCGGAGCGTGAGGGCGCCGACGCCGCTGCCGCCGAGCTGGAACGGATGCTCGCCGACGACACCTCCGACCTGGACGCCGTGCTGGCACGGGACGTGCCGGTGGAGCGGTACGGCGAGCTGTGGTCCACGATGATCACCACGGGGCTGACACACCTGGCCCAGCTCCCCGCCGACATCAGGATGTCACTGGCCTTCGAGGATCTGCTCGAAGCGCCGGAACACCATCTGAAGCGGCTCGCCGACCACATCGGCGTCGCACCGCACCCGGAGTGGACCGAGGCCGCGGCACGGAAGCTGGACGCCGGGCGCCGCGGCGCAGCGGACCGGCTGCCGGCGGCGGAACAGCGGGCACTGCGCGCCCGCTGCGCACCGGGCACCCGCGCCTTGGCCGCCGCACTGCCGTGAACGATCCGGGCCGCCCTCCCGGGAGGGCGGCCCGGGCCCGAACCCCCGCGTCAGGAGCCGTCGGCCTCGTCCCACAGCACGGTGCGGCGGGCACGGACGAGGGTCCCGACGCGCGCGAGGACGTCGGCGACGGGCCGGGGCGCCAGGCGGCGCCCGTCGCGCAGCCGCAGCGCTGCCAGTCCGCCGGCGGCCTCCCGCGCGCCGATGACGGCCTGGTAGGGCACGAGGCGCGCGCTCCGCACGCGGGAGCCCAGGGTGCCGCGCTCGGGCCCCGCGACCTCGGCCCGCAGGCCCAACTCCGCCGCACGCCGCGCCAATTCATCGGCCTCGGGCAACTCGGCCCCGGACACGGGGAGGATCACGAGCTGGGTGGGCGCGAGCCATGCGGGGAAGGCGCCGCCGTGCCGCTCGACGAGGTGCGCCACGGCCCGCTCGACGCTGCCGATGACGCTGCGGTGGACCATGACGGGCCGGTGTCTCGCGCCGTCCGCGCCGACGTAGCTCAGGCCGAACCGCTCCGGCTGGTGGAAGTCGGCCTGGACGGTGGACAGGGTGGACTCACGGCCCGAGCCATCGGTGATCTGGACGTCGATCTTGGGGCCGTAGAACGCGGCCTCGCCCTCGGCCTCCTCGTAGGGCAGCCCGGACGCGTCGAGCACACTCCTCAGCAGGCCGGTGGCACGCTCCCACAGCTCGGGCGCCGCCACGTACTTCCCGCCGGGCCCCGGCAGGGAGAGCCGGTAGCCGGTGGCCTCGATGCCCAGCGCCGCGTAGGCGGCGCGGATCATCGCGAGCGCCGCGCCGGTCTCCTCGGCGACCTGGTCGACGGTGCAGAAGACATGCGCGTCGTTGAGCTGGATCGCGCGGACGCGGGACAGCCCGCCCAGCACCCCGGACAGCTCGGCGCGGTACATGCCGCCCAGCTCGGCCATGCGCAGGGGCAGCTCGCGGTAACTGCGGGAGCGGGAGCGGTAGATGAGGGCGTGGTGGGGGCAGAGGCTGGGCCGCAGCACGAACTGTTCGCCGCCGAGTTCCATGGGCGGGAACATGTCGTCGCCGTAGTGCGACCAGTGTCCCGAGCGCACATACAGCTCGCGCTTGCCGAGCACCGGCGAGTACACATGCCGGTAGCCCGCGCGCCGTTCCACGTCGCGGATGTACTCCTCCAGGGCGTGCCGCACGGCCGCGCCGTCCGGCAGCCAGTACGGCAGGCCCGCGCCGATCAGCGGGTCGGTGTCGAACAGTTCCAGCTCACGGCCGAGCTTGCGGTGGTCGTGCATCGTGCTCTCCTCGCGGACGGTGAGGCGAGCGACCGCACGGCGAAGCCCCGGGGCACCCGCCCCGGGGCTTCGACTCGGATATCGGTCAGCGCGCCGGGACACTCTCCGGCGTCGTCGTCAGCTCAGCGCGCTTCATGCGGGGAAGGTAGCAGAGGCACCGCTGAGTGTCCGAAGGGTTTTCCGGTGGGTTCTCCGGCGGCCCCGCACCGGCCTCAGCAGCTCAGGTTGTCGCCGGGCGTGGTCCCGAGGATGCCGGTGAAGCGCTGGTAGGCGTCGATGCGGCTCTGCACCTGGCCCGGGTTGCCGCCGTCGCACTCCAGGGTGCCGTTGATGGCGCGGATGGTCTCGCCGAAGCCCTTGCCGTTGACCATCGCGTCGTGCGGGGTCATGGTGCCGGGCCCCGACTGGGTGTTCCAGTACCACAGGCCGGTCTTCCAGGCGACGGCCGCGCTCCTCTCCACCTGGTAGGGGTCGTTGAGGAGGTCGATGCCCAGGGCGTCGCCCGCGGCCTTGTAGTTGAAGTTCCAGCTCAACTGGATGGGCCCGCGGCCGTAGTACGCGGCCTGGCCCGCCGGGCATCCGTAGGGCTGGCTGGAGTCGCAGTAGTGGGGGTAGTTGTCCTGGTTCTGCTCGACGATGTGGACCAGTCCGCCCGTCTCATGGCTGACGTTGGCCAGGAAGGCGGCGGCCTCCTGCTTCTTGACCGTGTCGCTGCCGGTGTTGGCGAAGGCCGGGTACGCGCCGAGCGCCTCGGTGAGGCCCTGGTACGTGTAGAAGGAGTTCCTGTTCGGGAACATCTGGTTGAACTGCGCCTCTGTGACCACGAATTCGGCGGCGGCCTTCGACGGCTCCGAGGGCTTGGACGTCGACGCCTGGGAGGCCATCGGGGCGAGGGCCCAGAGGGCGGCGCCGACCACGAGCGCGGTTATCAGGGACATGACACGTCTCGACGACATGAGGTCGCTCCTCGTTGTGGGGGTGGAGGCACTCAACCGCGCGTCCGCCGCACGAGGCAAGGTCCAGACCAATAATGGCGAGATCGTGCCACCTGGCCATGCCGCCCGGCCACACCTCGCCGCGCCCCGCGCCCCGTGCCCCTACGCGACCACCTGGGGCGGCAGATACAGGCCCTGGCGCAGCACCCGTACCGCGGCCATGCTCCGCGAGGAGACGCCGAGCTTGGCGAAGACGTGTTCCAGATGGGCGGCCACGGTACGGGGTGTGATCGCCAGTGCCGCCGCGATCTCCGCGTTGGAGGCGCCCCGCACCAGGTGCCCGCACAGCTCCAGCTCCCGCCTCGTCAGACCGTGCAGCTCGGGCGGCGGGGAGAGCAGGACCAGGCCGTACAGATGCCCGGGCGGCTGCCGGGGACAGGAGAGTACGGTGACCCGCAGCACCGCGGGAGGCGCGGCGGCCTCCCCGTCCGGGGCGAGGAAGACCGAGTGTTCGTGGCCCTCGGCCAACTGCGCCTCTGCGGCGGCCAGTACGGGCGAGCCCGCCGTCAGCAGCCGGTGTCCTGGCAGCCCGGGGAGCGGCGAGGTACGCCCGGCGCGCGTGAGCACCACGGCGGCCGTGGCCCCCGCGACGAGCGAGGCGCGCGCGGTGAGGGAGCGCAGCGGGTCGACGGCCTGCGCGATCAGCGAGGCCAGCGCGCCGAGCCGGTCCCGTACGGAGGGCGCGGGCGGACGGCTCTCGACGGTGGTGACCCCGAGAAAGCCCAGGTAGCTCCCGGAAGCGGTACGCAGCGGCACGCCGATGCCCTCGCGGAACCCGGCGGGGGAGAGGTAGTCGGCCCACAGCGGGATCTCCGACCAGTGCTGGGAAAGGTCCTTGAGCCGGAAGGGGCGGTGGCCCTGGCCGCCCGCACCGTCCACGTCAGCGGTGAACTCGGGCGTCGTCATGTACCGCCCGACCTGCTCGTCGTATCCCTCGTGCAGCAGCGGCACCTGGAGGCTGCGGTCCGGGTCGAAGAGGTGGATGAAGGCGGCGTCGTACGAGATGAGGCGGCGGATGGGGGCCAGCAGCGCCTCGGCCCGCTCGGCGGCCTCCCCGGGCAGTGTGCCCACATGCGCGATCTCGGCCGTGATCTCGGCGTCACGGGCGGAGAATCGGACCATCCCTCGCACCATCCGGACCCAGTCGTCTGCAACCGTCGCGCCATGGTACCGAGACCGGGCGCGGGACCCGGAGGAAAGCGGACGGCCCTGCCCCGGTGCTCCGGCCTACGGGGGTGAGGCCGGAGCACCGGGGGGCCGGGGGGAGCCGGGCGAACGCCGTACGGTCGCCCGGGGTCCGGGGCTCGGGCGGCGTCGCCGAGGAAGCGTGCCGGGACTCCACGCCCACCGTCGGCGCGGAGGCGCCGTCCCGCCTCCTCCTCAGAGTTCAGCAGCTTCCTGTTGATCTTGTCGATTGGCAGTTCTTCCCATACCGCTTCCCATACCGCGCCGTGCGGCACTCCGCTGCCGGGCCCGCCCTCACCCGTCGGCGCCCGTCGTCACCGGTCGTCGAGGGCCCGCGTGATCGCCGCGAATATCGCGGCACCGCTGGTGACCGGAAAGAAGTGGCCTCCCGGTACGCGGTGAATACGGAAGGAACCGTCCGTCCAGTGGCGCCAGTCGCGCATTTCCTCATGCGTCACCACCTGGTCCTCCGTACCGCTGAAAGCGATCACGGGAATATCCAGCCTCTCCCGCGCCTCCGGCGATTTCCGGCAACTGGCCACCACCGAGAGATCGGCGCGCAGGCACGGCAGGAAGACCGAATAGGCGTCCGGATCCGCGAGAATTTCCCCTGGTGTGCCTCCCCAGGCGGCCATCGCGTCGAGCAGCGCCCTGTCGTCGGCCTCCGCCTCGTCCCCGGTCACCGCGTCCGGCGCGGGGGACCCGGCGACCGCGAGCAGCCGCAGCCTCGGCGAGCCGACGCGCCGCGCCACCTCGCGGGCCACCAGCGCGCCCGCGCTGTGGCCGAGGAGGACGAAGGGGCGGTCGTCGTAGGAGCCGACCGCCTCGGCGACGCGGTCGGCCAGCGGCGCCACATGCGTGTACGCCGCTTCCTCCAGCCGTTCCTCCCTGCCGGGCGCGTGCACCAGCACGACGTCGAGGTCCGCCGGGACCTCCTCCCGCCAGCGCTGGAACATCGCGGGTCCCGCGCCGGCGGGCGGCAGCACGAAGACCACGGCGCGGGCCGGTCCGGCGCGTCCCGCGCCGACGCCGTCCGCTCCCGCGTCGCCCGCCTCCCGGAGGAGCGGGCGCAGCCGGATCTCGCCGCCCCCTGACCCCGAAGGGACGTGGGTGTCCCGTGTGGCGTCCGGAAGATCACCGTCCCGTTCCAGATGCCGGAGGATCTCCTCCCGGTGCTCCCGCAGTCGCCCGACGACCTCGGGCGTCAGCGCGCCGGGCGCCGCGTCGTACCGGATGCGCCCGGCTTCCGCCCAGATGAGGATGTCCCTCTTCCGCAGGTCTTCGAGAAGGTGGGGAATCACTTTTCCTCCCGGGCCCTTAATTTCCTTGAAAGTGCGGAACAAATAAACAACACCCCACGTCAGGGCGGCAATTCAGTGATCGAGTGCGGACCTGTCACCGCTCGACGTGATGTGCGCACGGCTATAGGATCGGCCGAAATTCGTGGCTCATAAATGCGTGGCCTCGCGACTCTCTCCGCCTTCGCCGGAGCGCGACGCACATGCCGCGTCTTGTGCCGCATCGGCCGGAACGGGGAGGGTCAGGAGTGGGCGTCGACGATGTCCCGTGGGGGAGCGTGCACGTGGTCGTGGCGGGGGTGGGCGCGCTGTTGCTCGCTCACGTCGGCGGAATCATAGCCCGGACGTTACGCCAGCCCAGAGTGATCGGGGAGATAGCCGTCGGCCTGGCCGCGGGACCCCTGCTGATCGCCCTTGCCGGGCCCGAAGCCCTTGACCGGGTGCTTCCGGCACATGTCCTCGACGCCCTGAAACTGCTCACCGAGGCGGGCCTCGTCCTCTTCCTCGTCGGCGTGGCGCACGGCATACACCCCAAGGAGGCGCGGTTCACGCGCCGTTCGGTGGCGTGGGTGTCCACCGGGTCTTTCGTCGTCCCGCTGTGCGGCGGAGCCCTGCTGGCCTGCGGGCTCCTCCTCGACGGCGACCCGTCCCTGCGGGGGCACGCCACCTGGCCCGCGCTGGTGATCTACATGGCCACGGCGCTCTCGATCACGGCCGTGCCGGTGCTGGCGAGGCTCCTGGAAGACCTCGGACTGGCGCGCACCACGAGCGGCAACCTCGCCCTGACCGCCGCCGTCATCCAGGACATCGCGGGCTGGCTGCTGCTGTCGGTCGCCGTCAGCCTCAACACCGGTTCGGCGGGCGGCACGGCGCGCACGATGGCGGTCTTCGCCGCCGGGGCCGTCGGGGCGATGCTCCTCCGGTGGGTGCTGCGCGGCAAGGCCGTGTGCCGCCTGTTCGAGGGCAGGCCCCTGCTGACCGCGCTGCTGCTGGGAGCCCTCGCGCTGACCGCGGGACTGGGCAGCGAACGACTGGGCCTGACCGCCGTGTTCGGCGCCGTGCTGGTGGGCGCGGCGGTGCCCCGCGGGGCGCTGCTGCCCTGGAACGGCGCGGTGGCCAGGGTGACCAGGATCGGGCGCAGGCTGGTGCCGCTGTTCTTCGTCACCACCGGGGTCACCGTGCTGACCAAGGCGATGGGCGCCACCTCCTGGACCCTGGTCCTGCTGGTGACGGTGCTCGGCTTTGTCTGCAAGACCGGGGGCGGCTACGCGGGGGCCAGGATCGGGTCCCAGTCGCGCTGGGAGTCGCTGCGCATCGGCGTGCTCATGGACACCCGGGGCCTGACGGAACTCATCGTGCTGTCCGTGGGGCACAGCACGGGGATCCTGACCGGACCCATGTATCTGGCGCTGCTGATCATGGCGGTGGTGACCACCGCCGTCACCGGGCCGCTGCTCTCAGCGGTCTCCTGGGGCGAGGCCCGCAGGGCACCCACGGCGGAGCGGGCCCCCTCCTCTTCTCCTGGCTGATCCGCGCTCTCCCCCCCCGGTGGGCGACGGAACGATGGTTGAGCCTCGGACAAACCTCCATATCCCAAGCGGTAGACGTGTTCAATCCGTCAATCTTAGGTCTGGAGGTTCGAACAAAACGTGAGATGTGGTGGTGCGGTGTGCAAGTGGCTGACGTACTGTGCGACTGACCACAAAAGCGGGATACCCGCCTTTCTGGCGATAGAGCGACATGGGGCACAGGTCGATCCATCCGCGTTTGAAAGGTGCTAGTGAACGATGCTCGGAAATGAATCATCGGGGGCGTCAGGCTCCGAGCAAAGCGGCGAGAATGCAGACCTGGAAGCGTGGATCTGTAAAGTCCTTGAGGGGGCTTTGACGGTCACGGTACCGATTTCCACGCTGGTGCTCGACAATTCACCCCGCCAGGAGGGTGAAGACAGTCGGCACACGCAGGCACTGGCGGAAGTGGAAGGCCAGTTGCCGCCCATCCTCGTACACGCACCCGCCATGCGGGTCATCGACGGATTACATCGCGTCCGTGCCGCCACGCTACGCGGGGAGACCTCCATTCCGGCCGTCATCTACGAGGGCGGGGAAGCGGATGCTTTCGTCCTCGCGGTGAAGATGAACGTGAGCCACGGACTTCCCCTCGCGCACGCCGACCGAATGGCCGCCGCGGGCCGGATCCTGGCCTCGCACACGCGGTGGTCCGACCGCAGGGTCGCGCTGGCCACGGGCCTGTCGGCCAAGACGGTGGGGGAGCTCCGGCGGCGATCGACTGAGGAAAGTACACAGTCGAACGCCAGGTTCGGCAGGGACGGACGGCTGCGCCCGCTCAGCAGCGCGGAGGGCCGGATCAAGGCGGGCCAGCTCCTGGCCGAGCGGCCCGCTTCCTCCCTGCGGGAGGTCGCGAGGGAGGCGGGAGTCTCCCCCTCCACGGTGCATGACGTGCGGCAACGCCTGCTGGCCGGGGAGGACGTGGTGCCCGCGAGGCAGCGTCGCCGCCCCGTGACCACGGCCCGGGTCACGCGTGAGAGCAGCCGGGTGCGGGTGGCACCGCCGGAGGACCCGGAGACCGCGCTGGCCGGGCTGCGCAAGGATCCCTCGCTGCGGCTCAGCGAGTCGGGGCGCTCCCTGCTGCGCTGGCTGGACCGGCACCGCGCCGCGACGGAGGAGTCCGCGCGCTTCGTCGAGGCGATACCCCCGCACTGCGTGGACATCGTCGCGCGGCTCGCCCGCGGTTACGCGAAAGTGTGGGACGACTTCGCGAAAGAGGCGGAAGCCAGGAGCATCGGCAAGTCCGTCTGACATTTCCGTCGGCGGATCAGGGCCGTTCAGGGCCGCTCAGAACTGATTCTTCAGCGCTCTTCGGACGACATTGACTGGGCCGGGCAAGTCCACCATCGTATTGCTCTGCACTTGCAGTGAAACGGCGGCCGAACGGCTGTCCTTCGACGCAGGCCCTGGAGACCAATTGAAGTCCAAGACGGTATGGAGAAACAGTCCGCTCGACGCTGTATTGGTCGCCCTGAGCCTTGCACAATTCGGGGCGACGATTATTCTGGCGGCCTCCTGGGGCGGGGCGGGAACGGCGGCCCGAATAGGATCGTTCGCACTCCTCGTATTCATGATGACGTACAACATCATCATTATCTCGCACCTGTTCACCCATCAGCCGTGGTTCCGTTCGCAGGCGCTCAACGGGGCCGTGTCGATGATGAATTCGGCGAGCATCGCCCAGTCCGTACAGGAGTACGAGCTCAGCCACGTACGCAATCACCACCGGTACAACAACGACCGGCAGGCGGCCGACGGGACGACGAAGGACACCTCCTCGACGTACCGCGACGGGCGCGACGGCGAGCACGCCGGGCTGCTGCGCTACATCGTCGGCGGCGCCCTCGACTCGATGCTCTCGCTCGCCACCGCGCTTCTCTCCGTCACCCGGCTGTTCCGCGTCGGCCCGCACGAGTCGGCGCTGCGCTACGCCTCGCGGTCACCCGGGCCGCGCGGCGTGGAGCTGCGCCAGGTGCGGCTCGACCGGCTCGCGCACTTCGCCTTCGTCTGTCTGCTCGGTGTCCTCTCCTGGCAGTGGCTCCTCATGTGCTATCTGCCCGCCGTCTTCCTCGGCCTGGCCCTGGTCAACGTGCAGAACTACTACCGCCACTTCGGCGCCGAGCCCGACAGCCGCTACGCCAACTCGGTGAGCCACTACGGCCGGGTCTACAACTTCCTCACCTTCAACGACGGCTACCACCAGGAACACCACCTGCGCCCGCCCACTCACTGGAGCAGGCTGCCCGACGTACGCAGCCGCTACCGCACCGAACTCGACAGCGTGGACCGCGTGATCTCCCCGGTCCCCGCGATCCTGGGCTTCCTCGACACCGGGCGCGCCCAGGGCAACCCGAAGAAGACGACGGTGACGGGAGCGGACCGCTGATGACGGCCAACACACCTGCCGCGGCCCGCTGCCCGCACCACCTCTTCGAGGAGGCCGCCCGCAGGTACGCGGAGACGACCGCGGTGGTGCACGGCGGCGAAGAGGTCTCCTACGCGGAGCTGAACGCGCGCGCCAACCGCCTCGCCCACCACCTCGTCGCCACCGGCATCACCCCCGAGACCCTGGTCGGCATCGCCATGGAGCGCTCCGTGTCGATGCTCGTGGGGGTGCTGGGCGTGTGGAAGGCGGGCGGCGCCTGCCTGCCGTTCGACCCGGCGCACCCCGCCGAGGTCGTGGCCTCCGCGCTGCGTGACGCGGGCGCCGCCGCGCTGCTGGTCGACGGGCGCCTCGGATCCCGCGCGTCGGCGGCATCGGCGGCCTCGGGGGCGTCGGCCGCTTCCGGCCTCGGCGGCACCGTACGCGTCGTGGACCTGTCCGCCGTGAACCTCACCGGGGACCTCCCTCGGGAGAACGGCGCGCACCCGGACACCGGCCCCGCCGTGCCCGTGCGCGCGGACAACCTCGCGTACGTCGTCCACACCTCCGGCTCGACGGGGAAGCCGAAGGGCGTCGCCGTCGCCGGAGCCTCGCTGGTCAACCACGCGCTGCACATGACCGGAGCGCTCGGCATCCGCCCAGGTGACCGTGTCCTCCAGTTCACCTCGCTGGCCATCGACGCGGCACTGGAGGAGATCCTGCCCACCTGGCTGGGCGGCGCGACGCTCGTCCTGCCCACACAACGGGTGCTTTCGACAAGGGAGTTCACGGACCTCCTGGACAGCGCCCGGGTCAGCGTCGTCAGCATGCCCAGCTCGTACTGGCACCGCTGGGCCGAGGACCTGAGCGCCGCCGGAGCGCCGAAGCCCGGCGCGCTGCGCCTCGTCTTCGTCGGCGGGGAGAAGCTGCGCGCCGACGTGCTGCGCCGCTGGCGGCAGTTGGAGTGGGCCGCTGACGTCGACTGGCTCGCCGACTACGGCCCCAGCGAGGCCACGATCAGTTGCACGACCTTCGCCGGGCCTCTCCAGGACGACTGGGACACCGTGCCGCTCGGCGAGCCCATCCACGCCACCGACATCCACGTACTGGGCGAGGACCTGGAACCTGTCGCCCCCGGCACCACGGGCGAGATCTTCATCGCGGGCGCCGCACTCGCCCGCGGCTATCTGCGCCGGCCGGGACTGACGGCGGAGAAGTTCCTGCCCGACCCCTTCGGCCCGGCGGGCACGCGCATGTACCGCACGGGCGACCTCGGCCACCGGCAGGCCGACGGCACCCTGCACTTCGCGGGCCGCGTCGACCACCAGCTCAAGGTCCGCGGCCACCGCGTCGAACCCGGGCAGGTCGAGGCGGCGCTGCTGCGCTGCCCGGGGGTCACGGAGGCGGTCGTCACCGGCACGGAGGACGCCGACGGCACCCGGCTGGTGGCGTACGTCGTGGCGCGGGACTTCTCCGAGCCGGAGCTGCGGGCCAGGCTCGCCGCGCTGCTGCCCCCGGTGATGGTGCCCAGCGTGTTCGTGCCCGTCGACGGCTTCGTCCGCTCGCCTGTCAGCGGCAAGCTCGACCGCAGTCGGCTGCCGGACCCCGCCTCGGCCGGGACGACGGCGAGCGGCCCCGCCGCATCCGGCTCGCCCGCATCGGGTCCCGTTGACGGGGCTGCGGAGACGGCCGGCGCGCCCGGCGCGCACGCGCTCACCGCGCTGGAGCAGGCCGTCGCCGGGCTCTTCGCCCGGCTCACCGGGCGCCCACCCGCCACGCCGGGGCTTGACTTCTTCGCCGCCGGCGGCGACTCGCTGCGCGCCCTCCAGCTCCTGAACCTCCTCACGGAGGTGACCGGCGCGACCCTCACCTACGCCGAACTCGTCACCGCCTCCAGCGTGCGCGGCATCGCCACCGCCGTCACCGAGGCCAGGCGCCCGTCAGCGGGCGAACGGCCCGCGCCCTCGGCGCCGCACGCGCTGCCCGTCGCCTCCCACGCGCGGGACATACCGCTGCGCCCCGCCTCCCGCGCCCAGCGGAGGCTGTGGTTCCTGGCGCGCCTGCACGGCGGCGCCGCCACTTACTCCGTGCCCTTCGCCTACCGGATCAGGGGCCCCCTCGACATCGGCCGTCTCGACGCGGCGCTGACCGCGCTCGTGGACCGGCACGAGGCGCTGCGCACCACCCTCGAGGAGGCGGACGGCGTCCTGCGCCAGCGCGTGCGCCCCGGCACACCCGTCCGCACGACGGTGACCTCGGCCGAAGGCCCCGAGCACGCCCGCGCCCTCGCAGCCGAAGAGGCCCGCCGCCCCTTCGACCTCACCTCGGGACCCCTGCTGCGCTCGCTGTGCGTCACCTGGCAGACGGGGAAGCCGGGGGAGCCGGAGGCGGAGAGGGAAGCGGGGGAGGCGCTGTGGGTGCTCAACGTTCACCACGCCGTCTTCGACGCCTGGTCGCTCGGCGTCTTCTGGGACGAGCTGAGCGCACTGTACGAGGGCCGGAGCCTGCCCCCGGCAGAGCGCCAGTACGGCGACTTCGTCGCCTGGCAGGAGTCCTGGCTGACGGGCGCGGAAGCCGAGGCCCAGCGCGCGTTCTGGAAGCGGGAGCTGGACGCCCTGGACGCCGGGCCGCCGCCCGCGCTGCACCTGGAGGGCCGCTTCAAGGCCCCCGTCCCTGCCCCCGCCAACATCGATACCGGGTCTCCCGCCGAGGCCACCGGCACGGACGGTGGCTACGCACCGCTGTCCCTCGCGCCCGGGCTGCTCGCCGGGGTCAGGGCGCTCGCGCGGGAGCACGGCACCACGGAGTTCGGCGTCCTCCTCGCCGCCTTCCTCGCCACGCTGCGACGCACCGCCGGCGGCGACCGGCTCGTCGTCGGCGTACCGGCCGCCTGCCGCACGGTGCCCGGCAGTGAGCGGATCGTCGGCTATCTCGTCAACACCCTCGCCGTGAGTGTCGAGTTCACCGAGGGGATGCGGTTCGGCGAGCTGATCGACCGCACCTCCGCAGCGCTCACCGCCGCGCTGGCCCGCCAGGAGCTGCCGTTCGACGAGGTGGTCGACGCGCTCGGCGTGGCACGCCACCCCGGCGACGACCCCCTCGCCAACCCCCTCTTCCAGGCCATGTTCGTCCTCCAGGCCACGCCCGCCGACGCGGCGGCCCGCATCGGGGGACTGGAGATCACCGAGGAGACCGTCCACTCGGGGACGGCCAAGGTCGATCTGACCTGCATGCTCCGCCCGGACGGCGGCGACGGGCTCACCGGCGAACTCGAATACAGCGCGGCCGTCATGGACGGCGCGGGCGCCACCGACTGGCTCGCCGCATACGAGGCACTGCTCGACGGCGCCGTCGGCGCGCCCCGCACCCGTGTCGACGAACTGCCCCTGCTCGCTCCCGCGGAGCGCGAACAGCGCACCGCCGCCGTCAACGCGGACCGCGAGGAGCCCGGCGGCCTCCGGCCGCTGCACCTTCGCTTCGAGGAGACGGCGCGCCGCATCCCGGATGCCGTCGCCATCGAGGCAGGGCCCGCCGCGGGCTCCGGCTCAGGACTCGGCGCCCGCACCGTCACATACGCCGAACTGGACCGCCGCGCCGAGCGCCTGGCCCAGGCCCTCGCCGCAGCGGGAGCGGGCCCGGAGAAGCTCGTCGGGATCTGCGCTGACCGCTCGCCCGACCTGATCGTGGCCCTGCTCGCGACGCTCAGGACCGGCGCCGGGTTCATCCCGCTCGACCCCGCCATGCCCCTGGAGCGGATGCGCGCGATCACCGAGGACGCCCGTCCCGTCGCGCTCGCCACCCAGCGGCCCCACCTGCCGCTGCTCGAACCCCTGGGCGCCCCGCTCGTCGTAGAGCCCGTGGAACCCGCGGGGTCCGCGGAACCCACCGGGCGGGACACGGCGGGCACCGCCGAAGGGACACCGCGTGCCGCGGCAACCGTCGGGCTCGACAACGTCGCGTACGTCTACTACACCTCCGGTTCCACGGGCCGCCCCAAGGGCGTCGTGATCGACCACCGTTGCGCCTCCAACCGCGTCGACTGGATCGCCCGCCGCTACGCGATGGGCCCCGGCACCCGGGTGCTGCACAAGACACCCCTCCTCTTCGACGTCGCCATCTGGGAGATCTTCAGCACCCTCGGCCACGGCGGCACCGTGCTCCTCGCGGACGCCGGAGCCGAGGCCGACGTCACCCATCTGGCCGGGCTGTTGACGGACGGGCGCCCCGCGCTCGCCCACTTCGTCCCCTCCATGCTCGACGCCTACCTCTCCCTCGCCCCGCGCGCGCACCTCGCGGACACCCCGAGCCCCCGCTGGATCCAGACCTCCGGCGAGGGTGTGCCGGCGCGGCTGCTGCGGCGGTTCGCCGCGCACTTCCACGCGCCCGTCGAGCTGCACAACATGTACGGGCAGACCGAGACCTCGGAGGTCGCCGCCTGGGAGGGCCGCACCACCTCGGCGCCCGCCGCCGTCCCCATGGGGCGTCAGATCGGCATCTACCGGCTCTTCGTGCTCGACGAGGCACTCAACCCGCTGCCACCGGGTGTGCGCGGGGAGCTGTACGTGGCCGGAGTCGGCGGCCTCGCCCGCGGCTACCACGGCCGCCCCGGGCTGACCGCCGAGAAGTTCGTCCCGAACCCGTACGCGCTCACCCCCGGCGAACGCCTCTACCGCACAGGCGACCTCGCCTGGACGGACAGGGAAGGGGTGCTGCACTACGCGGGGCGCTCCGACGACCAGGCCAAGATCCGGGGCGTGCGGGTGGAGACCGGCGAGATCGAGTCCGTACTGGAGCGGCACCCCGGCGTGCGCGCGACCGCCGTCGTCGTACGGCGCGACGAGGGCGACGGGCGGAACGGGCGGGACGGGCGCGACGGGCGCGACGGGGGCGACGGGGGCGGCGCACCGGAACTGGTGGCCTACGTGGTGGGCGATGCCTCGGCCGGAGAACTGGCCGAACACCTGGCGCGGTATCTGACGACGTACATGCTGCCCGCCGCGTACGTACGCCTCGACGCACTGCCGCTCACCCCCTCGGGCAAGACCGACCGGCTCCGGCTCCCGGCCCCGACCGCCGGGGACCGCGAGGCACGGGTGGGCGCGGCGGAACCGCACTCCGAGCTGGAGAGCGCGCTGGCCGAGCTGTGGAAGGACGTGCTCGGCGTGGGGCGCGTCGGCCGCAAGGACAACTTCTTCGGCGTCGGCGGCAACTCGCTCAGCTCCCTCCAGGTGCTGAACCGGGTCAACGAGACCTTCGGCGTGGAGGTGTCCCTGCGCGAGTTCTTCGGCGCACCGACCATCGAGGGGCTCGCCGCCTACGTCGAGAAGTCGCTGGTGTCCATGGTGAGCGCGTTGTCGGACGACGAGGTCGCCGACCGCCTCAACGAGGGAGGACTGACGGCATGACCGAGCTGAGCCCTGGGCGTGCCCAACTCCTGGACAGCCTGCTGCGACGGCGCATCGGCACCCCCGAGCGGCAGCAGCGGATACCGAAGGTGCCGGCGGGCACCGAGGTGCCGCTGACCCCCGCGCAGGCCAGGATCTGGTTCTTCACCCGCCTGTATCCCGACAGCGCCGAGTACAACGTCTTCGAGACGCTCACCTTCGACCACGCACCCACGCACACGGAACTGCGCACCGCACTCGGCACCCTGATGGAGCGTCACGACGCGCTACGGGTCGCCGTGCGCGAGACCGGGGCCGCAGAGGACGCGGGGGACGCCGGGGGCACGGCCCTACAGCACGACAGCGGCCTCACCGAACCGCCCCTGGAGTGGCACGACCTGCGGGAGGCGAACGGGGCCGAGGCCGAGCGGCGCGCCCGCGAGATCGGCGACGCGGCGGCCGCGGCGCGCATCGCGCTGGACAGCCCGCCGCTGCTGCGCGCCGTGGCCGTAGCCCTGCCGGGCGGCAGACTGCTGCTCGTCCTGGTGCTGCACCATCTCGTCACCGACTACTGGTCGACCAAGCAGCTCGTCCAGGAACTGTGCTCCCTGCTCGCGGGAGAGCCGCTGGACGCGCCGGGCGAGGTGGGCTTCCTCGACTACGCGGCCTGGCTCGCGGCCCAGGCCGACGAGGAGCGGGTGGCCCGCGACCTCGGCTACTGGAAGCGGCGGCTGGGCGGGGAACTCCCCGTCCTGGACCTGCCCGCCGACCGCCCGCGTCCCAGCGTGCCCAGCCGCCGGGGCGGTGTCGTGCCCCTGGACGTGCCCGCCGAGGACGCCGGCCACGTGCGCCGCCTCGCCAAGGAGGAGGGCACCACCCCGTTCGTCGTGCTCCTCGCCGCCTACAAGGCACTCATCCTGCGGCTGACGGGGCAGCCCGACGTCATCGTCGGCGCACCCCTGGCGGGGCGCGACCACCCGGTGACCGAGGACATCGTCGGCTGCTTCATCAAACCTGTCGCACTGCGCACCGATGTCACGGGCGACCTCTCCTTCCGCGCGCTGGTGCGGCGCGTGCACGACACCGTCGTCGGCGCGCAGGACCACCAGAGTGTGCCGTTCGAGCGTGTCGTGGCCGAGCTGGGCATCCCGCGCACCGCGGGCGGCAGCCCCGTCTTCCAGACGTTCTTCGGCCTCCAGTCGGCCGACGGGCTCAGCATCGAGGGCGCGCGCTGGGGCGAGGTCGTGCTGGACAGTGCCTCGGCCAAGTGGGACCTGACGGTGTCGCTGACCGAGACCCCGGACGGCTACGGGCCCGCCGAGTCTTCCGGGGTTGCTGGACCCTCGGGGTTCTCCGGCTTCGTGGAGTACGCCTTCGACCTCTTCGACGAGCCGACCGTACGCCGCTACACCGCCGCCTACCGCCGTCTCCTCGACTCCGCCGCACGCGACGCCGACACGGCGCTGCGCGACCTGGACCTGCTCACCGGCGCCGAACGCGACCACATCGTGCACGGCCTCAACGCCTACCGGCGCCCCGAGCTGCCCTACCGCACCATGGCCGAGCCCTTCGAGGAACAGGCGGCCCGCACCCCCGCAGCGGTCGCGCTGGAGGGCGACGAGGGAACCCTCACCTACGGTGAGCTGAACGCCCGCGCCAACCGGCTCGCCCACTTCCTGCGCTCCGCCGGGGCCGGACGCGGCACCTTCGTGGCCCTGTGCGCCGAGCGCGGCTTCGACATGATCACCGCGCTGTACGCCATCGCCAAGTCGGGCGCCGCCTACGTCCCGCTCGACCCCGAACTCCCCGACGGGCGCCTGGAGTACATGCTCCAGGACGCGGGAGCTCTGCTGGTGCTCACCGACGACACCACCAGAGACCGGATCGGCGAGGGCCCCTGGCACACGTACTCCCTCGGCAAGGACGCACACCTGTGGGCCGCGCTGCCCACCGGCGACGTGCCCGCCGAAGGACCCGGCAACCACCTGGTGCACCTGCTCTACACCTCCGGTACCACGGGACGGCCCAAGGCGGTCGCCTACGGAGTGGACGGCGCACTCGCCAACATCTTCTGGCTCCAGGAGAAGTACCCCTTCGGGCCCGGCGACGCGAACCTGCTGAAGACCTCCTACGGCTTCGACGTCTCCATCTGGGAGATCTTCTGGCCGCTGTACTTCGGCGCCCGCGTCGCCGTCTGCCGCCCCGGCGGCCACAAGGACCCCGGCTACCTGCGGGAGATGATCGAACGGCACCGTGTCACCACCGTCTACCTCATCCCCACGATGATGCAGGTCTTCCTGGAGAGCGCCCCCGCCGGCAGTTGCCCCTCGCTGCGCTGGGTGTTCTGCGGCGGCGAGCCCGTCACCCCGCGCATCCGCGACGGCTTCCACGAGCGCTTCGACGCCGCCCTCATCAACTGCTACGGACCCACCGAGGCGGGGTGTGTCACCGACATGGTGCTGCCCCGCGACCCCGGCGCACCCGTACCGCTCGGCCGTCCCGCGGGCAACTTCCGTCTCTACGTGCTCGACGAGAACCTCGTGCTCGCACCCGTCGGCGTGCCCGGTGAGGCGTTCATCGGCGGTGAGAGCGGCGTGGCGCAGAACTACCACCGCCGCCCCGGCATGACCGCCGAGCGCTTCCTGCCCGACCCGTACGGGCCGCCGGGCTCGCGCATGTACCGCACCGGCGACCTGTGCCGCTACCGCGCCGACGGCGTCCTCGAACACCTCGGCCGCATCGGCCGACAGGTCAAGATCCGCGGCATGCGCATCGAACTCGCCGAGATCGAGGCCGTGCTGTGCGAACACCCCGACGTCGAGGACGCCGTGGTGCTCGCCCCGCAGAGCATGGACCGCCGCCTCGCCGCCTTCGTCGTCCCGCGCGAGGGGCACACGTCCGGCGCGCGTGAACTGGCGGAGCACGCGGCCCGGCTGCTGCCCCCCTACATGCTCCCCTCCCGCTACACCGAGGTCCCGTGCGTCCCCATGAACGTCAACGGCAAGGCGGACGAGAAGGCCCTGCTGCGCCACCTCGGCGAGGGCACCGCCCCCGAGCGGCAACGGACACTCGTCCCACCGGAGGGCGAGGTGGAGACCGGGCTCACGGAGATCTTCCGGCGCGTCCTGGGCACCGACGACGTCGGCGTCACCGACGGCTTCTTCGAACTGGGCGGCCACTCCCTGCTCATTTTCCGGCTCATCGCCGCCTGTTCACAGGAACTGCGCCTGCGCCCCACGGTGAGCGACGTGTTCGCGGCGCCCACCGTCCGCGAACTGGCCGCACGGCTGCGCTCCTCCGCCGACGAGGCACGCACCTGCCTGGTCCCGCTGGCCCCCGCCAAGGGCAGGCCCCTGCTGGTCCTCGTGCACGCGGCGAGCGGCTCGGTCCTGCCGTTCCTGGAGACGGCACGCCGCCTGGAGGGCGAGTTCGACGTGTACGGCATCGAGGCGCCGCAGGACGCGGAAGGCCGCCTCGCGGGCTCCGTGGAGCAACTTGCCGCGCACTACGCGAGCGCCGTCGACGCGGTGCGCGGCGTCAGCCCCCTCGTGCTCGCAGGGTGGTCCATGGGCGGGTGCGTCGCGCTGGAGATGGCCCGCCAGTGGCGCGAGCGCGCCGTGGACGTCATCGCGACACTCCTCCTCGACTCCTGGGCACCGCCCGCGCTCGCCGCCGGTGCGGACGGTGCGAGCAGTGCGGACGGTACGGGGGACGCGGGGGGCGGTACGGGCGGTGCGGCGCGGGTACGGGCCGCCATCCTGGGCATGGACATCTTCGCCCTGGAGGGCTTCGAGGCCGACACCCTCGACGAGGCGGCGGGCGAGGTCCACCGCCTCAAGCAGGCCGTCGACCACCACCGCGCCGCCTTCCTCGACTACGATCCCGCGCCCTACGACGGCGCCGTCGACCTGCTGCGGGCCACGGAAGTGATACCCGAGGTGCGCGGCGCACTGCCCGACGGCTATCTGACGGGCGACCGCGGCTGGTCGAGCCGGATCAGGGAAGTGACCGTGCGCGACGTACCCGGAAATCACTTCACCCTCCTCGCCAAGGAGAACGCGGAAGAACTCGCGAAAGCCATTCGCGAGACCGTCGAAGCGCGTTTGTCGTTCGAAGAGTTCTGACGCTCGAAGATTCCCGAAGAATCTGGAAGAGTCCTGAAACGAGAATTCCCGCGCCTTTGCACACTGAGGCGAGCCGAGGCGACAAGCCGGAGGTGGCAGTGGAAGGCAACCGAGGCGGTGTTGCCCGTCGGCACCAGTTCTCCAAGGAAATACGCGAGGCCGTAAGAGAAAGCTCACGGCTCGACAACTGGCACGGCCCGCTCGAAACCGTCGAGCACTGGATCGTCGTCGCCGTGGCATTCGCCGGTTCCTGGTGGCTGTGGCAGCACGCGCCCGCCGCCGTCTCCGTTCCCGCGTACATCGTGGCCGTCTTCCTCATCGGCGGACGGCAGCGGGCCCTCGCCGGGGTGCTGCACATGGCCACACACCGGGCACTGATGAGCCACACCCGCGCCGGATCCGTGATCGGCGGCCTCTTCGGCGGCTATCCCGTGCTCCAGAGCTTCACCGGCTACCGCGCCTCCCACCTGGGCGAGCACCACGGCAGGCTGGGCGACCCCGAACGCGACCCCGACTACCAGCAGTACCAGCGCAACGGGCTGTGCGGCGACGACCTCAGCAGGCGTGCGGTGCGCCGCTATCTGCTCACCATGCTCGGCCCGCGCGCCACGCTCTCCTACGTCGCCTACCTGCTGCGCCACCGCATCGTCACCGGCGGCGAACAGGTCTGGGAGCGCTGGGTGCGCGGCGCGCTGACGGCCGCCGTGCTCCTCGTCGCGGCGTGGGGCGGCTGGCTCGACCTGCTGGCGCTCTACTGGCTCGTGCCCCTGGTCACCACGCAGGTGTGGCTCGGCGCCGTCGCTGAACTCCTGGAGCACTTCCCCGTCATCGAGACCGCGCCCCGCGTGGACATCTACATGTCCTGGAACCGCAGGTACCCGCTGCCGCTGCGCTTCCTGCTCGGCGAGAAGCAGGGCGAGGGTTACCACCTCGTCCACCACCTGTTCCCCAGGACCCCGCTGTGGCGGCTCAAGGACGTCCACGCGGTGCTCTCCCGCGATCCCGAGTACGCGGCCCTGCCCACGCTGGGCGGGGTGTTCGCGGCGATGTCGACGATCTACCGGTCGCTGCCCGAGCTGCCCGAACGCCCTGAGAGGGGCGCACCCGCGCCCGCGGCGGGCTGACCTCCCCGCCGTCCCCCCGCCGTCCCTCCGCCTCACCGGTTCCGCGAACACCCCCCCGCCTTGCGCACCCCTGCCTTCCCGACCGATCCATGAGGAGTGAACCGCCGATGACCGACCTCCGTAGCCTCCTCGGTGAACTGCGGCACAGCGGCGTCCAGCTCTGGGTGCACGAGGGCAGGCTGCGCGTGCGGCCTTCGAACGCGCTCACCGCCGAGCAGTCGGCGGCGCTGCGCGCCTCGAAGCAGGAGGTCATCGCCCTCCTCCAGGCGGAAGAACTGTCCCGCAGCACGCCACTGCGCGGACGGCCCCGCCCCGCGGCCGTCCCGCTCTCCCTCGGTCAGGAAGGGCTCTGGTTCCTCGAACAGCTCGGCGCGCCCGGCGCCGCCTACGACCTCAAGAGCATCGTCCGTATCACCGGGCCCCTGGACCCCGAGGCGCTCGACCGCGCCCTCGCCGACCTCGCCCGCAGGCACGAGGTGCTCCGCACCCGCTACACCACCGTCGAAGACGTCGCGGCCCAGGTCGTCGACGAGGAGGCCACCCTCACCGCCGAGCGGCTCGACCTCTCCGGCGTCCCCGCCGAGCGCCGCGAGGACGCGCTGCGCGAACTGCTGCGCGCCCCGCAGCGCTTCGACCTGGAGGCCGCCGCGCCCTTCCGCGTCCGGCTGATCCGCCTCGGCGACGACGCACACGTGCTCGCCGTCCACACCCACCACATCATGATCGACGGGCCGTCCCTCGACCTCTTCTACACGCAGCTCGGCAGCCTCTACGCCTCCTTCGCCGCCGGCGAGCGGCCCACGCTGCCCGAACCCGCCGCGCAGTACGCCGACTATGCCGTCTGGCAGCGCGAGTGGCTGCGCGGAGACGTACTGGACGAGCAGCTCGCGTACTGGAAGGACGCGCTGGCCGGAGCCCCCGGCACGCTCGGCCTGCCCACCGACCGGCCGCGCCCGGCCGAGCCCACCTTCGCCGGTGACGTCGTCGAGTTCACCGTGCCGCCCGAGCTGACGCGGGCGCTGACCGCGCTCGGCCGCGAGCAGGACGCCACCCTGTTCATGGTCCTCCTCGCCGCGCTCCAGACGCTGCTGGCCCGCTGGTCGGGACAGTACGACGTGAGCGTCGGCATCCCCGTGGACGGGCGGGGCCACGAGGACACCGAGGGGCTCATCGGCTACTTCCTCAACACCCTCGTCCTGCGCTCCACGCTCTCCTCCGAGCTGCCCTTCGCCGAACTGGTCCGGGGCGTACGGGACCGTCTCGTCGGCGCCTACGACCACCGCGACCTCCCCTTCGACCGCCTCGTCGCCGAACTCTGCCCGCAGCGCGACCTCGCCCACCACCCGCTGTTCCAGACGCTGTTCACCTTCCTCGCCCAGGACGAGATCCGCTGGGGCGATCTGCGCCTCGACCGCATGGACCCCGAGGACCGCACCTCGAAATTCGACCTGTCGCTCTTCGTTTCCGAGACCGGCCCCGACGGGGGCCTGGAATGCGGATTCGAATACGCCACGGATTTGTTTGATCGGGGTTCGGTGGAGGGTTTGGTGCGGGCTTTTGGGGTGTTGTTGGAGGGGGTGGTGGCTGATGTGGGTGTGGGGGTTGG